>NZ_CAKQBI010000013.1:0-101594 GCF_934216135.1 uncultured Rummeliibacillus sp. | reverse complement strand
TATAAGATATTTGGAGCTTACGTGTATTTTTTTACCCTAAATTGTTTGATAACCCCAACAATTAGTATAGAACCATTATCCTAAATATGATTTTATACTCAAACAAAAAAACTGAGTAAAAATTACTCAGCCTCTTTTGGAAATAACTGCTCGACACCTTGTGCGACAGTGATTTGTCCATTTAGTATTTGTTGTTCTAAGGTTTGTACCTGATTCTTTCTATCGGGATTTCCGTAGAAGGAATCGATTAAGTGATCGTGAATCATGGATTGGAACCAGTCAGTCGTTTGTTGACTTCTACGACTGTCCCAAACTCCATTTTCTAATCCTTGTTTTTGGAACTCTAATATGGTTTCAAGTACTTTGTCTAATCCCTTATTTTCATAAGATGATGCTGTCATCGAACGAGTTGTCCAGCCTGGTGTTGCAGGTTGTAACAGATGAAGAATTTGTTTATATTCTGCAGCTGTTTTTTTGGCATTGCGGATATTATCACCATCTGCTTTATGCACTAGAATTGTATCCGCGAGTTCCATAATTCCTTTTTTCATACCTTGTAGTTCGTCCCCTGCACCCGTCAAGACAAGTAAAAGGAAGAAATCAACCATGCCACGGACAATGGTTTCACTTTGTCCGACACCAACTGTTTCGATCAAAATAATGTCATAACCAGCTGCTTCACATAAAAGCATGGTTTCACGCGTTTTTTTGTGTACGCCACCAAGTGTACCGGCAGAAGGAGATGGACGGATGAAAGCATTCTTCTCACGAGATAATTCTTCCATCCTTGTTTTATCCCCTAAAATACTCCCACCGGTAACTGTTGAACTTGGATCAATGGCTAGCACCGCTACTTTGTGACCTTGGCTACAAAGCATTTTCCCAAAGGATTCGATAAACGTACTCTTTCCTGCACCAGGTACACCTGTAATTCCAATTCGAATAGAATTTCCTGTATAAGGGAGGAGTTTTTTTAATAACTCCTGCCCCTCTACTTTATCATCAACATTCGAACTTTCTAAAAGTGTGATGGCTTTGGCTAAATGTAAGCGAGAACCTTCTCGAACCTCTGACGCTAACTCATCCAAATCTTGCTTTTCTTTCTTTTTCTTCACAAACTTTTTTCGCTTTGTTGGCTCCATACCATCGTGAATCGCTTTAACACCTGGTTGTACAAAAAGCGCGGATTCTTTATCAGGCATTAAGCTTCCTCATAGCCCAAGTTTTTGTATATGATTTCAAGCATTTTTTGTGATGCGATTGGCAATACAGTACCAGGTCCAAAGATTGCAGCTGCACCATGTTCATATAAGAAATCATAATCTTGTGCTGGAATAACTCCACCAACAATAACGATAATATCTTCACGACCTAATTTTTTCAATTCTGCAACAAGTTCAGGAACCAATGTTTTGTGACCCGCAGCAAGTGAAGAAACACCTACAACATGAACATCATTTTCTACTGCCATTTGAGCTGTTTCTTCTGGTGTCATAAATAATGGTGAAATATCAACGTCAAAACCGAAATCAGCGTAAGCAGTTGCAACTACTTTCGCACCACGGTCATGACCATCTTGACCCATTTTTGCTACTAGAATACGTGGACGACGACCTTCATTTTCTAGGAATTCGTCAGTCATTTGTTTTATTTCTTTAATCGCATCTTCATCTGAATAGTTCGTAGCGTACACCCCACTAATTGAGCGAATAACTGCTTTGTGACGTCCAGATACTTTTTCAATAGCATCTGAAATTTCGCCTAGTGTTGCACGTGCACGAGCTGCATCTACTGCAACAGCAAGTAAGTTTTCTTCGCCTGTTTCAGCAGCTTTTGTTAGGCGTGCTAAGTGGCGTTTCACTTCTGCATCGTCTCGCTCAGCTTTCATTTTGTTAATACGGTCAATTTGAGATTGACGTACTAATGTATTATCAATATCTAAAATTTCAATCGGTTCTTCTTCTGTAAGACGATATTTGTTCACACCTATAATCGTTTCTGCTTTTGAGTCAATTTTTGCTTGGCGTTTTGCTGCTGCTTCTTCGACCTTCATCTTTGGTAGACCTGTTTCGATCGCTTTTGCCATACCGCCAAGATCCTCAATTTCTTCGATCAATTTCCAAGCGGATTGAGTTAGTTCATCTGTAAGTTTTTCAACATAGTATGAACCGCCCCATGGATCGATTGTTTTCGTCATACCTGTTTCGTTTTGCAAGAACAATTGCGTATTACGCGCAATTCGAGCTGAGAAATCAGTCGGTAGAGCAATTGCTTCATCAAGTGCATTTGTATGAAGGGATTGCGTATGTCCCATTGTTGCTGCGTTTGCTTCGATTAGTGTACGTGTCACGTTGTTAAATGGATCTTGCTCTGTTAAAGACCAACCAGAAGTTTGTGAGTGAGTACGTAATGCTAATGTTTTTGGATTTTTCGGATTGAATGTAGACATCATTTGTGCCCAAATTCGACGAGCTGCACGCATTTTCGCAATTTCCATGTAATAGTTCATACCGATTGCCCAGAAGAAAGATAAACGTGGAGCAAATTTATCGATATCAATGCCTGCTTTTAATCCTGTACGAACATATTCAAGACCATCTGCTAGTGTGTATGCAAGTTCAATATCATTCGTAGCCCCAGCTTCTTGAATATGGTAACCAGAAATAGAGATTGAGTTAAATTTCGGCATGAATTTTGATGTATATTCAAAAATATCAGCGATAATCTTCATAGACATTTCTGGAGGATAAATATATGTGTTACGAACCATATATTCTTTTAAAATGTCATTTTGGATTGTACCTGATAATTTATCAGGTGTTACGCCTTGTTCTTCTGCTGTTACAATATAAAACGCAAGAACAGGTAGTACCGCACCATTCATCGTCATGGATACAGACATTTGATCAAGTGGAATACCATCAAATAGAATTTTTGTATCTTCTACTGAGTCGATTGCAACGCCGGCTTTACCAACATCACCTGTTACGCGAGGGTGATCTGAGTCATAGCCACGGTGCGTCGCAAGGTCAAAGGCAACTGATAAACCTTTTTGACCCATCGCAAGGTTACGACGATAGAAAGCATTTGATTCTTCAGCTGTAGAGAAACCTGCGTATTGACGGATTGTCCAAGGACGTCCTACATACATTGTCGGATAAGGTCCACGTGTATTTGGAGCAATTCCAGCTACATCATTTAGATGTTTTAATCCTTTGTAATCTTCTTTCGTATATACATTTTTCACTTCAATATTTTCATTTGTATGAAATGTTTTATCTGAAACAGGAACTTCTTCTGTTTTTAAAACTTCTTCTATCGAAATATCAGCAAAATTTGGCTTGCTCATCGTTGAACCTCCTTCAAGGTATCTTGGATGCCTTGTAATTTCTCAATAATATTTTGACCAGCGAAGACAAAACCATTTAGTCCTTGGTCTTCCCAGTCTTCATCAAATTTACCTGCAGCATCTAGTAATATATGTCCTGGTTTTGAAGCTAATAATGCAGGAATGACTTCTTTTGTATCGTCATCAGTTGCACTAAATACTACATAGTCAGCTGTCGTATTTGATAACCACTCTTTTGCTTTTTTGACATCTGTAAATGGATCTGTTACTTCTGCAGTAATACCTGCAGTCGCGAATATACCTTTTACAAAGTCAGTACGTGGTTTAATATTTTTGAGAATTCCATATGTTAAAATCACAACATGTACCGGTGATTGTTTGAATTGTTGTCGAAGTTCTTCGAATGGTTTTGCAATTCGATTTACTTCATAGAATGATTCTGATGGTACTTCTTCGTTCGCATTTGCGAAATTATTTGTACCAACTAAAACAGTTTTGCGACGTTCTACATCGTTGATACGTTTTGCCATCATTTCGTCAAGTTCTTTTTGAAGTTTTCCTGATTCAGCATATGCGCTATAGCCGCCAGCTTCCTCGATTTCAACAAATTTCGCCCAAGCCTTTTTCACTAACTCATGAGTCAATGATTCAACGTAATAAGAACCGCCAGCAGGATCTAGAACTTGCGTTATATGAGATTCTTCTTTAATCACTAAGGATACGTTACGTGCGATACGAATTGATTGGTTTGTTGGTTTTGTTAGTACATCATGAGGATGAACTGTCACCACGTCCGCTCCACCTAATACAGCAGAAAATGCTTCATTTCCGGCACGTAAAAGATTTACATAAACATCTAATTTTGAAAAGCTACGTAAAGATGTTTCTGCAAAAATTTTAACTGGTTGAGGATTTTCTACACCATAAGCTTTTGCAAAAGCCTTCCATAATACTCTAAATGCACGGATTTTTGCGATTTCCATAAAGAATTTTGTATCGATTGCGAAGGATACGAAAAATTGTTTTTCAAATTCAGCGAATTCCATGTTGTTAGCTAACTCACTTGCTTTAGCTAATGCAATCGCTAATTCTTGAACTGCATTTGCACCTTGATAATGCGCATCTTGAATGTAAGCGTTTAACTTTCGAACATTCGGAAAATCCAGAATAGTTTGTTCCTCTTTTGAAATGATAAAGCCTGAAATATCTTTATTCTCAACATATTTAAATACGTCAACAACTGCTGGATCAACAACATTGATAACAAATGGATGTTTTTCAAGTAATGCTGCTAATTGTTTTAATGCATTTTCATTCCATTCAAAGTTCACTTTGCCAACTGTAACATATTGGTTACCTCGTTCAAACGAATCCTCTGTTTGAGCGATGAATTCTTCAATAGTATCTCCATATGCTGCTTGAGCTACAGTAAATGCACTATCCACTTGCATTGCTCGAATAGTTGATACTTGTTCCTCTAATTTCCCGTCAACTTTTGCCATTAGGCTTTCAGTTGTGTATAAAGGTTCAAGAGTAATCCCCTCAATTGTTTTTGTAAATAATGATTCAAAAGGTTTTCCTTTAAGAGCCTTAATCGATGCTTCTTGCCATTCATCGTAAGAAGGTTTTTTAAATTCTACTTCTTTCATGTTTGTCATACGGACGCGATGACGCTTCCCCCCTTCAGTGATTCTATTACTATTTTACACAACAATGTGACTTCATAAAAGAAAAAAAAGTCTGAAAACCGTAATATTACGGTCTTCAGACATCTATCAATAGATTGAAGTTGTGTCTTTTGATATATTTTCGAGAATTTCTTTTACACGAGCTAGAAATTTCCCGCTTACGAATCCATCTAAAATTCTATGATCAATGGATAAACAAATATTCACCATATCTCTTGCAGCAAACATTCCACCGTTCATAATTACAGGACGTTTTACAATAGATTCTATTTGTAATATCGCTGCCTGTGGATAATTGATAATACCCATCGATTGAACAGAGCCAAATGAACCTGTGTTATTTACAGTGAATGTTCCACCTTGCATATCTTCGGATTTCAACTTGCCGCTTCGTACTTTAATGGCAAGTTCATGGACCTCTTTTGCGATACCTTTAATCGACTTGTCATCTGCATGATGAATAACTGGAACATACAATGCATCTTCTGTTGTTACAGCAATAGAAAGGTTGATATCCTTTTTCTGAATAATTTTGTCACCTTGCCATTGTGAATTCATCATTGGAAACTCTTTTAAAGCTTGGGAAACTGCTTTTACAAAGAAAGCAAAGTACGTAAGATTATATCCTTCTTTCTTTTTAAAATCCTCTTTTATCGAATCGCGATAACTTACTAAATCAGTGACATCCACTTCCATCATCATCCAGGCATGCGGTATTTCTTGTGTACTCATCACCATGTTCTTGGCAATTGCACGTCGAACACCTGATACTGGGATTTCAATATCACCGATGCTTGATGGCTGCGTTTCTATGTGATTTGTTAACTTCACTTCAGGTATAACTTGTTGCGTGGCTATGTTTGGTTGTTCCACCTTTTGTTTTGTCGCTTTAGGAATATTACCCGTTTCAATAATCTTTTGGATATCTTTTCGTGTTATTCGTCCAGAAGCGCCGCTACCTTCTACTTGCGTGAGGTCAATTTGATGTTCTGAAGCTAAGCGTACAACAGCTGGTGAATATCTTGTTTTCATCGATTTTCCGTTCGAAGTATTAGTATTTTGATCTTCGTTAGAACTTTCTTTTGAATGAGTAGTTACTGTTGATGGGTTTACGACAGCATCTTCAATTTCGATGGTACAAACAATCTTACCCACTTCAATTGTATCGCCTTCATGCGCGATCAGTTCAGATATTGTCCCTGTGAATGATGATGGTAATTCTGCTGTCACCTTGTCTGTTTGAACTTCAGCTAAAGCATCGTATTTTTTTACTTGGTCACCAGGTTTGATTAGCCATCTTTCAATTGTACCTTCTGTAACACTTTCACCAAGTTGTGGCATTGTAATATTTTGTATGGTCATATTATTCCCCTCCTTAGCACTAAAATGCTGCCAATTCGCGCATGGCCTGTTCTACTTTTTCAGGACTAATCATAAAGAATTTTTCCATTGTTGGCGCGTAAGGCATAGCTGGTACATCTGGTCCTGCTAAGCGTTTAATCGGTGCATCCAAATCAAATAAAGCATATTCCGCGATAATTGCTGCTACTTCACTCATTACACTGCCTTCTTTAGTGTCTTCTGTAATTAGAAGAACTTTTCCCGTTTTCTTCGCAGCTTCAATAATAGCTTCTTGATCGAGTGGATAGATTGTTCGCAAATCTAATATATGTGCGCTAATTCCATCTTTTTCAATTCTTTCAGCTGCTTGCAATGCAAAATGCACACCTAAGCCATACGTAATAACCGTAATATCATCGCCTTCACGTTTTACGTCTGCTTTCCCAATTTCAATGGTATAGTCGTCATCAGGAACTTCGCCTTTGATCAAACGATATGCTCTTTTATGTTCGAAAAATAATACAGGATCATCATCACGAATTGCAGCTTTTAATAAGCCTTTTGCATCGTATGGAGTAGATGGAATGACAATTTTTAACCCTGGTTGGTTCGCAAATACTGCTTCAACAGATTGTGAATGATAAAGTGCTCCATGAACACCACCACCAAAAGGTGCACGAATGACCATTGGACAATTCCAATCATTATTTGAACGATAGCGAACTTTTGCTGCTTCAGAAACGATTTGGTTGACAGCTGGCATGATAAAATCAGCAAATTGCATTTCTGCAATTGGTCTTAAGCCATACATAGCAGCACCAATTCCGACACCTGCTATTGCAGATTCTGCTAATGGTGTATCGATTACTCTGTCTTCGCCAAATTGTTCATATAAGCCGTTTGTTGCTTTGAATACGCCACCTTTACGACCAACATCTTCACCAAGGATAAAAACTCGTTCATCTCTTTCCATTTCTTCTTTCATCGCAAGTGTAATTGCATCAATATAAGATAAAACGGCCATTTTTATACTTCCTCCTGTTCTGCATAAACGTATTTTAATGCATGCTCAGGTGCTGCATATGGGGCCTGTTCTGCATATTCAGTAGCTTCATCAATTTCAGCCATGATGTCATTTTGCATTTTCTCTTCAAGTTCTGATGTTAAAATGTTCAATTCTTTTAAGTAATTTGAGAATCTCAT
Source organism: uncultured Rummeliibacillus sp. (assembly GCF_934216135.1). Lineage (NCBI taxonomy): Bacteria > Bacillati > Bacillota > Bacilli > Caryophanales > Caryophanaceae > Rummeliibacillus > uncultured Rummeliibacillus sp. The sequence goes on along the minus strand of NZ_CAKQBI010000013.1, from coordinate 94,013 downwards.
AATCGGATCATGTGCTTTTCCTTCTGCTAAATCTTCTTCTGTCCGATATTGACGTTGATCATCATCAGATGAATGCGCAGTCAAACGATAGCAAACTGTTTCGATAAGACTTGGTCCTTTCCCCTCTCTCGCTCGATCAGCTGCTTCTTTTACTACTTTATAAACTTCAATTGGATCATTACCATCTACCGTTACACCTGGCATTCCATACCCTTTGGCACGATCAGATACATTTTCACAAGCAAGTTGTTTTTTTAACGGAACAGATATAGCATAGCGATTATTTTCTACCATAATAATAACCGGTAGTTTATGAACGCCCGCAAAATTAGCCCCTTCATGGAAATCACCTTGGTTAGAGGATCCTTCACCTAGAGTTACAAATGTCACAAAATCTTTCTTTTGCATTTTACTAGCCAAAGCTACCCCTACTGCATGGGGTACTTGTGTTGTTACGGGTGATGAGCCTGTTATAATACGATTTTTCTTTTGTCCAAAGTGTCCTGGCATTTGTCTACCACCGGAGTTTGGGTCTTCTGCTTTTGCGAAAGCAGATAGCATTAGTTCTTGTGTAGTCATTCCGAAACGAAGGACAACCCCCATATCTCGATAATAAGGCGCGATATAATCTTTTTCGTTGTCTAATGCATAAGCCGCCCCTACTTGTGCTGCTTCTTGGCCTTGACAAGAAATAACAAATGGGATTTTACCTGCGCGATTTAGAAGCCACATTCTTTCATCTATTCGTCGTGCTAATAGCATTGTTCTATACATTTCAAGTACTTTTTCATCTGATAAACCTAATGCAGCATGTCTGTTTTCAGTCATTTTCTCATCTCTCCTTTACTGATGAATCGCTTTTCCTTCAACAGCTAAAGCTGCTTCTCCAATTGCTTCTGAAAGCGACGGATGTGGGTGGATATGTGCTGACATTTCCCACGGAGTCGCATCTACTAACATCGCAAGACTTGCTTCGGATATAAGTTCTGTTGCATGAGCACCAATGATATGTATCCCGACAATATCATCCGACTTTTTGTCTGCGATTATTTTCACAAATCCTTCTGTTTCACCGTAAACAAGCGCTTTTCCAATAGCAGCAAATGGAAATTTACCTATGGCGATTTCTAAACCCTGTTCTTTTGCTTGTTTTTCTGTAAAACCAATGCTTGCAACTTCTGGACTACCATAAATACAACGTGCTATCTTATGAAGTTCAATTTTCTCAGGTTGATATCCAGCAATATGTTCCACTGCATGGATTCCTTCATGAGATGCAACATGAGCAAGTTGCAAACCACCAATAACATCACCAATTGCATAGATATGAGTTTCTTTTGTTTGATAATGTTCATTTACTTCTATAAATCCGCGGTGTACTTCAATATCTGTATTATCTAGACCGATATTTTCTACATTTGCTTGTCTGCCAACTGATAATAATAATTTTTCTGCGGATAATTTTTGCTGTGAACCATTCACTTCAGCTGATATCTCAATGTGATCAGCATTTGCTTGCAGTATTTCCGGAAGTATATTGGCATTGGTTAAAACACGGATACCCCTTTTTTCAAACGAAGTTGTCATTAATTTTTGAACATCATAATCTTCTGTTGGCAAAATAGCATCGGAATATTCAACAATCGTTACTTCTACACCAAAATCATGTAACATTGATGCCCATTCAATCCCGATTACGCCACCACCCACAATGATTAATGATTGTGGTAACTGTTCCAATGACATTAAATCATCTGATGTTAATATTGTTTTGCTATCTGGTGTCAAACCTTTTAAGCCTCTTGGTCTGGATCCTGTTGCAATGATGACATTTTTCGGAATGAGCATTTCATTTTCACGGTCATCTTCAAATTCCACCGAAATAGTACCAGACATCGGTGAAAAAATAGATGGTCCTAATATTCTTCCATAGCCTTTATATACATCAATTTTTCCTTTTTTCATCAAGCCTTGAACGCCTTTATGTAATTGATCAACAATTCCATTTTTGCGTTTTTGAGCCTGTTCAAAGTTAAATTTTATATCATATGCTTCCACACCAAATGTATGAGCTTGCTCTTTTGTTGTCCGATAGACTTCCGCACTGCGTAGCAAGGCTTTACTTGGAATACATCCTTTATGTAAACAAGTACCCCCTAGTTTACTTTGTTCCACAATGGCAGTAGAAAGGCCGAGTTGTGCGGCACGAATAGCTGCAACATAACCTCCTGGTCCTCCTCCTAATATGACAAGGTCATAATTCTTAGCCATAAGAACACACTCCTATTTTTATATTTCCCTATTAGTTATATCATTAAATTTTATATATAAAACGTGATAACTGTCATATTCAAATAAATAATAGCACTATCAAACATGACAGTTATATTTTTATTACCTGGTACTAAATTATAGCATACTTATTTTAAAAGTCACCTGATTTATATCTTCTAATCTCTTTCTCTATTTGATAGAATATTCTTTTCATTACGCAAAAATGTGCTTCGTGATTTTGAAATTCGATTGATACGATCTTCTGCTAATTGGTTGGCAGCCAAATAGGTCGGTATATTATCTCTTTTTGATATTGCTATAATTTTAGCTATGCTATCATAAATACCTTCCACTCTTTTCATCGCACGTTCACGATTATAGCCATATAACTCATCTGCAACATTAATCACACCGCCTGCATTAATAACGTAATCTGGCGCGTAAACAATGCCTGTTTCATGTAATATCTGGCCATGTACTGAATGTTGAAGCTGATTGTTAGCAGATCCGGCAATCACTTTTGCTTTCAGTTGTGGGATGGTTTGATCATTGATAATTGCACCTAATGCACATGGTGAGAAAATATCCACTTCTTGTTTATATATTTCATGTGGTTCTACAGCTGTTGCACCAAATTCTTCTACAACTCGTGTTACAGCTAGTTCATTAATATCTGTTACAATCAATTCTGCCCCTTCTTCATATAAATACTGACACAATGTATAAGCAACATTACCAAGCCCTTGAACAGCAATTTTTTTACCTTTCAAATTATCGCTACCAAACGCCTCTTTTGCAGCCGCTTTCATCCCTACATATACACCATATGCCGTTACTGGTGATGGGTTACCTGATGACCCAAATGCAGGAGAAATACCAGTGACATAATCGGTCTCTTCATGAATCAAATCCATATCAGCAACTGTTGTACCAACATCCTCCGCTGTAATATAACGGCCATTCAATCCTTGTATAAATCTACCGAGCGCACGAAACATTTCATCATTTTTATCTTTGAATGGATCACCCATAATAACCGTTTTTCCTCCACCTAGATTTAAACCAGCTGCTGCATTTTTATATGTCATACCACGAGCCAATCGTAGCGCATCTTCTATAGCATCCGCTTCTGATGCATAAGTCCACATTCTTGTACCACCAAGCGCAGGCCCTAGTGTTGTATCATGTATAGCAATAATTGCTTTTAACCCTGAAGATTGATCTTGACACATTACAATTTGTTCATAATCATATTTTTCCATATACTTGAAGATTTCCATTGATATGTCCCCCTTTGAAGTTGTGAACTATTTCTGGTTTTTATAAATCCCAGTTACCATTATTTAATGCAAGAAGCATGCCAAATGTAAAAAGCCTACCTTAAATGAATTTCATTTAAGGTAGGCTTTTAAATTCCGTGCAATATTTTGCGCAATGTGCAATTTGTTGCGCGCCATTTTATGCAAGACCATATTTTTCTAATTTATAATATAAACTTCTAATCGAAATATTGAGCATATGAGCCGTCTTTGTTTTATTGTATTGACAGGTTTCTAATGCTTGTTCAATAATTTGTTTTTCATGACGATGCATGATTTCTTCGAGTGAACCTTGAATGATCTTCAGAGCCTTATCGTTTTCAGCAAAATCATTCTGATTACTAGAAATTTGAACAAAACGTTCATGTATTTCTGTTTCAGAAATTGGCATGAAAATCATAGCCCGCCCAATGACATTTTCTAATTCACGGACATTACCAGGCCAATTGTAGGATTGTAGTTTTGGAATAACCGCTGGTGAAACCGTGGTCACATTTCTCCCATATTCACGATTTAGCTTTGTCAACAAACGCTCTACAAGTTGTGGTATATCCTGTAATCGATTTCGTAATGGCGGGATATAAATCGGCATTCGATTTAATCGATAATATAGATCTTCACGAAAAGTATGATCATGTAGCGCCTTTTCCATATTGACATTCGTTGCAGCAATAATACGAACATCAATCGGAATTGGTTTTACACCACCTACTCGCACAATTTCTCTTTCCTGTAGAACTCTTAATAATTTAGCTTGTGTATTTAACGATAATTCCCCAATCTCATCTAAGAAGATACTACCACCATTTGCTTCTTCAAAAAGGCCCCGCTTTCCTCCTTTTTTCGCACCCGTAAAGGCTCCGTCTTCATAACCAAATAGTTCACTTTCTAATAAGTTTTCTGCAATTGCTGCACAATTTACGCGGATAAACTTTTCATAATGCCGGTTACTTTCACTATGAATGGCATGAGCAAATAATTCCTTTCCAGTTCCTGATTCTCCTCTTAAAAACACCGTGACAGGCGTTTTAGCAGCCAATTTTGCTTGTTCTATAGCCAATGTCATTTCTTCCGAATTACCGATGATATCATCAAATACATATTTTGACTCTAAAGATCTAATAATTGTTTTTGCTTTGTTTAATTCCTGGGCAAGCGAACGCATTTCTGTGACATCATGAATAACACCTACACTACCTTTTAGTTCATTTTCTACGATAATAGGTGCCACATTCACGATAACTTCCCGCATACTCGGTCCTAGACGCATATTGACACCACGAATTGGCTTTTTCGTTTCAATTACTTTAAGATGCATACTTTCACCCTCGGAGATATCTGTTGTAGCTGGCTTTCCGATGATTTCCTCTGGAGGAAGCCCTGTAATTCTTGTATACGCAGGATTTACAAGAATACCTCGGCCTTGTTCATCCACTACAGAAATAGCATCGTCACTCGATTGGATAATTGCTTCTAGCATCGTTTTGATTTCTTTTAAATCTGTAATTTCTTCGGCTAAAGATACTACTTCGCTAATATCCTTGAAGATGGCAAATGCACCGATTTGCATCGAATGTTCATCCAACATTGGAAATCTGGAAGTGACAATTTTTTTGCCCGTTTTTAATAGTAGTTCCTGATTGGTTTCAGCTTGACCAGTTTCTATGACTCTATTTAATCCGCTATTTGGAATGACAACATCTATATGTTGACCTATTGCTTCATCCATTGAGATTCCTGTAATTCGTTGTGCACTTTGGTTAAAAAAAGTGACAATTCCTGAAGGATTAATACTTATCATACCCTCTTCAATCGAATTAAATATAATTTGTTGTCGCTTTGAGAAAGATTGCAGTTTCTGAATATAGTAATCTTTTTCTTGTAATAGTTGTACAATAATTTCAGCGAATCCACCCGGTATCAACATTGTTTCTTTTGGTAAAGTCGCCCTTAACTCTTCAAAAACTTTGTGATCACCAGTTACATCAATGACCATTTCAATTGAATCTTGTAAAAAACTTCGCCAGTCATTTCCCGTTTGAATGCCCATTTTCTTTGCCTCAATGATTCCACTGGCATCGTCCTTGATATCTATAACTGCTACGGTTTGCCATTTAGATGCGTGTCCCAATAACCGTAAGATAGCCGTTCCCCCATTGCCTGCACCTACTATCATTATTCTATGCAAATTTTTTCACTTCCTATCTATTTTAGTTCAAGTATTTTCCTATAATTATTGATATTATAGTATCGAATGTTGATACGCTTGACAATCTATACAATACACGTGAGAATATAAAAGATTAGAGGAGTTGAACGAAATGGGTCGTTTTATAGCTTTTATCATATTAGCCATTCCCGCCATTATGGCTGCAACCGGGATAAAATTAATGCGCGATACTTTTTTTGCAAAATTAGCTGATCCCATACCTTACCTATGGTTGCAATTTACAATTGGAATTATCTTATTTTTAATAGGATTTGGTTTTTTTGCAGGATACTTATTAAACAGAGATCGAAAAAATGGACGAGTAGCAACAAAATATTCTAAGAAGAAATAAAATTGAATGATAGAAAATGCGAAGCCTCTACGGAATTTCATATCCCATAGAGGCTTTTATACTTTTCTTTGTGCTGCTCGGACTATTTCAGGATAGTCAGTAATCCATCCAATCACGTTTTTATGTGGTGATGTAATGTATTTTTCATTACCGTGGATATTGTAAAATCTGCATTTTTTATGATGACGAAAACAGGCATCTAAATATCGTTCTTTGTAATACCAAGTTTTGTTGGCATGAATCGTATCGATATAAGGCAATTGATCTAACTCGTCCCAATTCAATAATTTTGTAGCGATAAAGGCTGTTTCTATGTTTGGTGCTAGCCTTTTGACATTTTTAAGAAGGTCTAGATGAAATGAGGAAAAATGAATATACGGGATTTCCATACATCTTTCTACTGTTGTTTTTAATGCATTGGAATTCTCTATAAAAGATTCTTTAAGCTCAATATTTAACGGTACTTTTGTCCTTGAATGCCAAGATAGAAATTCCTCAAATGTTAAAATCGCTGGTCCTCTAAATCTTCTTATAAAAAGCTTACCAACCTTCAAGGATTTGAGTTCTTTTAAAGTTAGATCGGATACTAATGCATTTTTGCCCGTCAATCTTCTCAAATTGTAATCGTGTACTACGACCGGTATTTGATCCTTTGTCATTTGAATATCAAGTTCTAACCCATCTGATTGCAATTCTAAGGCTAGTTGAAAAGCATCAAGGGAATTTTCAATCGCATAAGCTGAAGCACCACGATGTGCGAAGACTAATGGTCTAGACATTCAGCTCGCCATTTTCCAAGGTGAATTTTCCACAAGTCGAGCTATTCAATATAGTTGACTTCTTCCCAATTTGAATAACAGTACCAGGAAAAGCTTCTTTAGTAATATTAATGTTCTCATCTCCCGTGCTTTTTAGTTGTTGGAAAATACTGTTTATTTCTGTTTCTAATTGATTTAACTCAGATTCCTTTTTATGAATCGTTTCGATAGTATCATCATATGTTTTTCGTTGAATTTCGTTCATTTGTTCTAAAAATGGTTTAAGAGAAAATACTTTCTCATCTAAATGCGCAATTTCCTTTTCAATCTCCATAATTTTATCTTTTTTATCTTTGATAATTTTAGCACTTTCTTTTCGGTCTGGTAGAGTAAGGATTAGCTCTGTCTTTCTTTCTAACCTATTTCCTGAAATGGCAGCGTTGATAGAATTTGTAGCTTCCGCAGAACCGCCAATAATTTTGCCACTTTGTTCATTGACAAAAATATTTTGTGCCTTAAGATTGGAACCCATGGAATAAGAGCCTATAAAAATATCTTTTGAAGCTTGTAGCGTACTATCATTTGTATGTTTTACGTAAATATTGCCCCCTGCACGTACAACGGTCTCACCATTTCCAAAAATCCCACCACGAATATAGATATCACCATATTTAGATTCAATCAGTTTAGCTCCAGTTACTCCTTCAATTCCTTCAATTGAAATATCTCCAGTAGCTTCTACAGAGAAACCTGCAACAACGGTTTCACTGATCGTAATCGATCCATCAAATTTTAAATTTCCTGTTTCTAAACCGACATCTTTTTTAATCTGAAGATGCTTATTAATCGCTAATTTTTCGTTTGTGTTATCAATTACCCCATTATTCTTTGCTCTAATAATAATCTTACCATCGACTTCTTGTTCATAAATGGAACTAGCATCATATTTTAATGGAATGTCCTTACCATCAATTGCTGGAATTGTTTCGCCAAGTACATTCTTACCTGGTATTCCAGGCTTTGCTGGGATTTTTTCTCCTAACCATGCATCTTGTTCGATTTCAAAGATAAAATTCATATCATAGTAATCTGCACGGCCACTCTCCAAAATTTGAGGCTTTCTCTCTGGAATTTCTAAGTACGTTATTTTAGCATCCGATCCCTTTTGTGGCGGTAATCCTGCAGCTACTGTTACAGGTTTTCCAGATTTCACATCATTTAATGATAAGGTATGAAGACCAAATGTAACCCCGACATTTTCCGCAACTTCTCTGATTTGCTTATTCAAATTGTCATCATCTTGGAAGATGGTCGTAGGATCCTCATTAATATACATAGTGGCAAGCATTCGATCTCTTGATACAACAATTTCTAATGGTGGTAGCCAAGTACCAATTTCGACTTGTTCACTCCCCACAGTATTTAAAGCCTTTCTTAAATTCGCAAAACTTGTTAATTTTATGCGCGGATTCTTTTTTAAAATCATATCAAAATCTTTTAAAGAAAAGCCTTCTTTATTCACTTGGATATAAACTTTTGTTTGTTCCTCTAATAATTGTATGTAATCGTTCTCATAAATTAGCAAGACTATTCACCCTTTCAAGCACATATTCCCGTAAACTCTAGTTACTATATTATCGTAATATTTTTGGATTTTTTTAGTGTATTTGTTCCGAAAGTAAATATGATTAATAAAACCTTAGCTACAGAAAATAGAAAATTCTAATAATACTGTTTATAGGCAATGACTTATTATTTTATTTCACTAAAACTATTTATATAGGTGTTGTCTATATATATTCATTTCCTTTATTTTAGTTTAGAAGTAAAACTTAAAAAATTTCAACAATATGGAAATAATATATTCTATAATTATTTTACCTGAAAATGGATTGAGTTTAAATCAATCGATTGAATTTTTGTAAAAAAATTCATATTATCCTTATATAATTAATAGCAGAATTTCACTCACTTATAACTATTTTAATATAGTTTTATACCTGCAATGAATTATTATATAAAATCAATTATTATAAAAATCTATTTTAAGCTCTTTGGTTGTTTAACTATTGATATAATAGTGTTATACCATTGTTACATTTTCTGTTTATAAAGGAAAAATTATAAGTATATTAGGAGACTATAAAAGTATCTAAACCAAATATTGAAATATTCACTGAAGCATGTCGACGTGCAAATGTTAAATTAGATGCGAGTTATTATATTGGGGATGTTATAGAAACAGACGTAATTGGAAGTTGTAATAGTGGGATGAAAGGTGTTTGGTTAAACCGGACACGCAATACATGCAAACAGTTGAATTTAGTAGAAATACATAATCTATATGAATTAATAGATGTACTAAATAATTCATAGTAAGAGAGATAACAGCCTTTATTTGCATGAAAAGCTTTTACAAACAACCACACTGTATTCATGAGCTTAAAAAGTAATGCATGCGGAGCTTTTTAAATAACGAATTCTGATTTATCAGTCTTTTTAAATTAAACGGAGGTGGAAGGAATGAAGCCCAAAATAATCTTTTTTGATGTTGATGGTACACTTACAAGTTATAAAAATGGAATAATTTTAGATAGTACAAAACAAGCAATTCAGCAATTAATCAAGCAAGGTATACGCGTTGTAGCTGCTACAGGTAGACCATTATCAATGTGTGCTGAAATTGCCGCATTAGGTATAGACACTTTTATTACGGCAAATGGGGCCTATGTTAAACATAAAAACAAAATAATACACAAAATTACAATGGATAAAAAAATAGTAAAGGATGTTATGGACTTTGCTTCAAAAGAAGGTAATGCACTAACATTCTACTCCGAAAAACTTCATATCAATGGAGTTCAAAATTCAGATGTTTTAAATGCCTTAAAAGAAACTTTGTCTTTAACAGATTATCCAGCAGTCAGCAAAAAAGCATATGAAAATGATACTTTTTTAATGTGCTTATTTGCGAATGAATATATGATTCAAAAGTATAAAGAAAAATTTCCAACATTAACTTTTAAACGTTGGCATCCTTCTATATTAAATGTTTTAGAAAATGATGTTTCTAAATCATTGGCTATTTTAAAAGTATTAGAGTTTTTTAATATTGATAAAAAAGAAGCAATCGCATTTGGAGATGGAGAAAATGATATCGATATGATCGAACTAGTTGGCTTTGGAATAGCAATGGGCAATGCAAATGAGAAACTAAAGTCCGTTGCGGATTTTGTTACGAAAGGTTCAGATGGGGACGGTATTATGTATGCTTTAGATAAATATGGAATTCTTAAATGAATTTTTAGCAGAAGCTCTCGCTGAAAAAAGTTTGAGCAAGAGCTTTTGGTCATCACTTAGTATTGTTATATACAATACTTGTAAGAGTAACTATGCATTTAACAAACTAACTTCGTTTTGAATTCTTTGTACAATATCATCAATACTAGTATGATCAGTTTCGATAAACTCCTCGAAGTATTGATCTTTATAAGCCTCTACACACTTTCTACTCTGCTGGTAACACCAATTACCTTCTGCCTCTCCCCTTTGTCTAAGCCTTTCAAAAATAGTTTCCTCTTTTGCGATTAAACAGAAATGAAATGTTTTTTCATCTATTTCTTTAAACCCTTCAAGAATATATTGAAGATATTCTTTGTTATAAATTGTCATCGGAACAATCAAATTCTTCTTATATTTAGCCTTGATCTGTTTAGCGACATTAACGACTAATACTTTCCATAACTCCAAATCCTGAAAATTATCTGTTTTTTCATTTTCATGTTTAATATCTTCTGTAATGATTTCACGCAACATAAATCCAACTATTTCAGGATCATACAACATACTATTGCTTACCGTTTGAAGAAGTTCATTTGCAACTGTTGTCTTTCCTACACCAAAAGCACCATTAATCATGATAATCATTTCTGTTCCCCCATTATCCATCTATACTTTTTTTACTTCGTATCCTTATAATACTATATAATTTATATGTGCTCATCGCATCTTTCTTCAAATCTTTAATCTTGAATTTTGAATTTTACATCATTGCTACCTTAATTTGCTATATTATTTGCGTAAAAAAACACCCTCGAACGAGAGTGCTTAGTTATTAAACTATTCAATTGGTATTACTGCCGGAAACTTTGGATTTTGCGTCTAGTAAGTAATGTTAAAGCTTTTTAACTTCTAGCGTCTTTGTATGATAACCAACCTATATATTTTTTACCATTTTTGTAGTACTCAACCCTTACCCAGAGAAATTCAGGGAAATTATTGTTATCACCATACAAAACACCGTCATTATTGGCATGATCAATGTCTACTAGTGTTCCAAGTGGAACTGTTGCAAAATTCTTTGATTTCTTATTAGGTGTTTTTTTCAAGGTACCACCTTTCGTATTGTATACAAACACTGAAACAAAGTCATGAACATTATATGTTAGATTACTAATTTTCACATAGCCTTTATATGTTTTACTGGGACTTTTTTTCTTCGTATATTGTTCCTTATAACTTATTCTAGCCCAACCGTTTTTATAAAATTTTTTTACATAAACAGCTTGAGGAATTGAAATCGGATTACCAGGTTCATAAATAATTTTATTTATTGTATAGATTTTCTTACCTTTTGGTTTTCTATAAAGTGAAATTCTATCCTTATTTGGATGCATACGGTAATCACTTGTTGGTGAATCCTTTACAGATGCAAAAACATTATGATTTTCAATTGAAAGTAAGGAGATAAATAATATAAATGCCATTACCAAAACTGTAATCTTTTTAGTCATTGAACGCCCTCCTTATAAATGGATTTTTTGAATGGTTATACCAAATATATAATTTATGTAATTTAAATATTACATAAAAACAATCTTATTCAGGCTATATCTTTAGTGAAATTCGTAGAATAAAGGAGGCGTAAGGCGACTACCCCCCCCGTTTATATTACCGTTGTAACAATCGTTTACATATAGCACCGGTATCTATTCTGTAAGCCTGAGTCCATCTCACTCTACACTTCATCTGGAAGAAAGTACGTAGCATTGTTGATAGTTCCTTAATGTTTTAGGAGATAATTGATTAGGATCAATATAATATAATGAATCTAATTGTAATTCAATTTCTATTATGTTTTTTTATAAAACAAAAAGCACACCTCCACTTGTTGAATTTTATGCAAACTCAACAAATGGAAATGTGCTTGGAGGTATAAAAGTAGCTAAACTTGTAAGTATGATTTATATATATGATTCCAAACTACTTTATCACCTGAATACTGATTCTCTCTCTACGTTAAACCGCCACCATCTCAATCCGAATCTTATCCGCAATCATAGCGATGAACTCAGAGTTTGTCGGTTTTGATTTTAGATGATGTACTGTGTAGCCAAACATTTTAGAGATAGATTCATAGTTTCCACGATTCCATGCAACTTCGATGGCGTGACGAATCGCACGTTCTACTCTAGAAGGCGTTGTATCGAATTTTTTTGCGATGTCTGGATAAAGAACCTTTGTGATTGAACCAAGCAATTCAACGTCAAGATAGACCATTTGGATTGCCTCTCGAAGGTATGCATACCCCTTAATATGAGCAGGCACGCCAATTTCTTTTATAATACCTGTAATTGTTGCGTCTAGTTGACGTTGGTCTAGTTTTTGTGGCTTAGAACCTTGTAAAATGCTAACGCGTTTTTGCTTTTCGACTTTTTTACCACCGCATTGCAAAATTTTAGAAGCTAAACGATCGAACTCAAATGGTTTTAGCATAAAGTAAGATGCACCCAATTCAACGGCTTGTTTCATAACATCTTCTTGTCCAAAAGCAGTTAACATTATTACTTGAACATTATTAAGTTGCGGATTTTCTTTCATTGTTTCAAGTACCGCTAATCCATCAAGATGTGGCATAATAATATCCAATACCAGAACGTCTGGGATATAATCCTCCAGCATTTTCAAACATTGTTTGCCATTTGGTGCTGTACTGATTACCTCTATCTCTCCATGATTTGATAAATATTCTTCCATCATTTTTACCAATTCACTATTATCATCCACGATTGCAACTTTTACTTTCTCCATTAATCTTCCTCCTTTGAAATGCAATTTCCATTTAATCTTTAAATATAGAAACGCTATTGATACAAAAGGGTAAATTCGACAACTTTAGGTCTAGCCCTTCTAAAATTAAAAAAATGAGTAAGTTGGGATAGACTTTTTATTTAATTCGACAATTTTATGTATTATATTTTCACTCTAATTGTAACAAATATTAAAGAGAAAAAATATATATTTTATGGGATTACGCATACACCACTAATAATAGATAAAATAAAACTTTTTTGTGCTATTATTAGTAAAAATCCACCCGAAATGGGGTGGATTTTTACTAAACATGCCAATACTAAATTGATGCTGTCAAAGCTTCTGTTCTTGGTAAGGAATCGTTGTTTCATTCATCAGCTTAAGCAGGCTGATTTTTGAGCATTTCTGTAATTGGTAGTGCTGCTCCTTTTACTGGACTTTCAATATACATATGTGTTACAGCTCCTGCGAAGTGCCCGCCCTGGATAATAGGACTTCCACTCATTCCTTGTAGAATACCGCCCGTTTTTTCTTTTAGCACAGGATCTGTTATTTCAATTTGAAAACTTTTGTCATTCACCTTTGTAATTTTGATATCAAATGATTCCACTTTTTTCCCGGAAATCGTTGTTAATAACTTAGCTGGTCCTTTTTTAATCTCTGAAGGTTGCATAACTTCAATCGCTTCTGGCAAAGATGGTTTTATGGATTTTTCCCATTTTCCGAAAATCCCATAAACACTATTAGAGACAATACTTCCAATTTGTCCTTTATCATTTTCGACAGAAGAAATTTTATATCCTGGTTCACCAGGAATACTTTTCTTAATATGGTCGATTTTCGCATAGAATATCGATCCTTGCTTAAATTGAGGTGGTTTTTGTAGGATTTGATCGACGATTTGATGTCCTAATGCACCATACTGTTTGGTTTCAGGATCTAAAAAGGTTAACGTACCAATTCCATCAGTTTCATCTCGAAGAAAGTTCATAACGGATGTCATTTCTTCTTTTTGAACTTTAACCTTTTTGTCTTTATTTTCCCTACCAATTGAAAGTGTGAGGGTTTCTTTTGGAGTTGTTTTCATAATTTGGTGAATGTTCTCCAGCTTTTTGACAGAAGTATTATTGACTTTTTCAATAATATCTCCTCTTTTTAACCAATTTCCATCTTGTAATAACACATCATTTGATACTGTAATGTCAGATAATTGTAATTCAACGCCAATTGAGTCTCCCATTGGAATTACTTTTTTAGCTGCACTTGCGATTGTTGTCCACGATCCGAATACAACAAGTAAAAAGAATAAGCTCAGAAAAGAGCGCTTCGCAATTCGCAATATGTCACCTCCTTTTCATTTATCATGGCTTCAAATTGAATTGTTATGAAAGGTAAATATTTGTCTACAGATTGAACGTATAAAAAAGCATCTCACAAAATTTGCGAGATGCTAAAAACGAACGTTTTTCATTTTATACCTGTAATGCTTTTTTTCGATCTTCAGCAATTTCTATTAACTCTTTTGCATGCTTAAAGGTTAACTCTGTCACTTCTGTTCCGGACATAATTCGACTAATCTCATCAATACGTTCATCACCGAAAATTTCTGTTAAAGAAGTAAAGGTGCGATTTGTATCCTCTTGTTTTTGAATATGGTAATGATGATCTGCCATTGCAGCAACTTGAGGTAAATGTGAAATACATAATACTTGCGAATGAATAGAAATAGCAGCTATTTTTTCAGCGATAGCTTGTGCTACTCTGCCACTAACACCTGTATCGACTTCATCGAAAATAATGGATGTAATTCCATTTGTCGTTGAGAAAATTGTTTTTAAAGCAAGCATAACCCTAGAAAGCTCCCCACCTGAAGCAATTTTCGTAAGTGGTTTCGGTGGTTCTCCGACATTTGTTGCTATATAAAAGACAATCTTATCAATCCCATTATGGTCAAATTGTTCTTCAGACAATAATTCAAAATGAACGCTAAATTTCGCTTTTTCCATATATAATTCGCATAATTGTTGCATAATAGCATTAGATAATCGCTCTCCAACTTTTTTACGAATAGCTGTTAATTTTGAAGCCGTTTTTAGAAGCTCTGATCGAAGTTCAATTAACTGTTGTTCATTTTTTTGAATATTTTCATCTCTATTCAATAAGGATTCCAATTCTTCGCCGATTTTTGCACGATAAACTAAAATTTCTTTCAATGTTGAGCCATATTTTCTTTTCATCGATTGAATTAAAGCTAAACGATGCTCAACTTCATTTAAACGTTCAGGGTCGAATTCTAAATCATCTAAAATATTCTTTATACCAAAAGCAGCTTCTTGGAGATTATAAAAAGCGTTTGAAACAGCATCTGAGTACTCCTTGAAGCTTTCATCAACTAATACTACATCTTCTAACTGAGTCATTGCTTGTCCAATCCAGTCGAGCCCTTTTGACTCCCCTAAAATTGCTTCATGAGCTGTATTTGAGCATTCAAATATTTTATTGAAGTTCATTAATCGACGTCGTTCTTCGGTTAAGTTTTCTTCTTCGTTTGGTTGGAACTTACAAGCATCGATTTCCTTTATTTGAAATTGATATAAATCAATTTTTTGTGCTACTTGTTGCTCGTTTACAGAAATAGCTGCAAGTTCTTTTTTTAATGTCTTATACGCTTCGTATTGCTTTTCATATTGCTCTTTTATCGGTATTATTTCTTCACCTGCAAACTGATCTAATAGATGAATATGTTGCTTATCATCCATCAATTCTTGGCTCTCATGTTGACCGTGTATATCGATCAAAGTCGAACTTATATCTCGTAAAACGGATAATGGTACTAGTTTACCGTTTACACGACAAATACTCTTACCACTATCATATATATCTCTACGGAGGATGAGAGTTCCTTCCTCGATTTCAATTCCAGCGTCTTCACATTTTTCATACGCAGGATGATTTTCATAACTTAGTGTAAAAAGCCCTTCCAATTCAGCCTTTTTTGCACCATGTCGGATAAATTCTTGTGAGCCACGGCCACCAGCTAAAAGTTGTACAGCATCAATAATGATAGATTTACCAGCACCAGTTTCTCCAGTTAACACTGTTAACCCATTTAGAAATTCAACCGTTAGCTCTTCGATAATCGCGAAATTTTTAATCGAAAGCTCTTTTAACATGACTATTTCACCTCGCTCAAACTATCATTACAACATTTCAAGTAAACGGTTTTTTATTTCTTCACGTTCAGATTCTTCACGACAAATTATAAGAATCGTGTCATCTCCGCAAATAGTGCCAAGTATCTCTTCCCAATCTAAATGATCTAATAATGATCCAATAGCGTGAGCATTACCGGGTAATGTCTTCATCACAAGCATATGACTTGTACCATCTATAGATACAAAAGCATCCGCAAGTGCACGATGTAGTTTTTGGATTGGATTAAAACGTTGATCTGCTGGTAAGCTATACTTATATCGACCATCTTGTAGTGGTACTTTTATCAAATGCAATTCTTTAATATCACGTGAAATTGTTGCTTGTGTAACGTGATAGCCTGCTTCTTTTAATAAATCCACTAAATCGTCTTGAGTTTCAATTTCATTATTAGCAATCATATCTCGAATTCGAATATGTCTTTGGCTTTTGTTCATAGCTCTCACCTCTATGCATATTTATGCTCTATTATAAATAACGTAACATTATTTCTTTATTTTAACAAGAAAAAACACGGTCTGACAAAGCTCAGACCGCGTTACTTCAACTGTTCATGTGCTTCTTTTACTAACGAAGCAAAATCTGTGTAGGATTTTATTTCTTCCCCAGCTTTTGGATTATAAAGATGGAATAAGAATTCAATATTCCCCTCACCACCTGTTATAGGTGAATAAGATGCATCTTTTACAACAAATCCTATAGATTCAGCAAATGTAGCGATTTTTTCTAGAACTTCTAAGTGCGTTTTTGCTTCCCGTACTACACCTTTTTTTCCGACCTTTTCTTTTCCTGCTTCAAATTGTGGTTTCACTAGAGCGACCACATTTCCACCAGGTAAAAGAAGTGTTTTCAAAACCGGTAAGATGAGTTCTAAAGATATGAAAGATACATCGATTGTTGCAAAATCAGGTAAGCCTTCTACTAAATCGGGAGCTGTTACATATCTGAAATTCGTCTTTTCCATCACTGTTACACGATCATCAGAACGAATTTTCCAAGCTAATTGGTTCGAACCAACATCTAATGCATAACAGTGTTTTGCACCATTTTGCAATGCACAATCCGTAAAACCACCCGTTGAGGAACCGATATCTAGCATCAATTTGTCTTTGACATCCACATCAAACAGTTTTAATGCTTTTTCTAATTTTAAACCGCCACGGCTTACATATGGTAATTGATGTCCTTTAATCGTCAATTCGCTATCGACGGGAATTTTCTCTCCCGCCTTATCGATGCGAACTTCCTTTGAAAAAACTTGACCTGCCATAATTGTCCGTTTTGCTTTTTCTCTTGTTTCACATAAGCCACGTTGTACTAATAATACGTCAACGCGTTCTTTTGGAATTTTTGTTGTCATTATGCTTTCAAACCTGCTTGCTTTTTTGAATTTTTTGCGATTAGATTTTCGATTTTCTTTGCAGCTTCTTCGTCTGTAATATGCAAATCACGAAGCAACAAATCTACACTACCGTGTTCAACGAAAGTATCTGGTATACCCATTCGATCAATCATATCTGTTGAATAACTATGATCATTCGCAAATTCTAATACAGCACTGCCAAAGCCGCCTTCAAGCATTGCTTCTTCAATCGTTAAGATTGGTTTTCCGCTTTGCATAAGGCGATGTAACATTTCTTCATCCATTGGTTTGATGAATCGTGCATTGACAATTTCAACATTTATACCCTTTATAGCAAGAATATTGGCTGCACGTTCAGCTAATGAAATTGTTGTACCAAATGTTACAATTGCTGCATCTTTTCCTTCTCTTAGCACTTCCCATGTACCAATCGGAATATCATGTAATTCAGCATCCATTGGCACACCTAAACCGTTACCACGCGGATAGCGAAGTGCAATTGGACCATCTTCATAATCAAATGCCGTTTTGACCATATGTTGGCCTTCATTTTCGTCTTTCGGCATCATGATCACAATATTCGGCATGTGACGTAAAAACGCAATGTCAAATACACCTTGATGTGTTTCCCCATCTGCACCAACCAATCCAGCACGATCAATACCGATCACAACATTTAAGTTTTGACGACAAATATCATGTAGCATTTGATCGTATGCACGCTGTAAGAACGTAGAATAAATTGCTAAAAACGGTTTTGTACCTGCAGCAGCCATTCCCGCAGCCATTGTAGCCGCATGCTGTTCCGCAATCCCAACATCATAAAAACGATTTGGGAATTCTTTTGCAAATCCTTCTAATTTTGAACCTACAGGCATTGCTGGTGTAATAGCTACCACTCGATCATCTTGACGAGCGATTCGAGAAACTGTATCCGCGATTAACTTGGACCAACCTGGCGCTGCTGTTTTTGATTTAACAAAATCCCCTGTTTCAATTTTATAAGGGCCAGTACCGTGCCAAGTACCAATTTTATCGTTTTCAGCTGGTAAATACCCTTTACCTTTTTTCGTGATTATATGGATAATAACAGGTCCTTGCATTTTTTTAGCGTTTTGTAATGTTTCTTCGAGCATATCAAAATTATGACCATCTATTGGTCCAAGATAAGTAAAACCAAGTTCTTCAAAGAAGACACCAGACACAAGTAAATATTTTAAACTATCTTTTACTCGTTCAGCTGTAGAGGCTAATTTACCGCCTACTGCCGGTATTTTCTTCAATAACATTTCTAAATCGTCTTTTACTTTATTGTATTGGCTCGCTGTGCGAAGGCGACCTAAAATATTATGAACAGCACCAACGTTTGGTGCGATTGACATTTCATTATCATTTAAAATGACGATCATATTTGTTTTTTTGTGTCCAATATGATTCAATGCTTCCAGCGCCATACCACCTGTTAAAGCACCATCACCTATAATTGGAACGATATAATTATGTTCTCCTTTTACATCCCGTGCTGCTGCCATACCCATAGCTGCAGAAAGTGATGTTGAACTATGTCCAGTTTCCCACACATCATGTTCACTTTCGATACGTTTTGGAAAACCACATAATCCCTTGTATTGTCGAAGTGTATCAAATTCTGATGCACGACCTGTAAGGATTTTATGAACGTAAGCTTGATGTCCAACATCAAATAGAAGTTTATCTTTCGGACTATTAAAAGCACGATGAAGTGCGATTGTTAGCTCAACAACCCCTAAATTTGGACCGATATGTCCACCTGTATTCGAACATTTTTTGATTAGAAACTTTCGAATATCATAGCTTAAGTCACGAAGTTGTTTTGAATTTAATTCTTTTAAGAAGGATGGACTTGAGATACTATTTAAATCCATCGCCATCACACACCTTTTCATTGTAGATTCATCGCACATTGTTTTTTACCATTATAGCAGTGATAAACAATTGCACAAAATTAAAAGAGTTTTTATTTGTTACGATGAACAATATATTCGGCAAATTCTTTTAATAAATTACTTTCAGATGGCAATTTTTCTAATGCTTCAATAGCTAAATTATAGTGTACATGAAGTTTGTCTTTTGCTCCATCTAAAGTTAAAAGTGCAGGATAAGTACTTTTATCACTTGCAACATCTTTTCCTGCTGTTTTTCCTAGTTGTTCTGTAGTTCCCACAATATCTAAAATATCATCTTGTATTTGGAAACATAAACCAATATGATGAGCATATTCCACCAAAATGGCTTTTTCTTCTTCAGAGGCGCCTGCCAAGATAGCTCCTGATTCGATACTAAATCGAAGAATAGCTCCCGTTTTATGGACATGCACTTTCTCTAGTTCAGGCAATGTTAGTGACTTTTTTTCTCCTTCTATATCAAGGATTTGTCCTCCTACCATACCTTCTGCGCCAGCTGCTACGCTTAGTTTATCTATAAGTTCTAGACGTTTTTGAGCATCCACTTGTTCCATACGAGCTAAAATACCAAAGGCAATTGTATTTAATGCATCTCCTGCAAGAGTGGCAAAAGCATCTCCATATACTTTATGATTAGTTAATTTACCTCTGCGATAATCATCATTATCCATACTTGGAAGATCATCATGAATTAAAGAGTAGGTATGAATCATTTCAATGACAGCACCTACAGTATAAGCTGCATCATCTTCTACATTGAAATGGTCCATAACAGCTAGTACAAATAATGGTCTAATACGTTTACCACCTGCATTTAATGAATAAAGCATAGCTTCTTTTAATATATCTGGTGCTGTAATTTCTTTTACAAGATCATTCATGCGTTTTTCAACCATTGGAATATTCGCATTCATGAAGTCCTTTAAATGTTGCGTCATTTACCTTTTCCCTCTTCTCCTATTGGTTCAAACGGTGTTTCCTTGCCATTTTCATCCATAACAGAAACAAGTTGTTCTTCAGCTTTCGTTAACTGCTCATGGCAGTACTGTGATAATTGCATACCTTTTTTATATAATTCAATAGCATCCTCTAATGGTACATCACCTTGTTCAAGTTGTTGAACAATTGCCTCTAAATCATTGATTGATGTAGCAAAAGTTTGTTTCTTACTAGTCATCCATTACTCCCCCTTATTTTCCTTTGTAATCGATGTGATTGTTGCATTTGCTGTACCGTCATGTAGATGAAATTCAACTTCATCGTGCTCTTTAATGTCTTTAATCGACTTTAGCACTTTTCCATTGTGATAAGTTAGACTATATCCTCGGGTCATAATAGATAAAGGATTAAGTGCCTCTAGTGTTCTAATGACCGAACGAAATTCTTCTTTTCTTAGATTAAGTTGTTGCAGAACTGCCTTTTTAAGCAATTTTTCATCATTTTCGACTCTCGTCTTTTCATAGCGTAATTGTTGCAATGGTGAGCAAAGCTGTAAGCGATGATCTATTTGAGCAATAGAAAATTTTTGGTTTTTTACATAATCCCGAATACTTTGATGTAATCTATCTTCCATTCTTGAAATTTTTTCAATAAAAGGTCGATAGATTCGCTCTGGATACGCTAGTGGGTAGGATTTTTGTAAGCGCTCTAATTTTGATTTCTCGTGCTTAATACGAGCCTGTGTCAATTGGAATAATTGTGTTTTTCTTGTGAGCAAATATTTTGCCAGTTCTTCGCTACTAGGTACTGCACGCTTTGCAGCAGCAGTTGGTGTAGCAGCCCTCACATCAGCAACTAAATCTGCAATAGTCGTATCCGTTTCATGACCAACACCACTAATAACGGGAAGTGCACTTTCGAATATAGCTCTTGCTACAATTTCTTCATTGAATGCCCATAAATCTTCTATAGAGCCACCACCACGTGCCACGATTAACGTATCAATTTCAGGTGTATTATTTGCTTGTTCAATTGCTTTTACAATACTTTTCGCAGCATGTTCACCCTGTACTAATGCTGGGAAAATAACGATATCCGCCAATTTATAATGTTGTTTAATGGTCGTACAGATATCTCGAATAGCTGCACCTGTTGTAGCTGTTACAACGGCCACTTTTCTAGGGAAGGTTGGAATTGGCTTTTTATATAAATCCGAAAAAAGCCCTTCTTTTTGAAGTTTTTCTTTTAACTGCTCAAAAGCTAAATATAAACTTCCAAGTCCATCTGGTTCCATTCCTTGTGCGTATAATTGATATTGTCCGCCACTTTCATAAACGTTTACGTCACCTTTAATCAGTACTTTCATACCGCTTTCAGGATTAAACTTTAATCGTTTAGCACTGGAAGCGAACATAACTGATTTGATCTGTGCTTTTTCGTCTTTCAACGTAAAATAGACGTGGCCTGAGCCATGGTGTTTTACATTTGAAAGTTCCCCTTTTACATATACATTACGTAAATGAGGATCCACATCAAATTTCTTTTTTATATATTTTGTTAATGCTTGTACGGTTAAATAAGGTGTGCTTGTCAAATCTTCAAACTCCTTATCTATCTACTTATTAGCGACTTTTATATTAACGCTTTATAATCATTTCTGTCCTTGGTCTTAGCTATCGATTCAAGTACTCAAGTGATTATTACAGTTGGTCGAGCCAGCCTTAACATTTAAAATAGGCTGTCTTTCGCTAGAAAAACAGCCTTGACGTTACTATTTTACCTGTTTTGTGACCATTTGTCTTATGATAGCTTTTTTTTAGCAGATTGCAATGTATTGAATAATAACATTGTAATTGTCATTGGACCAACGCCACCTGGAACTGGTGTAATTGCTGAAACTTTATCGATGACTGCATCAAAGTCTACATCACCACATAGTTTGCCATTTTCATCTCTGTCCATTCCGACATCAATAACGACAGCTCCATCTTTTACATGTTCTGCACCAATCATTTTTGCACGACCCGTTGCAACTACTAAAATATCTGCTTGTTTAGTTATAGCTTTTAAATCAGGTGTTTTTGAATGACAATATGTAACTGTTGCATCTTTTTGTAGTAATAGTTGTCCCATCGGAACGCCAACAATATGACTTCTACCTATTACGACAGCATGTTTTCCCCTAATATCTACATTTGAATATTCGAGTAATTTCATAACACCAAATGGGGTACAAGGTAAGAATGTAGGTTGCCCTAACAGCATTTTCCCTACACTAATTGGATGAAAACCATCAACATCTTTTTCTGGAGAGATTGTGGCGATTACTTTTTGTTCATCGATATGCTTTGGAAGTGGTAATTGAACTAAAATACCATCAATTGCTGGATTTTCGTTTAAACGTTCAATTTGTTGTAACAATGTTTCTTCTGTGACGTCTGCTGAAAGCTTGATAAGCTCTGAGTAGATTCCCATTTGTTCACATGATTTTTGTTTGTTCGAAACATACGTATGTGAGGCAGGATCGTCACCTACTAAAATAACTGCTAGACCTGGATTAATACCTTGTTCTTTTAAAGCATTCACTTCTTGTTGAATGGATTTTCGAATTGTATTGCCAATTTCTTTACCGTTAATTAGTTTACCTGACATCTTGTTAACACTCCCAAATTCAGCTTTTTTGTAATATATTATGCGAATTTTGATAATACACCATTTACAAATTTACTTGATTTGTCGTCACCAAATGTTTTACTTAGCTCAATTGCCTCGTTTAATACAACACTTTTTGGAGTTTCTGGTGTATACATCAATTCATAAGCCGCTAAGCGTAAAATTGTGCGTTCAATTTTCGCTATGCGATCGAATGACCAATTTTCAAGTTTTTCCGCTAATGCAGTATCAATTTCTGATTGATGTTGAACAGTTCCAGATACTAATTTTTCATAAAATGCATCTGTTCTTTCTTCCATAACGTGTTCCATTGCTTCTTGAATTGTTAACTCTGTATTTTCTAGTTGAAAAAGTGTTTGTAAGGCTTTTTCACGCGCTTCTCGTCGCTTCATGTTAATTTGTTCTCCTTTATACTACTACATCTGGTTATTGTGAGGCACTATTTATTAAAAAATAGCAAGTATCATCACAAAAAGTCCATTATGTGAAGTGTTTCATTTGTTTACAAGTATTTTTATTCTATCATAAAAAAGCCTGAACCGCATGGATTGTTATATGTTTAGAAAAATCAAAATAATATATTAAGAAATAAATGGTAATTGACGAAATTTCAGGTGTAATCATAGCATTTCGAGCCTCAATCTACGGTCATTGAAGTTTAATTTTCAAAATTGCTATTCTAAATAAGAAAATGAGTTAATCCACATTTTCATACTTTTTAAATCCTCCAGAACTCATTTATGTACACTTTCTTTTTCTTCTTCAGCAAAAACAAAAAAGATGCCCGTAAAGGCATCTTTTTTGTTAGTTATCAGTTTTTGCGTCGTTCACCTGGTCAAATAAAATCCCAGTAATATGTACATTCACTTCTTTTGTTGTGTGAGATGTCATATTGGCAATTGCTTCTCGGATTTGAGTTTGAACTTGTTTTGCTACTTTAGCTACAGATACTCCATATTGTACAAAACAATAGACATCCACAATTAAGCCTTCTTCAGTCCACTCTGTTTTAATCCCTTTACCATGAACTTTTTTACCGAATTTTTCTACAACACCAGTTGCGAAGTTACCTCTTGTTTTAGAGACCCCTTCTACTTCTGTTGTAGCAATTCCCGCAATAACTTCAATGACTTCAGGTGCAACCTCAATCTTACCCAATTCATCCTTACCAGAAGGTGTATTTTGAGGTAGAGATTGTACGACTTTTTCAGCCATAGAGTTCGCCCCTTTCACTTATTAAGAATTCATAACGTCATTTTCTTCAAGGAATTTTGTATTAAATTTCCCTGATTTAAATACTTCATGATCCATTAGTTTTTCGTGGAAAGGAATTGTTGTATGGATTCCAGGTCCTTCAACAATAAATTCACCTAAAGCTCGTTTCATTTTAGCAATGGCTTCTTCACGAGTATCAGCATGTACAATTAGTTTTGCAACCATTGAATCGTAATAAGGTGGAATTGCATAACCAGGATACATTGCTGAATCAATGCGGATTCCATTACCACCAGGAGCTAAATAATTTTCAACTTTACCTGGAGATGGCATGAAGTTTTTAGATGGATTTTCTGCATTGATACGACATTCAATCGCCCAACCATTCACTTTCACATCTTCTTGTTTATACACCAATTTTTCACCAGATGCAATTTTTAACTGTTCACGAACTAAATCGATACCTGTAATTGCTTCTGTAACTGGGTGTTCTACTTGGATACGAGTATTCATCTCCATAAAGTAGAACTTGTCCTCTTTGTAATCATATATAAATTCAACAGTACCTGCACCACGATAACCACAAGCTTTTGCTGCTTTAACAGCTGCTTCACCCATTTCAGCACGACGTTCTTCTGATAAAGCTGGAGAAGGTGCTTCTTCAACTAATTTTTGCATACGTCTTTGAACAGTACAATCACGTTCACCTAAATGGATTGTGTGACCATAGTTATCAGCTAATACTTGAATTTCGCAGTGACGGAAATCTTCTATGAATTTTTCTAAGTATACGCCAGGGTTCCCGAAAGCAGCAGCTGCTTCTTTTTGAGTGATTTGCACACCTTTGATCAAGTCTGCTTCATCACGTGCAACACGGATCCCTTTACCCCCACCACCGGCAGTAGCTTTAATAATAACTGGATATCCAATTTCTTTTGCTACTTCAACGGCTTCGTGTTCATCTGCTACTAGACCTTTTGAACCTGGAACAGTTGGAACACCTGCGGCAATCATTGTATCTTTTGCAATATCTTTGATCCCCATAATTTTAATGGCATCTGAAGTTGGTCCGATAAAAGTAATTCCTGCATCTTCACAAGCTTCTGCAAAGCTAGCATTTTCAGCAAGGAAACCATATCCTGGGTGGATACCATCGCAACCTGTTTTTTCAGCTACAGTTAGAATTCGATCAATTTTTAAATAACTATCACTAGAAAATTTTGAACCGATACAATAAGCTTCATCAGCTAATTGTACATGAAGTGCATCACTATCTGCTTCTGAATAAACAGCTACAGATTGAATCCCCAATTCTTTACATGCACGAATAATACGTACCGCGATTTCACCGCGATTTGCGATTAATACTTTTTTCATGTGGTAAACCTCCCTTAGTTTTCTTTTACAAGGAATAAAGGTTGACCGTATTCCACTAATTCGCCGTCATTTACCAGAATTTCAACAATTTCCCCTTGTACTTCTGCTTCAATTTCATTGAATAGTTTCATCGCTTCTACGATACAAACAACAGATTCTTCGCCCACTTTGTCTCCTACTTGAACGAATGCTGGAGATTCAGGATTTGGCGCTTTATAGAAAGTACCAACCATTGGTGACACGATTTTGTGTAATGATGCATCATTTGCTACTTCAGCTTTTGGTGCTGTTTTTTCTGCAACTGGTGCTACTGGTGCTTTTGGCGCTTCAACAACTGGTGCTGCTGGTGCTGTTTGCGCTGGTGTAACTGTTTTAGCAACTGGTGCAGGTGCATCAGTTACAATAGTTTTAGTACCATTCTTTTTAAGTTTCACTTTAGTGTCATCTACTTCATATACGAATTCATCGATTGATGAAGCATCTACTAACTTAATAATTTCGCGAATTTCTTGAATTTTCAACATACATTGCTCCCCTAACTTTTGTGTAATATAATACATCCCTTATTCTATCGCGTTTATTACAATTTTTAAACACTTATTTAAAAATTATCATTATTCAAGAAAATTCGCTCAAAATTCAGTTAATTGTTTCAGATTGAAAATCCACGACTACTTTTCCAGTCTCATTCATCTCTTTTTTTACGACATAAATGATCTCATTTGCTTTTGTTTTTGATAATTCGTTTGCCTGTACTGTAACACGAATTTGGTTGTCCTCAGCTCGTACAAAAGCATCAGAATATCCTAAAGTTTTGATCAACATTTCTAACATTGCTTCGTTAGACTCATCTTTAGTAATTGCATCAATTTCGTTAAATGCATCATTTTTTTCTTCGGCAGTATATTGTGATGAAGCAATTTTTTGAGTTAATGTTTCTTTTAATTCACTACGTTTGTTCTGTAATTCCATACGCATCTCTTCAAACAGATGACTTTCTGTTGTTACTGGAGTAGTTTTTCCTGTTTTACTAGCAATATCACTGATTTGTGTGTCCTTTAACGAATCGCTAAAAATTGCCAGTCCATTAAATGGTGTCACAGGATTAGACAAATAATACACTGAGATAACCGCAACTAAACTTAGTAATGTTAAAAACCATACTGCTTTCTTTTTTACTTTCAAAATTAATCCTCCTTTTTTTCCATTGGTCGTACAACAATACGATGAGATGGTATTTCTAACACACTAGATAACACTGTAACAAGATCTTTTTTTACCGTTATAGAATCAGCTCCTTCTGCCACTACTAAAACGCCTGTTACTTTTTGTTTGCTTTCCGCATTTTGTTGCCAACTAAAATATTGGCTTAATGATGATGTGTCATCATTTTTTGCTTCTCCGCTTGGTTGGTCATAATAAAAGTAGACCATGACCTTCCCTACGCCTTCAATTGAACTTAAAATAGATGTTAATTGGTTATATTGCTGTGAAGCGCTCTTAGATGTATTGACATCATCTTTTGTTCCTTTGGTAAGGCTCCAAAAACCACTAATTAGAAGCAATACAATGATGACTGCTGCAATGAGGAACCGCGTTTTTTTGATGTTTGGTGCTTTTCCAAGGACATCTCCTCCTTCAATACATTAACAACTAGTTCATCTTATGAATGTCTTGTACACAATATGCAAAACTAGTTATAAAAAGAAATAGTTTATACAATATAATGCGACAAACATTTTTAATAGAATATTGGATTCCTCTTCATAATCTTTTGGAATGAGCAATAGGATAATTTTCCCGATAATACTGTATATCAATAAGCCAAACAAGAAGCTAGACACTTTACTATGCTCCTCCCCTGCCAATTTGCATTTGTATCATTAGAACTACCATCATAATAGTAAAAAAGTAAGCAAACGCTATTAAAAAAGAAACCGCACATAATATAAAGAGTGTTTTACTAATATCTTCGATGAGGCCATTCACCTTGCTATCCGTAAATGGTTCTAAAACTGCAGCCATAAATCGATAGCTAAACCCTAAGACTAAAATCTTAACGGTTGGTATGATTGTTACTCCCCAAACTGAGATTAATAATCCAGTGCTTGTCGTCACAATAGCAGTAGAAGAATACGTTTTAAATGTATTGAGCGATTCTGTCACGAGAGATCCAATAATCGGTATATTCTGCTGTATAAGTCTTTTAATAGGTTCAGATATATCATTACTAAAAGATCCGGCAATGACACCATTTGCTGCGAGTAACATGGTGTAGACAACAACAGATGCAGAGACAATACTTAATACTGACATTCGTAGAAAATCTGACATCTTCGCAAATGATAAATCCGGCAACATTCTAGTAATAAAATCAAAAACAAATGCAGCTATTAACATAGGGATTAAAAATTTAGAAACAACTACTAAAATTGTTTGTAAAAACATCAAAAAAACAGGACTAATCGCTAAAACAGAAAATAGTCCTGATCCAAGAAGCAAAGATGAAGTTAACAATGGGGATAACACAACATAAATATGCATCAATTGGTTTGTTATATTTCGCATTTCATCGAATGCATCAAATACAGGACGAATAGTGACCATGATGACAACGATTAAAAAGAAAAATCTTGTCCACTCTTTCATTGATGGAATAAGCCAATTAATACATAGAAACAGGAATGCGTATAGAAAAAAAGAACGTAGTGAAAAAATTTGTTCTTTAAAAGGTTCTAAAAAAAATGCAGTTAGTTGTTCGATTTCCCCACCCTCCCTATGGCACTAATAGCTTTTCCCATTGTTTTAAAAGTTCACCTAACTTGTCCAACCAAAGTGTAGCAATCCAAATTTTAATAGCAAGATGACTAATAAAAGCAATACTACTATAATCGTTTTCTTCAAGGATTTCTGAAATGATAATAGAGCATAAATAGAGCAAGGAACTACCTAATATCAAAGGCAAAAAAGGTAGATCAAACAAGTAAAATGTCTTTAATCTTTGCCAAAAAGGTAGTACTACTCGCATCATTAAATAACTACATAATATAAAAAAGTATACAATGGCTAATAACCGATGTAGTGCCGGTGACGTCATTTGTATACCTACCAAAAGCAAAAGTGACAGCAATATAAAGAATAAGAACACCATCTATGACGTCATCAACCATTGGAAAAATGTAATGATCTCATCAAAGAAGAGACGCATAAATCTTAATAATTCTATAGTTATATATAAATAAGCAATAAAATTAAGAAAAAATGAAAACTCTTTTTTCCCTGTTTGTTCAAAGAAAACATGCAATAATCCTAAGACAAGTCCTATGCCAGCAATTCGTAATAAATCTTGAAGTTCCGAAGTCGTCCCTCCTCTCATTTCAATTTATGTATAGCTAAAAAAAATATGCAAAAAAGAAAGTGTCACTGTGATTTTCTGTCTGCAAAAAGGTGCAGGTTTAAAAACTGATATCTTTGCATGAATGTCTCTAACGAAAAAATATGCGATAAGAGTAGATTCCCTCATCGCATATTTTCAATTTAAAAAAACTAAGGGGAATTGCATATCGCAATTCCCCTTTTTATGAGCTGAAACAAACTATGCCTCAGCATCCTTATTTTTTTCTACTGTTGTGCTGATTTAATTAAGCACGAGAAACGTAAGAACCATCAGAAGTGTTGATGACTAATTTATCGCCTTCGTTAACGAAGAATGGTACGTTTACAACTAAGCCAGTTTCAAGAGTTGCTGGTTTAGAACCACCAGTTGCAGTATCACCTTTAATACCTGGTTCAGTTTCTGCTACTGTAAGTTCTACTGTATTTGGAAGATCGATACCAAGGATTTCACCTTCGAACATCATGATGAATACTTCCATGTTTTCTAGTAAGAATTGTAGTTCATATTCTAATTGTTCTTTTGTAAGTTCAATTTGTTCGTATGATTCCATATCCATGAATGCATATGAATCACCTGAAGCATATAAATATTGCATTTTACGAGTATCGATTTGTGCTTTTTCTACTTTTTCACCAGCACGGAAAGTTTTTTCTGCAACGTTACCATTACGTAGGTTACGTAATTTTGAACGTACGAAAGCAGCACCTTTACCTGGTTTTACATGTTGGAATTCGATAACTCGGAATAGGTTACCATCAACAAGGATTGTTAATCCTGTTTTAAAATCGTTTACTGAAATCATTTCTAAATATCCTCCAATATTAAATTATAAGATGATTAATTCTTTAGGGGCATGAGTTAATTTTTCATTGCCAGTCGCTGTAATAAGCGTATCATCTTCAATACGTACGCCGCCAATACCTGGTAGATAGATCCCTGGTTCGCAAGTTACGACCATTCCTGGTTCTAATACTACACTTGAGCGCATTGATAATGCAGGACCTTCATGTACTTCTAAACCAATCCCATGGCCTGTTGAATGACCAAATGCATCTCCATAGCCATGTTTCTTAATATAATCGCGTGCAACTGCATCCGCTTCAATGCCTGTCATACCAGGCTTGAATTGTTCAAGTCCAAGTAATTGAGCTTCTAAAACAATTTGATAAATTTCTTTTAGTTGATCAGCAGGTTCACCAACAGCAACTGTACGTGTTGTATCAGAAATATAGCCATTGTATAAAGCACCAAAGTCTAAAGTGACTAAATCACCTTTTTCAATTATTTTATCAGTTGCAACGCCATGTGGCAATGCCGAACGCAAACCGGAAGCAACAATGGTGTCAAATGAAGATGAAGTGGCACCAAGTTTTCTCATGAAGAATTCCATTTCGTTAGAAACTTCAAGTTCTGTTTTTCCTGGTTTGATAAACTGAATAATATGTTCGAATGTGGCATCCACAATCTCACAAGCGACCTTAATAATTTTAATCTCTTCTGGGCTCTTTATCAAGCGAATATTTTCAACAATTCCAGAAACGCCCACTAAATCAGCTGAAATTAGCTTAGAATAGATTTCATACATTTCAAAGGTTACGTTATTTTTTTCAAATCCGAGTGTTTTTATACCCATCAATTGTACTTGGTTAGCAATTTCTTGCATGATCGTACCTTTGTTTTCAACAATACGATACCCTTTTACTTGTTCGCTCGCTTGCTCTGTATAACGAAAGTCTGTGATAAATACAGCATCATTAAGTGATACAATCGCAACACCTGTTGTTCCAGTAAACCCTGTCATATAACGACGATTGTAATCATTGGTGATTAATAATGCATCCAAGTTTTGTTTTTGAAGTGCTTTACGTAATTTTTCTAATTTTTCCATCGTTGTCTATTCCCCTCTTTCTGCTTCTAAAAACATTCGTAATGCAGCTTGATAACCAAATGTACCAAGTCCTGTAATTTGTCCTACACAAACGGGGGCAAGATACGAGTGATGTCTGAATTCCTCGCGCTTATGTACATTAGAAATATGAATCTCAACTACTGGGATATCCACACCAGCAATTGCATCTCTTAATGCAATACTAGTGTGAGTATAAGCACCTGGATTAAATACAATTCCATTTACTCCTGAATCTTCAGCTTCATAAATCCAATCTATTAACTGTCCCTCATAATTCGACTGCTTACATTCAATTGTTGCATCATATTCTTCTGCAAGCTTTTTTAGCTGTGATTCAATGTCTTGTAAAGTTTCAGAACCGTAAATTGTAGGTTCTCTTTTACCTAAACGATTCAGGTTTGGACCATTTAAAACTAAATATTTCATCCAGAAATCCCCCCAATATGTTCCTTTTCATAATATTCTTATTTTAGCACATTATTGATCGGAATTGGGCAATTTATTTCGAGAATCTAAGCTTCTAACTTTGGCGTGAAATGAGGCAGTTTCTAATATCCACAGAAGGTGTATCGCGATAATCACACTTAATGGAATTGAAAATTTATGGATATTAGGCGTTTTTTGCATATACCACTCAATTAGCCACACAAACAAAGCCGCTAACAAAATAGCTATAAAATTCATTTTAATATTTTTCATTAATTCACCTAATGCAAATAAAATTGCAATAATCACCATTATAAATATCCAAAGGATAAACCATTTAACAAGTGGATGGGCGTGATCATATACATTCAAATTTTCCGCCCAACCAATTGGTGAAAATTTTATAAATTTAAACACATGCAATATTTTTAGCGAAAACAAAAACGTGAGAGAACTTGATAAAATAGTCCATAAATACACATAAAACCTCAAAATAACCCCTCCTTCGTCAAAAGGATAGACAAAATCCAATAATAATATGCTTTCCCTAGAGCTTTCTATGAAATTTTTGGTACAATGAAAGCAGTTTTAATATATATTCTAGGAGAGCGGTGTAAATCGTGAAAAAACAATCAAATCCTCCCGTATATGGAGGACAAGCTTTGGTTGAAGGTGTCATGATGGGCAGTAGAGAACATACAGTATCTGCTATTCGTCGAAATGACAATTCTATCGAATACTTTTATGTGGCTCGGAAAGCAAATCCAAAATTAAAAAAGCTTAAAAAAATCCCTTTTATCCGCGGGATTATCGCGTTAATAGAATCAGCAGCTAATGGTTCTCAACACTTAAACTTTGCGAGTGCTAGATATGGTGTAAATCCAGGTGAAGAAGAGACAGAAGAAAAAGAAGAGGGCTCAAAACTAGAAGTATGGCTCGGTGTTGCTGCTATCGGTATTTTATCTTTCATCTTTGGAAAATTCATCTTTACGTTAATCCCAGTATTTCTTGCACAACTATTTCACACTTGGCTTCCTGGGAAAACTGCACAGATATTACTGGAAAGTGGATTTAAGCTTATTCTTTTACTAGGTTACATATATTTTGTATCATTAACACCACTGATAAAACGTGTATTCCAATACCATGGATCTGAGCATAAGGTGATTAACTGCTTTGAAAACGGGCTACCATTGACAGTAGAAAATGTTCAAGCACAATCTCGCCTTCATTATCGTTGTGGGAGTAGTTTTATGCTCTTTACAGTAATTGTAGGGATGTTCATCTATTTCTTAGTACCAACAGATCCATTTTGGCTACGAATTGTGGACCGCATCCTACTAATACCAGTTGTGCTTGGTGTAGCATTCGAGGTGTTACAAGCCACAAATGCTTGCCGTAATATCCCGGTGCTTCGTTTCTTAGGTTATCCAGGATTATGGTTACAACTTTTAACAACAAAGGAACCTAAAGACGATCAAGTAGAAGTGGCAATCGCTTCATTTAATAAGTTATTAGAAATTGAAAAGGATCCGACAAAAATCCCAGAACAAAAAGAAATGCAAGGCGCTTAACAGCACCTTGCATTTTTTATTTCTTTCGACTCCTCCACTTTCTCATACCTTTTGCTCCAAAGAAACCGACTAGCCAAAATACTAAATAATAGATTGAATATCCCCAAGCGGAACTATTTAAAAATGAAAGAATAACTATCGTAAATGCTATATAAGATACGAGTAGAGCCAAAAAAGGATTAATATTATTAGTTGCGCATGATATCCCCTGTATTAAGAATGTTAAAGGAAAAATAATGACTATCCCTAATAGAAAGAAGGATTTGTTGACATCACCTTCACCGAAAAGACCGAACATTGCTAATACAGTTAATGTCAGCATCGTAAAAGCTGGAAAGATTAAGCCAGCAATTTTATTGTACATGTGTTTCAACTCCTTGCAGTTCCTTTTATTTTAACATGAAAAGGATTACAAGAAGTATTAATATTATGAAATCTCAATATGGCTTTTAGGTCCGTTTAGAGTATTTGAAATCATATAATATATTAATGTCGAAAAGGTTCCTTTTGTTTCCCTTTGAATTTTATCCAAGTATTATTAAACTCTGCATAATCAGTAATATAGAAATCGGCTACCTCACTTTCCCCTTGGAACATACAAGTATAAATCCCTACTTTTTTAGCAGGTATTAAATCGAGTTCTCGATCACCAATTGCTAATGTTAAGTCGTATTTTCGATGTAAATATTCATAAGATGCAGGGTCTGGTTTTCTGGGGTACCCATCTTCTGGTGTCACAATTTCAGAAAAGTATTGTGCAAGATTATAGTGATGAAGAACTTTCTCTACTGTTGCTTTGTCTTTATGCGTCATAATTACATTTTGATCTGCTAGTCTAAGTACATTTTCAATATTTGCAAATGGAGGCAATTTAGAAACATCCAACTGTTCATCTTGTTTCATAAAATCTTCAATCTCTTTGCTAGTTAATTGAAAATATTCAAACGCATTAGAAAATGATATCTTCAAATGTTGTAATACTTCGTCATAACTTACATTCTTATTAATCATTTGACAAAAAAGCTTTGCATATGCTGGGTATGTATTACAAATTGTACCGTCAAAGTCCCATAATATATTCATCTTTTCAGCTCCTTTAATTATTAAAAAAGGACTGTCCCATAAGCATAAAACTTATGAGGCAGCCACCTTCTTTCTAGAACAAATATCCGCTATGAAGTAATACTCCTGCGCCGGTCGAATCAAGACTCTACCATCTATCATAAAGGGCATATCTTAAAAGGAATTTTCATACATGCCCTTTCTAATTTTGTCTATTTTATAATCCACATTTTAGTTGAGCACCACAGTTTGTGCAAGTATTACAGCCACCTAATTCTTCAACTGTCCCTTTGCGACATACTGGGCAAGTATTTCCGACTTCTGAACCAATTGTTACGTTAGTAGAACGTAGATCTTGAATAGTATCTACAAGAACAACTGGACGTTTTTCAATTACTTTTTCTTCAACTACTGTTTCATCCATATGATTCTCTTCGGCTTTTAATGTCAACACTTGAGAATCACGACTTCCATCAACATAAATTGTACCGCCTTTTGCGCCACCTTTATAAAGACGTTCATACACTTTTTGAACTTGTTCTACAGTATAACCGCGTGGGGCGTTAACAGTTTTAGAAATTGAACTATCAATCCAACGTTGAATGATACATTGTACATCTGCATGTGCTTCAGGAGCTAATTCCATTGCAGTCACAAACCACTCTGGTAGATGATTTTCGTCCGCTTCTGGATGTGCTTCTAAATATTCTTGGACAATATCTGCTTTTACTTCGATAAATTTACCAAGTCGTCCACTACGATAATAAGTAAATGAGAAGTAAGGTTCTAAACCTGTTGAGACGCCCACCATTGTACCAGTAGAACCAGTAGGTGCAACTGTTAATAGATGAGAATTACGAATACCGTTTTCTACTACTGATTGACGTATATATTCTGGCATTTTTTTCATAAAACCTGTTTCTGTGAAACGTTTACGAAGAACAGCTGTATCTTCTTCCGTTTCGCCTACTAAGAATGGGAAACTACCGCGTTCTTTTGCCAATTCTGTAGATGTTTCGTAAGCTGTAATAGCAATTGTCTTAAAGATCTCATCTACTAGGATATTACCTTCTTCAGATCCATATTCTTT
The DNA here is from genome assembly GCF_934216135.1 of uncultured Rummeliibacillus sp. Lineage (NCBI taxonomy): Bacteria > Bacillati > Bacillota > Bacilli > Caryophanales > Caryophanaceae > Rummeliibacillus > uncultured Rummeliibacillus sp. Next base: position 58,827 of record NZ_CAKQBI010000013.1, on the reverse strand, counting down.
TTCACAGTAGATAAGTAAATCCGCAAGACCCATAACACCTAGTCCTACACGACGTTCTCCTAGTGCTTGTACACGGTTTTCTTCAAGGAAGTATGGTGTAGCATCGATTACGTTATCTTGCATGCGTACGCCTACTCTAACTGTTTCTTTTAGTGCTTCGAAATCCACTGTTTTTGTGTCTTTCTTTGCAAACTGAGCTAGGTTTACTGCAGCTAGGTTACAAACTGAATATGGCGCTAATGGTTGTTCACCACAAGGGTTAGTTGCAACAACCTTTTGTCCATAACTTTTTGCATTTGTCATTTCATTGGCATTATCGATAAAGAAAATACCAGGTTCTGCTGAATAGGTAGCACAGATATTGATTAAATTCCAAAGCTCACGTGCTTTAATCGTACGATATGTACGAACAGCATGTCCCATAGCTTCCCATTCACGAACATCGCCACATTTATGCCATTCTTCGTTATAAATTGCCATTTCTTTTTCGTCATAAGTTTCAACTGCAGGGAAACGTAGCTCAAACTCTTTATTATCTTCAACAGCTTCCATGAATTCGTTTGTCAATGTGACAGAAATATTGGCACCTGTTAAGAATTCTGGGTTGTTAACTGTATAAGTTCCGCCATCTCTTAGTTTTGCTTCTGCATCTTTGAAAATACCCTCATTAAATCCGCCGAAACCAGGAATTGTTTTATAATTTATGATTCCTTGGTACATAGCCTTTTCTTGTTCTGTTAATGGTGTGAATTTAAGTTTTTCTTTTGCAAGACGTTTAATCTCTTCATCCTTTGTATTTTCGATTAAGAATCGCAATATACGTGGATTTTGCATTTTAGAAATAATAAATTCATAGATATCAGGATGCGTACAAGATAACATAATCATTTGAGCACCGCGACGTGATCCGCCTTGTTCTACAAGATGTGTCAATTTCGCAATATCATCTAACCATGATACAGAACCTGATGATTTACCATTTACACCACGAGCCAATGTATTACGCGGTCTTAATGTTGAACCGTTTGTGCCAACACCGCCACCTCTACTCATAATTTCCATTACTTGTTTACGGTGATCACTTATTCCTTCACGTGAATCAGCAACAAATGGCATTACGTAACAGTTAAAATATGTAACATCCGTACCGGAGCCTGCTCCATAAATAACTCGTCCGGCAGGGATGAAGTTTAAATTTACAAGCTGTTTATAAAATTTTTGATACCATTCTTTACGTTTTTCTTCTGTCTTTTCAACAGATGCTAAACCTGTAGCATTACGTTTAGCTATTTGTTCATAAAAGACTTCTAAAGGTTTTTCAATAACATCTAATGAACGAGAAACAATTCCTGAAGCTTGTTCTTCTGGATCATCAATTGCACTACGATAGTCTTCCTCGATTAAGATTTTTGCTTTTTTAGTTGTTTCATCGATTGAAACGATATAACCAAGTCCACGAGCAGGGAACTTCGGATCTGCCTTTACTGTTAAAACAACAAAATCCCCAGCTTTTAACGTTTTCTTTTCAGTATCTTTAAAAGAATAACGGTCAATCATCACAAGTCTAGATACACCTTTATGAGTAATATGCATATCCTCTGTGATGGAATGAACTTGAGGAAATTGTTGAATGTCTTTGTTTAATTGTTTAATGTCGATTGTCTGATGATGATGTTGCGATGCAAGTACCATACCATCCGCCCCCTATTCTTATAGCAAAACACAATATATAGTATATTTACATTTAAATACGATACTATATATTGATTAGAAAAGCAAATGGTCTTTTTTTTCAAAGAACGTTGTTATATCGCGTTTTTTAGGATTTTTCGTCTTTTTACCACAAAAAATAAGACTAAAAACCTACTATTTTCTGAAATTCCATTCATCTGTTGCATACTTTGTTTTTGCAAGATTTTCAACAAAATCCTTTTGTTCTTGTGTCAATTCATAAGGGATCAACTCAATATGAAGAGCATCTTCAAATCCCTTGTGGAATGCTTTAGTACAAGTTTCTACATCTACTCTTCGATTTGCTAATTGATTGATAGCCACTGCTTTTTGTGGTAAATGTTTGCGCATGCGTTCCTTCGATGCGTCTGATGGAAAATTGAAAAGTGATATCAATTTTTCATCATCTAAATCGATTAAAATAGCACCGTGTTGTAAAATTACGCCTTCTTGTCTAGTTTGTGCACTACCAGCGACTTTCTTTCCTTCTACAACAAGTTCATACCAACTAGGAGCATCAAAACAAACTGCACTTTTTGGATTCTTTAAAATATCTCTTTTTTCTTCTGTATCAGGAATAGAGAAATACGCATCTAAGCCTAAATTTCTGAACCCTAATAATAATCCCTCACTAATCACTTTATAAGCTTCAGTGACCGTTTTAGGCATATTTGGATAGTCTTCTGACACGATGACACTATAAGTTAACTCATGCTCATGTAGGACTGCGCGTCCACCTGTTGGGCGTCTGACAAATCCTAAATTCAATCTATGTAATTGTTCGAAATTGATATCTTTTTTTGCTTGTTGAAAATATCCGATAGAGAGTGTTGCAGGATTCCATTCGTAAAATCGAATTACTGGTGGAATTAAACCTTTACTATGCCAATGTAGAAGCGCTTCATCTAGAGCCATATTATATGCTGGACTACATGGACCTGAATTAATAAAATACCATTTATTTGTCATTTTATCGTCTCCCTTTTATATCAACTTTTCTATTTTAACAAAGTCATTGGACTATCGCTAGTTCTTCTTTTATAATATTATTTATAGATAGAAAGGGGTAAGGCAACTTGAGTTGGTTATATACAATATTAATCATCCTTGGCGTAATTATTATTTACGCACTAATTAACGCATTACGCTTAAAAAAAGCAGTAATTACTTTAAATGAAGAAGAATTTAAAAAAGGTTATCGTAAAGCGCAACTAATCGATGTTCGCGAATTAAAAGAATTTGAAGGTGGACACATTTTAGGTGCTCGTAACCTACCAACAACTCAACTTCGCAACCGTTATCATGAGCTTCGCCCAGATAAACCGGTTTATCTTTACTGCCAAAATGCTGGCCGTAGCGCACGTGCTGCATTATTTTTAAAGAAAAAAGGATACAATGAATTGTATCAATTAGAAGGCGGCTACAAAAACTGGCACGGTAAAATTAAAGTCAAATAGTTTTCTTCTAAAAATATGAAAGTCATTTCAAATATGAAATGGCTTTCTTTTTCTTTTTAGAATTAGTTGAACCATTTATATATTCAGTAAAAAGTAATATTTTTTATATTTTGAATTAAAACTTTAACTTGAAGAATCGCTCTCCTGAGATCCTCATTAGTACTAGGCATTTCCATTTTAAGCATAATACTGCTCTTTCATACGCAATTAGTTAAGATTTTATTTCCCACTTCATTTCCTGGGTATATATAATAGGAAGAAACTCCATTTTTTCGATTTTATTTCTCTTTTCAAATTAAAATCCAGGAATTTCGACATACTAAAGGAACTATAAAATTCAATAAAAAGACGATTCATCTCCAATATGATTATCGGAGTGAATCGTCTTTACTTTCAGATTAAATCGATTATTCTTTTTATACTTCTACCGTTTCATTTGGTTTTACATATTTCAAAACTGGATGGCGTGCAGCTCGTGTTTCATCTAAACGGCTTATTACAGTCGTATGAGGTGCTTCTTGTACGATTTCAGGCGTTTCTTCTGCTTCTTTTGCTATTTGAATCATAGCATCACAGAAAGCGTCTAGCGTCTCTTTAGATTCAGTTTCTGTTGGTTCTATCATTAACCCTTCTTCCACATTTAATGGGAAGTAAGTTGTTGGTGGATGATAACCAAAATCCAACAGTCTTTTTGCTATATCGAGCGTACGGACTCCTAGTTTTTTCTGGCGACTTCCACTTAACACAAATTCATGTTTACAATGACGATTGTATGGCAATTCGTAATATGGTTGTAAACGACGCATCATGTAGTTTGCGTTGATCACTGCGTTTTCAGTGACAGCTTTTAAGCCATCAGGGCCCATTGAACGAATATAAGTATATGCACGTACATTGATACCAAAGTTACCATAGTAAGGTTTTACACGCCCGATAGATTGAGGACGGTCATAGTCAAATTGATAGCCATTTTCTGTTTTAACTAGAACAGGCTTTGGAAGGAATGGAATCATATCTTCTTTTACACCTACAGGACCTGAACCTGGGCCTCCACCACCGTGAGGGCCGGTAAATGTTTTATGCAAGTTCAAATGTACACAGTCAAATCCCATATCACCTGGTCTTGCTTTAGACATAACAGCGTTTAAATTTGCCCCATCATAGTAAACTTTACCGCCAACGCCATGAATAATTTCTGCAATTTCAAGGATATGTTCTTCAAAAAGACCTAAAGTATTAGGATTTGTTAACATTAATGCTGCCGTATCAGGACCGACAACTTTGCGTAAATCCTCTAAATCTACTAAGCCATTTTCATCTGATTTCACAGTGACGATGTCAAATCCAGCAACATTTGCAGATGCTGGGTTTGTGCCATGTGCTGAGTCTGGAACGATAACTTTTGTACGACCAGTTTCTCCATTTGCTTCATGGAAAGCACGGATCATCATTAGCGCTGTCCATTCCCCATGAGCACCAGCTGCAGGTTGCAATGTTACTTCAGCCATTCCGGTAATTTCAATCAGATGTTGTTGTAAGTCATACATGAGCCCTAAAGCACCTTGAACTGTTTTTTCATCTTGCAATGGATGTATATTAGCAAAGCCTGGGAATCTTGCAACATTTTCATTGACTTTTGGATTATATTTCATCGTACAAGAACCAAGTGGATAGAAACCAGAGTCTACACCATGATTGCGACGAGATAGTGCAGTATAATGACGCATAATATCTAATTCTGAAAGCTCTGGAAGTTCAGCTTCTTCTGTACGAATAAACTCAGAAGGTAAGATAGTTGATAGTTCTACTTCCGGTACATCTACTTTTGATAAGCTATAGCCTACACGGCCTTCTTTAGATAATTCAAAAACAAGTGGTTGGTTTTCTTTATGCATGTTGTAGAGCCCCCATTTCTTGCACGAGTGCGTCGATTTCTTCTTTTGTACGTTGTTCAGTGACTGCAATTAGAATATGATTTTCAAGTTCAGGACTCACTTTTCCTAAATCAAATCCACCAATAATATTTTTTTCGAATAATGCATCATTTAATGCTTGAACAGAGCCTTCCACTTTGACAACAATCTCATTGAAATGTGGTCCTTTGAAAGGAACTTCAAATCCCGCATTTTCAAAGGCTTCTTTAGCGTAATGTGTTTTTAAAATATTTTGTTTAGCCATTTCTTGGACGCCTTTTTTACCTAGTGCAGTCATTGCTACAGATGCAGCTAATGCATTTAAAGCTTGGTTTGAACAGATATTCGATGTTGCTTTTTCACGACGAATATGTTGCTCACGTGCTTGTAGAGTAAGTACATAACCACGACGTCCATCTTCATCAACTGTTTCACCGACTAATCTTCCAGGCACTTTACGCATTAGTTTCTTTGTTGTTGCAAAGTAACCGCAGTGCGGTCCGCCAAAGGCTTCTGGAATACCAAAAGGTTGCGCATCTCCAACTGTAATATCTGCATCCATTTTACCTGGTGGAGTTAAAATAGCTAGAGCTAGAGGATTAGCTGATACGATAGAAATTCCCTTTACTGCATGAATTGCATCAGAAATAGCTTGAACGTTTTCAATTTGACCATAGAAATTAGGATATTGAACCATAACTGCTGCAGTATCATTATCAATCAAGTTGTTTAGAGCATCTAAATCCGTAACACCATCTTTTAGTGGAACATTCACAACTTCGATTGATTGACCGTATGCATAAGTTTTCACAACATCTAGCGCGATTGGATGAACAGCATCTGATACTAGTATCTTTTTACGTCTTGTTTGTCCTGCTGCCAACATACCAGCTTCGGCAAGAGCAGTTCCACCATCATACATAGAAGAGTTTGCAAGGTCCATGCCTGTCAATTCAGCAATCATTGTTTGGAACTCAAAGATTGCTTGTAGTTCACCTTGTGATATTTCTGGTTGATATGGTGTATAAGCTGTATAAAATTCTGAACGAGAAATAACATGGTCTACAATTACGGGTTTGTAGTGGTCATATACACCTGCACCTAAAAACGATACATATTCATCACTATTTGCATTTTGTTTTGCAAGTTGCGCCAATTCCTTTAATAATGCTGATTCCGATTTTGCAGGTTTTAGATTTAATTCACCTTTAAATCGAACTTTTTCTGGGATGTCTTCGAACAATTCATCAACAGACGAAACGCCAATCACCTTTAGCATTTCTTGCTGATCTTGTTCAGTCATTGGTAAATAACGATGTTTCATGCAGTAAGCCCTCTCTTCTTTTCCCTATTTTTGGCGTTTATAAAACGGTGTTTCAACCGTTTTTACTTTCAAACGACGATTTCGTATTTCAACTTCTAATTCTTGCCCGATTTCAGCGTATTCACTTTTAATAAGTGCTAAACCGATATTACGTTTCGTCAATGGTGATTGTGTACCTGTTGTTACTTCACCTATCTCTTCATCACCTTTAAACACTTTATAACCATGGCGAGGAATTCCTTTGTCAATCATTTCAATCCCTACACTTTTACGCGCTACCCCGTTCTCCTTCTGAGCTACTAGAGCTGCTTTACCATTAAAATCTTCTTTGTTCAATTTCACAACAAAGTTAATACCTGCTTCAAGCGGGGAAATGGTACTTGACAATTCTTGACCGTATAGCGGAAGACATGCTTCAAATCTCAAAGTATCACGCGCCCCTAAACCACACGGAATTACACCTTCCGCTTCGCCTGCACTTAAAATAATGTCCCAAAGTGCAACTGTCGCTTCATTTGAAGCGTATATTTCAAAACCATCTTCGCCAGTATATCCTGTTCGAGATACTAATGTATCATATCCCTTAATGACTACATGTTGTTTCAGACGGAAAGGCTTTATATCCTGTAAATTAGTTTCGGTCAATCTCTGTAAAACTTTTTCAGCTAGTGGGCCTTGGAGTGCTAATTGTCCAAATTCTGATGAACGATTTGTCAGTTCTACATTTCCAAACAATTGTTTGTTCATCCACTCGAAATCTTTTTCAATATTCGCAGCGTTCACGACCAATAGGTAGCGATTTTCTGCAAGTTTATATATAAGTAAATCGTCTACAACACCGCCATCTTCATAGCACATTGTTGTATATTGAGTTTGATCAATTGCCACTTTGGAAACATCATTTGTCACAAGTTTTTGTAAATAAGCTAAACTTTCTGAACCTTCAACAAAAATTTCTCCCATATGTGAAACATCAAATAATCCAGCTTTTGTGCGAACTGCTTCATGTTCAGCTTTAATAGAGGAGAATTGCACTGGCAAATCCCATCCGCCAAAATCAATTGTTTTCCCACCATACTTTTTATAAGATTCAAATAATGGTGTATGCTTTAAATCCGTTCCCATGTACTTCCTCCTAATAAATATAATTTAACCAGCTACCACAGCCCCGATGAGACAACCCTATTTACTTTAGCCAAACTCTAACTTGTTGCCAAAGTATATAATGATTTTAAATGTCTCTCCCATTTCAACAAAAAAAGGACAGAGAAACCCCTTATAAGGATTTCTCTGTCCATGCACCTGAAAGTTTAACCATTACGGCTGGCCTCTTTGGTGGCTAATAATAGCGCTCTCCAGAGTTGCGTCCCGTACGAGTCTTTTTGCCTGAGAGATTCATAGTATTTTACTACTTGCTCCTTCGGCGATGCATTCAATGCATTCTCTCCCCGTACAATCATCCGCCCAAGAATAATCATCTTGATATTATTCACATATCAATGTTCTATAACAGGATTGCTTGATTACATCCTAACATTGAATGAAATAACTTGCAATATTTTTTATAAACATCTTTAAAAAGCGAATTATAACAGTATGCAGACAAAAAATTATTCGCCTTTTAATCTATTCACCTGATATGCTGCATATTCTACAATCTGTCTTAAAGACCGTCCTTCTGTACGAATTGTAATATGTGCTGAACTTTTATAAAATCTCCTACGCTGATAATATAAATCTTCTAACTCTTTTTTAGTTGAACGCTGGACAATGGGACGATTTTTGTCTTTATGAATTCTCTTCCAAATATCAGGAAATGTTGCGTCTAAAAATAATACTAGACCTGTTTGTCGCATTATTTTACGATTTTCTGCATTAACTGCAACTCCTCCACCAGTTGAAATAATGCAAAATTCATCTCTGAAAGTAGTTAAAAATTCCGTTTCTATTTTTCGGAAATAGGCTTCACCTTTTTGTTCAAAAATCTCAGGGATTGTCATTTTTTCCCGTCGTACGATTTCTTTGTCCATATCATAGTAAGGCATTCTTAAATAATAACTGAGTCTTCTGCCAATTGCACTTTTCCCACATCCCATATAGCCGACCAAATATACTTTTCTCATCTTCTCACCTTCTTACCCATTCGACTGCCTTACAACTAACTATTACTTTTTATTAATAGTAGCATGAACACTAATCGATTCCAATAATTCATTCAAGGATAAGAAGAAATATAAGTAAATTAGAAGATTATGTCAAAATTTTTGACTATATGTTGTAAAAATAAAGATAACTTATATACTTTTTATATTTTCTAACCCACTATTATTGTTTATGTTCTTCTATGATTTCTGTACTTCCATCATTTTTTTCTTTTTCCATGGAGTATAAAACTTCTTTTGTTTGATCGATTGCAGCTATTTTTAATGCATTATACGCACGGTAGCGAGAATCATAAGCAACTCCAGCTGTGAGTAAAATATTGGTACAAAAAGCTAAGAAAATCATAGCTGTCAGCAATAAGAATCCTCTTTCATTCTTCGAAATTTGCGACAATATACTCTCTACTCCTTTCTGTGCCATCATGAAACTTAACATTCATCTTAAGAATATACTCTGAATAATCGAACGTTAATTGAGCAACTCCAAATAATAGTGGTTGATAGCCAAGCCCTCGCCTAAGCTCACCACTCATATTCGAAACACTTAGGTCTCCTCGATCTGTTGAATAAATTATTTTTGATAATTTAGGATTATAAGTAAACATTTCTGAATGTGTTAATTCTTTTTGAAGTTGAAAAGCAAAAAGTTCCCAATGTAACTCATCATTATTAAACATGCCGTTATTTTTTTGTGCATACCATGAAAAAAACAAAAGGAAGAAATGAGCAAAAAGCACTAAAATCATAAGTTGCAATAGCGAATCTAATAATGTAAATCCTTTTTCGCATCGTTGAGATCCTAATTTTTGTTTACACATAGCTTTTCTTCTTGAATACTTGTATACACAACACAAATTTGTTGCTCATCCCCTTCCCAAAAATAAGTAATGTCATCGATCATAATTTGACCTTCATATTTTTTGAACTTTTTAATATTACCAGCAGCATATAGGGCTGCTTCTGCCGCATGCATACTTAACTTTTTTTCATATAACGAAGTTTCGAGACGATAAAACAATGGCAACAATGTCCCGAATATTAGCATGACAATTACAAGTGTTAATAATGACTCTGGCAGCGAATGTCCTTTTTCATTGTACAATTCTCACTCTTCCTTCTCCTATATATACAATTGCTTCCTTATTTCTACCATTCACAGTGAATTTAATTGTTCCAGCTTTTAACACAGTTTGATTTTCGGTATATAATACATGGTCCATATTGCTTTTTAGATTAAATTTTATATTTTCGGGGTATTTTCTTATGACCAAAGGCTTAACCATATCATAACCATTTGCATAAATATGAATTTCCCTTAAACTCTCATAAATATAGAAACTAGCGGGTGTTTGATATTGAAAGGAGAGTGCTTGCGTCATTTCAATATCAGACTTTAACTGTTCCATAAAACGGTTTTCTTCTTGCCTATCCATATATTGCTTTCCAACGTTTATACCAATTGAACATATAAGCATGGTGATTACTAAAACAAGTAACATTTCGATAAAGGTAAAACCTTCTTGACCTTTTAAAAGTTGTTTAATTTGCAACTTCTACTTTACCGTCACTAATGGTAATGTTTTTCCCTTCACAGGCTTTAGAATCACTTGTTTTCAAGTAATCTTTACTTTCTAATTCAGCTACTGTTGCAGGGTATTTACCTTGGTCAATTCGATAAGCTTCTACTTGTCCTTGCACCATTTTGGCATAAGCATCACAACCTTTTTTATCAACAGTTGCAAAATGCTTTGTAACATTTGGTATCGCAATTAAGATAAGCACGGAAATGATAAATAAAACAATAAGCATCTCAATTAGAGTAAACCCCTTTTGGCCGTTTTGTCCCAAAAAACTCCCTCCTTTTTAAACAAGCTCCATCATTTTATACATAGGTAACAAAATAGCTAGATAAGCTCCTAATATACAAAGTGCGACGATAACAAAAAGTAACGGTTGTATTAAAGCTAAAATTCTTTTAATACTATTTTCTGTGCGTTCCGTTAGAAATTCGCTATAGATTTGCAATTCACGTCCTAAGTTCCCACCCTGTTCACCATGTAGAACATGTTCTGAAAATCCTTTATAAAAAAAATCTTCTTGAGTAACAGCATTAGATAAAGAATCTCCATAAAAAATTCTTTGTTTAATCTTTTCAGCTACCTTTGACAAATAAGGTTGCATGGACTGTTTTTGTAATAGCTCTAACCCATCTTGCATAGGCATACCACTCTCGATTAAACCACCAAGTTCATATGAGAGCTGTCTAGTTATTTGCAATCTAAATTGCCGATTAACTATAGGAATTTTCAACAGAAATTCAATTTGATCTTCAATAGTTCTTTTTCTTAACCATTTCCACAATAAAAATAATAAAACTAGTAAAACGATTGCCATTGTGATAAACAAATCAGGCAAATGTAAAAAAAATGCAGATAATTTTAAATCAAGCTGTTTTTCAGTCGTTTGAGAATTCATCATAAATGTCATATTCGGTAGAAAATATGTTCGAAATGCTAAGAAAAGTACTATAAGAAATACAAAAAGAATCGTAGGATAGATCATCAGCTTAATAAGTCTTTGTCTGTTTTGTTCCTTTTTTTCCAGTTGTAACGCAACAGTTTCTAAAGCTTGTACAGTTTTCCCATATTCTTCGGCTACCAATATGGTCATAAGATGAATTTTAGGATAGTTTAACAAATCAAGTACTTCAGTCATTGAAGCCCCATTACGTAATGCTTCCTTTATCTCTATTTCAATATCTGTATTATTTTTCTTATGATGTGGTAATAACATAAACAAAGAATCAGAAAAAGTATAACCTTCTTCTAATAAGACACTCATTTTCTTTAACAATTGTGCTGGCTCTTTTATCCGTTTTTCTTTTATCAAATCAAATTTATCAATCCAATTATTCTTTTGGATGAAGGGTAATAGCACCTAGCTTAACCCCCTTTTCAATTTGACCTTCTAATGTATTTTCTAATGGAAGTTCATAAGTACGACCATATTCGATTGCTCGAAAAGCTTCAGCTAAATAACCATCCGATAACACTTCAAAAACAGCAGTAGCTTTTTGAGTTGACTTCAAATGAACCAATCTTTGGGCAACGACACCTAAAACAGTTTGTTTAAGTTCTTCTAAAGAAATCCCTAAATCTAATAAACGGTATAAACAACCAACAGTATTTTTACTATGCACTGTCGTCACTACTAGATGTCCTGTTAACACGGCCTCGATTGCTATTTGTGCAGTTTCACGATCTCTTATTTCTCCAATCATAATAACATCCGGAGAATGCCTTAGAATTGCTTTTAACCCAACTGCATAAGTTACTCCCGCTCTTTCATTTACTTGTATTTGTAGCAAATCAGATTGGTTGTTTTCAACAGGATCTTCTAAAGAAATAATATGCTTTTGATGCTTTGTTGCTAGATGATGAATAAGAGAATATAAAGTCGTCGATTTCCCACATCCAGTTGGTCCAGTCATAAATAGAATCCCTTGAGGCCTCTCTACAAGTTCGACTAGCTGATTAGCAGAATGAGGAAATAAGCTCAACTCTGAAATTGGTAATGTTCGATTCTGTAACATTAACCGAATAACTAAACTTTCTTTTAAATACACAGAAGGTAAGGTAGAAACACGAAAAGAAATATGTTTGTCATTGAATATTTGCTCGAATGAGCCACTTTGGGGTTTACGTTTTTCACTTATGTCTAATGAGGATAAAAATTTTAAATAAGAAATCATCCGATCTCCTATATCTTGGGGAAGTTGTCCAACTGATTTAAGTTGTCCATATTTTCGAAAATAAACGCTGTACTGCTCCTTCGAAGGCATTAAATGTAAATCAGATGCGCCAAAATCAATAGCTTTTTGCAATAATTGTATCGATTTTTGTTCTATTATTGTTTCAGTAAATGACATTTTACCTCCTCTCTACCAAACAAGTAATGACCGCTCTATACTTGTTAGCAATATTATACATGGTCTATTATGGAAATGGAAGAATATATTGAAACATTTTATTTCATTTATTCTGAAAGTAAAAACATACGAATGGTTTTAGAGATTGTCAAAGTATTGACATTTTTATCTTTAAAATCTCTAAAAAAAATCACATTTTCTTGAAGAATAGTTTTTTTCTACTTTCACAATTGGTATATTGCTATATAATAGTAAGTAATGAAATAGGAGGTGAGTTGATATGTTTAATCAACTTAAAGTTACAAGTACTTTATCTGATGAAACTAGATTTTCCATATACCAATTTATGTTGCAAGAAAAAAAATCATTTTCCGTTCAAGATATTGCTGAAAAATTCAATATTCATCCTAACGTAGCTAGATTACATTTATCAAAGCTTACAGAAATCGAAGTCGTTAGTGCAGAATATGAAAAAACCGGAAAAGGTGGCCGACCAGGAAGAAGATATAAAGCAAATGAAAATGGCGTAACCTTATCATTTCCTAAAAGAAATTATGAAGAATTACTTCAATGGACACTCGAAGTTATTGAAGAAATTGGTCCTGAAGCAGATCGCATTGGACAAAAAATCAGTTATAACCACGGTCTAAAAGATATGGAACAACTTATCTTAAGTCATGGCAAAGATCGCTCTCAATTATCGATTGATGAAAAAATGGACTTAATAACAGAAGCAGCATCCCTTATCGGATATGTCCCATCAATTAACGAGGGACCTGAAGGAAAAACAATGTCATTTGCAGTTTATAATTGTCCTTACCATGATGAAATAGGTAAACATTCTAACATTGTATGTAATTTACATGAATCTTATCTTAAAGGTCAATTCGATACATTATTCGATGTAAAAGATTTTGTAAAAATTGAAAGCATGACTAATAGTTGTGATTACTGTACTTATCACGTAAATATATAATATAATATTTAAATTCTTAGGATTTGTGAATTTTTTACACTGTATTGTCACAAACTCTTAGCAACTTGCAGTTTACATGTGTCAATAAAATCATTTATAATGGTTAAGAGATTATTGTGTCGTCGAAAAGGAGGGAACCGTACATGGATAATATGTATAAGGTGCTTGGCTTCTGGACAGGTATTTTCGCAGTTATGTTTTATTTAGGTGGTATGAAAGAGGTTTCGCTATTATTCGTAGCTAACACAGGATTTTTCCTTCTATTAGGCTTCTTAAACCTTACAGAACGTATGTATATGTATATTTTCGGTGCTTACTTAACAGTATTCTTTGCTGGATTCACATACTACGCTACATTCATTCACGTACCAGGTTTAGAACATTAATTGCAAAAAGAGACAGTCATTTGACTGTCTTTTTTTATTTAGTTTTACACTATTGACATATTGGAAAAGATATTTTATTATATAAACGTAGCTTAACTTTATCCCTCCCATTAATATATGGAGAGAAAACATCCCCTAGATGAAGATAATATCTTCGAATTTAAGAGGCCCATTTGAGCCTCTTTTTTTAATGTCTAAGCATTAAACTAGCAGCAATACTAAAACCTTGATGGCTTGCTTAAAAGCCGTTTAAAAATGGATTTTGTTCCATTTCAATATCAATTCTTGTGGGACCTCCATGGCCTGGATATATAATTGTTTCTTCATCTAATGTTAATAACTTATTATGAATAGATGAAAGCAGTTGCTTACTATTTCCACCAACTAAGTCCGTACGACCAATACTTCCTTCAAATAATGTATCTCCAACGATTGCAAACCCTTCATCCAAAAATACATAACTTACACTACCAGGTGAATGACCAGGTGTATGCAATATTTTGAATTTAAAATGGCTGATTTCTAGTGTTTGTTCATTTTCAATTAAATGATCTGCTGGAGATATTAAAATATCAGGTATTTCCCTGTATCGACCAGAACCATTTTGCATTGGATCCTGAAGCCAATCAGATTCCTTTTTATGCAAAAATACTGGTACTTTAAGAGCATCTCTTACTATATCTACACCGCCAATATGGTCAAAATGCGCATGCGTCAATAAAATAGCAACTGGATTTAAATGGAGATTTCTCAATTGTTTTACTAGCTTCTCTCCTTCTCCCCCTGGATCAATCACAAGACATTCTTTATGAGAATTACTAATAATATAACAATTGGCTTGAATAGGTCCTAAAGGATATGTACGAATATTTAACATTTCTTCACCTCAATCTCATTATACAGAATTCTTAAAACAATTCTCAAGGCGAAGGCTATCATAAAATTTGCTTTTTAAGAAGCTACTATACACATGCTAAAGTTGTAAGTTTCTGTATTTAACGAAAAAGCAACTATTTTATATTACGTTCAAATAACCGTCACATTAAGTTCTCGACAAACAAAACAAATAGCTTTACAATAGAGAAGGAATATTGTTTTACGACATTCATTTTCTGATGTCGAAAGGAGTGTCTATATTGAACTTATTAATGGTTATTTTCGGCCTAGTTGCAATTCTAGGTCTAGTAGGAACAGTGCAAGCTCTTAAAGAAAAAGCTATTCTTGGTGTAATCTTTAACTTTGCAGCGTTCGCAGTGTTTGGATGGTTCGTAGTTATGACTATCCTACATCAAGGTTTCCCACCAAGCCTTCACTAAAATTTGGTATAAAAGAGGGTGCTCCATTTCGGGGCATCCTTTTTTATTTGATCAGTTCTTTACTATTCAGATGATTTAGCTAAATTTAATCTTTTACTACTAACCATTTTTTCTTTTCATAAGGCTTGATAGAAATTGCAGTTTCATAATTATTTCCAGAAAGGCAAAATGTTCCTTTAGCTGAACATATAATTTGCTCATAATTTGGTGATTGTCCAATGGTATGAACACCATTTAAAGAAACATGTACAAGTTTAAAAGGATGCTCACCCTCATCTATTTTCCCATTTTCCATAGGCAATAATACCATCAGTGATTGATCATCCAGCCATTGTACTTCCGGTACAAACCATTGAGCATAATCCGTAACAGCTGGTGATGTCCACTCTTGCTTTTTATTACCTTTTTCTAATACATAACGAAATTCTTCTTTAGTAAAATCCATTGTAACAATCAGAGAAGACTGTTTAAAACAACTTACATAAACTATCTTTTGTTTAGATTCGGACGTTACTTTTCCATTTCTCCAATTGATGGTTGTTAAAGTACCACCGTTAAGTGGATTATTCCCCATTTTGTTTACCCATAATATATTATCAGAGTACCAAGTCCAAAATGGATTGTCAGATTGGAATTCAACTAGTTTGTTTTTGCTTCCATCATATATGTAACTATTATACGAAAAATCATTATTAAAAGCTGATAATCCTACTAAATTTGTGTTATTAGGATTCCAAACTAGAGAGATTTCTTGTGATTTGACGTTAAAATTATGTAGAATTTTACCTGCAACAGTAATTATCGTAACGTTCGCACTTTCTGAGTTATTCGCTGTTTGCACCAGAATCTCTTTCATACTAGGATGAATTAAAACTTGAATAATTGCATCGTCCGAAGTATAAAGAATTTTCTTTTTCCCTGTTTCTAAATTATATCGAACCAATTGCTCCCTATTTTGATGTTGCTCAATGATTAATAAGTCAACCTCAGATAAAAATCCAACAACTGTATGTAATTGTTCTGCCTTTATTTGATATGGGACGATATTCGAGATTGATTTTACGGTATGAATTTTATTGTTCTCAGTTGTTGTTTTATTTTCTTTTGAAATCGACTGTTGTTGACAGGCACCAAGAAAGAGAACTGCAGTCACTAATAGATAAATCATCTTTAACACGTTTTTCACATCCTTTCTGACTATTTCATTATACGATTAAATGATAAAAATTCTAGTATTATATTAATAATTTTTTATCTAGAGAATTTAAATTTATGAAATTTACTTTTTACTAACATAAATGTAAAAAAACCGCATAGCCAGTAATAGCCATGCGGTAATGAATAACTTAAAATCTTATTTTATTTTTTTGCTTCACCCGTTTTGTTGTCGTAGAAACGAAGCAAATCTCCATTGATAATCTTATCAGAGTAATCTAGTTTTTTGTTTGCTTGCTCAATATATGGTGAACATTTAGATGAATCGGTCTTTTGTTCTGTAGCTTTATCGTAACATACTTCACCAGCATAAACTAATTTATCTGTTACAATACGACCGTCACGGAATGCTACGAAGTCTTTATGGTCTTTTGAGAATAAGTCAGTTCCCATTTGTAAATCATTTTTAGTATCAATACCTAGTAAGTGTAATACTGTTGGTCTAATGTCCATTTGTCCTGCAACTTCATGCATTTGTTTACCTATACCTGAGTTTGGTATATGGATAAAGAATGGTACTCTTTGAAGTTGTGCAGTATCGAATGGTGTAATTGCATCTTTACCTAAATATTGTGCCATAGCTTTGTTATGGTTTTCTGAAATACCGTAATGGTCACCATACATAACAATGATTGAGTTATCATATAAACCAGATGCTTTTAAGTCTTTAAATAATTCTTTTATCGCTTCATCTGTATACCGTACAGTTTGGAAGTAACGATTTACAGTATTATCATCAGAAGTGTAAGGTTTAATCAATTGATCTTCCTCATCTGAAGTGAATGGGAAATGATTAGATAATGTAATCATGCGTGTATAGAATGGTTGTGGCATTGATTTCATAATCTCTACAGATTGGTCCATATAAGGAATATCTTTTAATCCCCAGTTTGCAGAGTTTTCATCAGTTACATGATAAGATTCTACATCATAGAACTTTTTGATATTGAATGCTTGGTACACCATGTCACGGTTCCAGAAACTCTTATTATTTGCATGTAGTACAGAAGTGAAATAGCCATTTTCGTTAAATCTTTCTGCCATTGAGTTAAAAGTATTACCACTGTTTGTAAAGAATACGGATCCTCGTCCTGTACCATATAATGAGTTTTCTACGATAAATTCTGCATCAGAAGTTTTACCTAATCCAGTTTGATGGTAGAAGTTATCAAAATAAAAAGTATCCTTATCTTTTGTTAGCTTGTTAAGGAATGGTGTTATTTCTTGACCATTCACTTTATTGTTTATAACAAAGTTTTGAGTTGATTCAAGTGAAATAATAATTACGTTGCGTTTTTTAGCAACACCAAAAGTTTTCTTATTATTTTCACCTTGGTTTGATTTCACATAGTTCGTTACATCTGTTAGCTCACTACCATCTGCCATAGCACGTTGAGCGTGGAATTTTGATTGAATGAAAATATCATATAAATGATAGTTATACGTACCAATATTTTTAACTAATAATTCACGGTCAAAACTACGAGTTAATAATTGTGGTCTTTGTGTTTCAGCTAAACCCAAATTCAAGAATAATATAGCAAAAGTTAGCACAAAGTAAGTGCGGCGTAAATTTGGTTTAGTAATTGTAGCTTCTTTAGCTTTAGGTAAGAATTTAACAGCTAGTATTAATAATACAACATCAGTGAAATAGAAAACATCGTACCAGTTAATAGATGATGTAGCTGAGTTTCCTAAATCTCCAAAGTTACTTGTTTGGAATAATACAGGTAGTGTTATAAAGTCATTAAAGAATCTATAAAAAACAACATTTCCGTATACAAGTATTGATAAGATAACACTTGTTGTTATTAAATATCGATTTCTTCTTTTTGCAGTTTTAAAGAATAAAGAAATCCCATATATAAATAACAAGAATGCAAGCGGGTTAATCAATAAGATGAATTGTTGCATTGAATTGTCAATTTCCATATCAAAACTAGATTGATAAGTAATGTATGTCTTAATCCAAGTGGTGATAATAGCGATCACCAATATTGAATGTTTAGGTAGCTTATTGAATTTCATTCCTAACATCCTCCTACTTTCTTTCGTTCGTTACAAAATTAGTTCCATTATGAAAGAAACAAAATATATCTTAATCCTTTTCTAACAATAAAGCAACATTTTTGTTACATAATTATTATTTCCATAATACCGTATTCATTTATCATTATAATAACGAATACATCCAACAGAAAGTTTCATCATTTTAAAAAAGATTAAACCATTTTTAAAAATTCTTTTCAATAGGTCCTTTGTATAATTGAATTTTTATTTTGATGTTATTTCTTTTTCAAGTTTTACAATTTCTGTTCTTAAGATATGACGGGCTGATTGGAATTCACGTGCCTCGATAAGTCCACCCTTATACAATTCGACTAAATCCATCTCCATTAACTGTAAATCGCCGATTCTGTTTTTTGTGTAAACAAAAGTACCAAATCGTTTTAAAAGTTGCATTACATCATATACTGTTTCCAAGGAGTTAACTCTCCCCTTTCAAATCAATTGCAATTTATAATTTCTTTTTCAGTAATTATTTTTTCAATAGGTACATCATAATCATCTGTAGGGATTTTTTCAACTATCTGCATATGAAAAGCCAAAGAAATGGTCGTTTTATCAAAATCTGACAAAAATCGATCGTAATACCCACCGCCAAAACCTAATCGAAACCCTTGTCTATCAAAAGCAAGACCAGGAACAATTAAACATTCAATCTCTTCCTTTGGAATCTTAGTTGTTAAATGTGGAATTGGTTCTGAAAGTTGCATGTATACAGTTTCAAGTTGTTGAAACGATGTGATTTCATAAAATGTCATTCTTCTAGACTTTGGCTCACATTTCGGTACGACCACTTTCTTCCCTAATGCCCAAAAGGCTTTAATTAAATCCCAGGTCTCTACTTCTGGAAAAGCAGAAAGTGTAATACCGATAATATTTGCATTTTTCACAGCTGATTCTTGAAGTAACATTTTATGTATAAGTTCAGATTTTTCTTTATATGTTTCTTTATTAATTTTTTTTAATTCACTCATAATTATTTTTCGAAGTTCTTTTTTATGCATTATTTTTTCACTCCAACTTCTCTAAAAATGGAAAAAGCCAAAACCACAAAGGTTTTGGCAATGAGCATTATTTTGTTTCACGGTGAAGTGTCATTTTGTTATCACGAGAACAATATTTTTTTAGTTCTAGACGTTCTGGATTGTTACGTTTGTTTTTCTTTGAAATGTAGTTACGTTCGCCACATTCAGTGCAAGCTAATGTAATATTAACGCGCATTGTTATCCCTCCCACTCTATATAAAGAATAAAATGTCTTAGTGAGCATGATTTATACGACTAAACCATTATATCATAATTCGCAAAAAAATCTACTGTCATTTCTAATTAGATTTTGTTATGTTAAAATAAAGTAAAATTCACTCAGTTAAGGTTTTCCTTCGCTGAGAATCAGTTACAACATTCAGTATTAACGGGCAGTTGCCTCCTAATCTACTGCCCGTTAATATTCGGCTGAATACACAACTAAATAACTACATGAGGTGAACAGAATGGACTTATCTCTCATACTAATCATTGTCGGATTGCTCATAATTTTCGCATCTTTTTTTGTTGGGAAACAATCTAAACAACTTGAGAAGGATGTTGAAGAATTATCGTTAAACTTCTATCAAGAAACCCATCAATTGAAACGGCGTTTAAAAGCCGTTGAGGAGGAATTACTATTTGAGCCTCAATCATTTGTTAAAAAGACAAAAGTTAGTCCTAAACAAACGTCAAAGGCAAATATTAAGGGCATACATCAAATTATAATTAGCCAAGTTATCACTTTACATAAGCAAGGCTATAACACCGAAGAAATAAGTAAACGATCATCCCTATCAACAGAACAAGTACAAGCGATTATTGCTTCTGGGGGAAATCGTTTATGATGAAATCCACAATTCGCTCATTTGGCATTGGATTATTTCTTGCTGGAAGTATAATGACTATCCAAACTCACTTTTTTGAAGAAAACACTCAGAATTCTATAAAAGCTTCAAAAGGATCTGTTGTTATAAAAAAAGAAGAGCTCGATACTTTAAAAGAAGAAGCTGCTGATGCAAAAGAACAACTTGCAAAGATTCAGACAGACTATCAAACTTTAAAAAAAGAAAACACCTCGACAAGTAAAGAGAAAAAGAAAGTCACTACTTATAAATTGGTCATCAAAAAAGGTATGGGGACTACCGAAGTCACAAAAGCTTTAAAAGATGGCGGTATTATAAAGGATGATGGTGAATTAGAACGATACATCATCAATAAGAACAAAGCAAAAGATATTCAAATCGGTGATTATCAATTATCATCTGATATGTCTAATAAAGACATAGTCAAAATCATTACATCCGCAAAATAAGAAAAGATGTTTCATCAGCTAAATTTGCTGTTTGAAACATCTTTTGTGATTTTTGAAACTTCACTACACTGTATGTAAAACTTAAAATTAATTAATTAATTAACGAATTACATTTAAAATGTATGATAAAAAAGAGTTTCCACTATTTACGGAAAACTCCTTTTATGAATTTAGAGCGAATCTTTTTCCTTGGACTATAAAGAATAAAGCTTCAGCTAAATTTGTGGCATGGTCGGCAGCTCTTTCAATATATTTGCATATTAGCGCCAATTGAATTGCATGGCCACTCGAGGATTCGTTAGTCATCATTTTTTCGATAGATGACATTGTTTCTCCATAACAATGATCAATCTGATCATCTCGTAAAGCGATTTCTTTTGCTTTTTCAACATCTTCTTTTACAAAAGCATCCAACATTTCTTTTAACATATTAACAGTCAATTTTCCCATTTCTCGTAATTGCTCTTCTGGATAAGGTTTGGGATTTTCACCTATACGAATTGTTTCTTTTCCAATACTTACGGCATAGTCACCTATTCTTTCCATATCTTGTGCAGCACGGATGAGAGCAACTAATCTTCGTAAGTCTGTGGCTACTGGTTGCTGTTTTGTGATTAAAAGAATAATTTCATCATGAAGATGTTCTTCTAAGCGATTGATGAAACGGTCTTGCTCAATAATAACGATTGCACCGTCCATATTTTTTGAAAATAATACATTCAGCGATTTCTCGAATGCCTGAATTGAACGTTCGCACAATTCAACAAGTAGATTTTGAACACGTTTTAAGTCACTATCGAATTTTTCCCTTGGTGTCATGTTATTTCCTCCTTAGCCAAATCTTCCAGATATATAGTCTTCTGTACGTCGATCTGATGGTGTTGAGAATAATTTATTTGTATCATCAAATTCAATTACCTCACCATTTAAGAAGAATGCTGTTTTGTCAGAAATACGTGCAGCTTGTTGCATATTATGTGTCACAATTATAATAGAATAATTTTGTTTTAATTCTTGAACAAGTTCTTCTACTTTTAATGTTGATATAGGATCAAGTGCTGAAGTCGGTTCATCCATTAAGATGACATCTGGTTCTATTGCCAAACATCTAGCAATACAAATACGTTGTTGTTGCCCTCCTGATAACCCATAAGCATTTTGATGTAAACGATCTTTTACATCATCCCAAATAGCCGCACCACGTAAACTATTTTCTACGATTTCATCTAAAATCTTTTTGTTTTTTATACCATGAATTCTTGGACCATAGGCAATATTATCATAAATAGATTTTGGAAATGGATTTGGCTTTTGGAATACCATTCCTACTTTCGTTCTTAATTCTTCTACTTGATAATTTTTATCTAAAATATTTCGTTCGCGATAGATAATTTCACCAGTTGTACGAACAATTGGTACAAGTTCTACCATTCGATTCAACGTTTTAATATAAGTGGATTTTCCACAACCAGAAGGTCCAATAATAGCCGTTACATCATTTTCTATAATATCAAGATTTATATCTTTTAAAGCTTGTTGCTCACCATACCAAAGATTCAAGTTTCTTGTTTGATAAACAGTTTTTTTCTTATCTGTTTGAAGTACCTTAAGATTATCAGTTGAATTTTGCTCTGCATCTTTCACTTGAATTTTTAACATTTTATATCCTCCAATTTTAATAACGTTTTTGGAACTTATTTCGGATGAAAATAGCAATTGAATTTAAAACAATTAAGAATATCAGTAAAACAAGAATCCCTGCTGCTGCGACATGTTGAAATTCTGGTTGTGGACGTTTTGCCCAATCAAATATTTGCATTGGTAAAGCAGTGAATTGGCTTAAAATTCCTTCTGGCAAAAAATGTACGATGACAGGAATACCAATTACAACTAAAGGAGCTGTTTCACCAACGGCCCTTGATAGTGCTAGAATACAGCCAGTTAAAATACCCGGTATCGCAAAAGGTAGTACAACTTTTAAAATAGTCTGCCACTTAGTTGCACCCATACCATATGATGCTTCACGCAATTCATTCGGCACAGCGCGAATTGCTTCTTGAGAAGAAACAATTATGACAGGTAATATCAATAAACTCATGGTCAATCCAGCAGCTAATACACTTTTTCCTAAAGCTAAACTTCGAACAAAAATGGTCAATCCAAGTAAACCAAATACAATAGAAGGAACTCCAGCTAAATTGGAGATATTCATACGTATAAAATCCGTCATTTTGTTTTTAGAAGCATATTCTTCAAGATAAAGAGCTGCACCTATACCAAGTAAAAGTGATACTGGAGCAACAACTGCCATTAGCCAAATCGACCCTATCAATGCTGCCTTAATCCCAGCTTTTTCGGCAAATCTAGATGAGAAATTTCCCAGGAAATCAGCATCTAAATATCCAGAACCTTGTGTAACCATCCGATAAATCAAAATTCCAAGCGTTGCTAAAGCGAACAATGTCGCTAATAGAAAGATCACTTTAAAAAGACCATTGAGGAATATTCGCCCTGACATTCTCTTGATGACTTCTTTTTGATTGATATAATTCATCAGTATTCCTCCTTAAAGCGTTTTGAGATAAAGTGTGCTAATAAATTCATCAGTAATGTGAAGATAAAAAGAGTAAAACCAACAGCATAGATTGAATAATAAATAGTAGTTCCATAACCAGCATCACCGCTTGATACTTGAACGATATATGCAGTCATAGTTTGAATAGAATCAGTAATATTCATGTCGAATTTTGGAGTCGATCCACCAGCTAGAGAAACGATCATTGTTTCACCGATTGCTCTAGAAACTGCAAGTACAATAGAAGAAAGAATCCCTGATATTGCCGCTGGTAGAATAACTTTTAATGTTACTTCTAATTTTGTAGAGCCCAGTGCCAAAGCACCTTCACGAATCGAGTTTGGAACGGAAGACATAGCATCCTCTGATAATGAAGCAATCATTGGTAATATCATGATTCCAATTACGATTCCTGGACTTATTGCATTAAAAATTTTCACTGATGGAATAACAGTTTGAATAATTGGTGTAACAAACGTCAATGCAAAGAATCCATATACAATAGTAGGAACGCCAGCCAAAACTTCTAAAATTGGCTTAATCGTTCTGCGTATTTTATCACTTGCATACTCACTTAGATAAATTGCTGCCGCTATCCCAAGTGGAACCGCTACAACTGCTGCGATCAATGTAACTTTTAATGTGCCAGCGATTAATGGCAAAACCCCATATGCTGGTGAATCTCCAGCAAAAGGTAGCCATTCTCTACCGATTAGGTAATCTATAATATTCACTCTTGTAAAAAACTCAAAAGTTTCAAAAATCAGTGTAAATACAATACCAATTGTCGTTAAGACGGATACTAATGCCGTCAAAAATAATATCTTCGGCATTATTTTTTCCATTAACTTTTTTGAACCTTTGCCTTTTGCTTGTTCGATTAGTTGTTGAACAGATTGCGAATCTTGTTGCTTAAAGCTAACCAATTGAAGTCCCCCTTCAAATGGAATGTGAGTAGCTATTTGCTACTCACTCCCTTTTAACTCTTATTATTTCAACGCTTCTAATGCAGATAAGTCTTTTTGATATATATCATCTGGAGTTTTTACGTAACCAACTGCTTCAGCCATTTCTCCAGCATTTTCAATTGTATATTTCATAAAATCATACATAACAGGGTTGTCTTTTATAGCACTGTTTTTCACATATACGTATAGTGAACGAGAAAGTGGTGTATACTCTCCAGATTCGATTGTGTCATGTGTTGGTTCAACCCCACCAATTTTAACAACTTTTAACTTATCTTTGTTTGCTAAGTAGTATGCATATCCAAAATAGCCAATAGCATTTTTATCTGACTCTACTCCTTTAACTAGGACATTATCATCCTCAGAAAGAGTAACTGATTTTACTAGTTGTTTTTCTTCTAAAATATCATTTACAAAATAGTCATAAGTACCTGAATCTGTACCAGGAGAATAGAATACGATTTTTTCATCTGGCCATTTAGGGTTAATATCTGACCATTTTTTATCTTTACCATCTTCTAACCAAATTTGTTTTAATTGATCGACAGTTAAATCTTCTACCCAGTTATTATCTTTGTTAACAACGATTGAAATTCCGTCGAATGCAATTTTCATTTCTGTATAATCAATACCTGCTTCTTTTAATTTCGCAGCTTCTTCGTCTTTAATTTCACGAGAGGCATTTGAAAAATCAGTTTCGCCTTTTATGAATTTTTCAAAACCGCCACCTGTTCCAGATACGCCTACTGATACTTGAACTTTTGGTTGTTCGTTTGCATATTCTTCTACGATTGCTTCCATAATTGGTGCTACTGTTGATGAACCATCACCTGAAATTTTACCTTCTAATTTTTGACTTGCATCTGCTTTTTGTTCTGTTGAACCGTTATTGCTTTTTGATGCTGAGTCATCGTTATTACCACATGCTCCTAAAAATAATGCAGATCCGATAACTGATGTCATCATTAAGTACTTCCAGTTTTTCATCTGTGTTTGCCTCCCAAAGGAATTTGTATTGTTTATTACAATACTTACTATAAAGGGAGTTTGTTGAGGGAATATAAATGGAATGTTAGGGATTATTATGGTTTTGTAAAGGGGATGTAAATTGATATAAATAAATTTAAAAAGCTATCGATTTATCTTTTACTTATATACTTTAGTTCTGATTACGCTTTCTGCGGGCACGGCTTCAGCCTTCTCCCTCGCTACGCTCAGTCCGGGTGCTTCAGCTCGTGCTGTTCCCGCTAGACATTGAATTAGCTTCCTCGAATTTACACCGCACGAAGAAAATGTGAATACATTTTCGAGGACTCGCTGCCTTCCACTCCAATCCACTCTTTTCTCTTCTCTAAAATACTTTTCCCAAAAATTTAAAACCAAGAAACCCATTCATAGCACAATATTGTGGTGCCGAAGGGAAATATGCTTCGGAAAATTAATCAATTTGTAGAGTCTACTTTTATCCTCGAAGAATGTGATTGACCCACAACCTTAAGCGAATACTAAAAATTCTGAGTGAAAAAAAGAGAGAGAAAAAGGCAAATTGCCGTCCAAATAAGACGACAATTTGCCTTTATTGTATTGAATTTCATTTACACAACTAAAAAAGGTAAGTTTCTCAGTTCCCTCAAATGGAATTCACTGTATTTTTATATTACTAAGTATCATTCTACTGTGCAGAATTATTACTAGCATTTTTATTGTTTGCTCTTTCTATTTTTTGTCCTACGGTTTCTTCTTTATTATTCATTTCTTTCTTTTGTAAAGAGAAATACGTTTCAACAGCTTTACGTGCAATGATATTGTTGATAGCTGTATAACTTTGGCTTGTTGTCACCCATGGAACAACTACAGCATAGGCGATTTCCGGATTTTTGTATGGAGCAAATCCGATATGAGTAATTGTTAATGTTTGAGTGCCATATGCAGCCCTTTTAGGTCCGTAGTATACAACTTCAGCTGTACCTGTTTTACCTGCTGCGTCAAATTTTGCATCTCTAAAGTATGAAGCTGCTGAACCTTGGCTACCAAAATACACTAAATGCATCCCTTGCTTCACATGATCAATTTGAGACTGAGGATTGTTAATCGTATTTAATACGTTTGGTGTAAATTCTTTAACAATAGGTCCTAGTTTTTTCCCATCTACTGAAGGTTCACGTACCTCTTTTGCTAAATGCGGTTGGATTCTCTTCCCACCATTTGCAACTGTCGATACATATTGAGCCAATTGTAGTGGTGTAAATGTATCATATTGTCCAATTACTAAATCGAGTAATTTACCTGAAATCGATTCTTCACCTTTAAATCCTGTAAATTCACCAGGTAAGTCAATACCTGTATCCACTCCTAAACCAAATTGAGCATATGAATTACGAATTTTTGTAAAATCATTTGGTTGTACTCTTAAACCACCGTTATACACATAATTAGCTCCAGCAATCTTCATCGCAACTTGGAACATATATGAGTTAGAAGAACGTTCAAGCGCTTGTAAATCTGATAAAGGAATTGCACCAGAACGGTTAAAGATAGAAGATTTTGCTTTTGTTCCTGCAATTTTAATCGGTTTATCGGTTAAGACTTCTCCTGGTGTAATGGCATTTAATGAATAACCAGTAAGTAATGTCGCTGGTTTTACTACTGACCCTACTTCATAAGCTGAAGTAAAAGTACCAATAGCATAATCGTTTATGACAGTTTTACCAGTTTCATCTGTATCTATTTTTTTGCCTACCATTGATAATATTTCCCCAGTATTTGGGTTCATCATGACAAGAAAGGCACGATCTAAAAGACTAGAAGCACCAGTTGCTTTTGCTGTAAGTAATTGCTCTTCAACTAGTTTTTCAAGTTTCTTTTGTAAATTACTATCAATTGTTAATACAAGGTCTTTCCCAGGTGAACCTGGAGATGTTGTTTTTGTTTCGACAACTTGGCCTTTTCCGTTAGTTTCGTTTTTGACAACTGCTTTTTGCCCTTGCAGTAATTCTTCATATTGAGCTTCAATATAACTTTTCCCAACTCGGTCATTTCGTGAGTAGCCACGAGCCAAATAATAATCGAGCTTATCCTTTGGAATCCCTTCAGATGGTGTAGTCGTAGAGCCAAGAATACTTAAATCTGAATTTTTTTGTCGGGCCCAATCTGTTGTTGTATTGACATTTGGTAACTCGTTTAAATGTTCGGATACGATAGCAAATTCCTTATCTGTTACTTTATCACTTTTAATAATTTGAGGTGATAAGTTATACCCTGCTACCATTTTGCTATAAATAGCTAAAACTTGTAAGTCTTCTTTCGTTAAACTTTTCAATTCTGCTTTTGTAATACGATCCCGTACTAATTTATCGAGTTCAGATTGTTTATCAGAAGTAGATAACTTATCGTTTTTATTAATAGCGCTTTGCTCTTTTTTTGAAACTTTTGCATAAGCTTCATCTTTATGAAGAGTAATCCAATAATCTTGCTTATCTCGCAACGCTATTTTACTTGTATCCATTTTAATAAGTTTTGATAACTTTTTAGCTGTTGCTAACATTTCTTCGCTTGTCGTAGATTGCAATTTTGTATAGGTAATTGCATTTTTAGGTTTATTATCAACTAATACACGACCTTGTCGATCATATATTCGACCTCGTGGAACACTAGTGTTTACTGTGACTTCTTCCGTTTGTTCTAATTCTCTAACATAATCTTTTCCTTTTACAATTTGCATATATCCTAATCGTAATATTAAGGCTGAAAATAATAAGAAAATCGAGAAGAACAGTACGTTCATTCGAAAAGAAAGATTTGCACGCTGTTTTGCTTTGACATTGGATGCACGTTTGTTTATATTTTTGTTTTTTTTGCGCATGCTTTTAGCCCCCTTTCCACTCAATTCACAATTAGTAGTATATCATTTTTCTGTGAAAAAACATAAAACATTTTCGCTAAAAAATGAATAATTGCATGCCTTTCAAAGACATAGGGGAATTAATATTTTTCTTGCCTATGTAATTGTAAATTTTTAATATGATCAACAGTAAATAGTAGTAACGAAATACAGAAATATATGCCCATTTTAAACGAGCCCATAAAAATAAGCACGCATCTTACTGACGTGTAAGATACGTGCTTTGTTCCAAGAATAATGGATTATTTTGCAGCAGCGTAACGTTCTGCAACTTTGTCCCAGTTTACAACATTCCAGAATGCTGAAATGTAATCAGGACGACGGTTTTGATAGTTTAAGTAGTAAGCATGTTCCCAAACATCAAGACCAAGTAATGGAGTTTTACCTTCCATGATTGGTGAGTCTTGGTTTGGAGTAGATGAAATTTCTAATTCACCGTTAGCTAGTGATAGCCAAGCCCAGCCTGAGCCAAAACGAGTTTTAGCAGCTGCTGCGAATTGTTCTTTGAAAGCATCGAAGCTACCGAATTTTGCATCGATTGCTGCTGCAAGTTCACCAGTTGGTTTGCCACCTGCATTTGGAGCTAATGATTCCCAGAATAGTGAGTGGTTAGCATGGCCGCCACCGTTATTACGTACAGCTGTACGAACTGCTTCAGGAACAGCGTCTAAGTTAGCAATTACTTCTTCAACTGTTTTACCTTCAAATTCAGATTTTCCTTCTAGAGCAGCGTTTAGGCCAGCTACGTATGTAGCATGGTGTTTGTCGTGATGGATTTCCATTGTTTTTGCGTCGATATGTGGTTCTAATGCATCAAAAGCATAAGGTAAGTTTGGTAATTCAAATGCCATAATAAAATTCCTCCTTGAAATTAAGTAATTATTTACTACATCCATTAGGTTATCAAAATTTATATTTGCGTTCAAATATTATTAACTATATTTTTCAATTTCATCCTTTAGACTGAATTACTATGAATTTTATACAACTAGCCTATTACATAAAAAGATTGAATGTTTTACGCAAAGCCAGTTTTTAGAGCGAATTTACATAACGACCAAAAACAAAACAATCATCACTATTTGTACAATTCCCTTCGTTACTACGGATGTCAAAAAACCAACAAGCGATCCGACTCCTATCTTCAACGACAGTTTAAGAGAACTTTTTGAAAAAAGTAATTCGGCGATTACTGCTCCTATAAAAGGTCCTATTAAAATACCTGCAAACGGTATAACAAACGGTCCTATTAATAAACCAATTGTACTTCCCCAGATGCCTGCTTCTGAACCCCCAAACCTTTTTACACCAAACGCATTTGCAAGTGTATCTGCACCAAATAACAATATAGTAAAAAGAATTTCGCATACCCAGAACCACCAAGGGAATTCACTAAAGCCATGGAATAGTCCATGTATGATAAAGCCTAAAAAAATAAATAAAACAGATGGTATAACCGGATATATTAAACCAACAAACGCAATGATAAAACTTGTAATAACTAAAATCCATGAAAGAATATCCATTAACGCTCTCCCTTAAGTGTATTATTTCTTCCTATTAAGTCAGTAGAGTATATATATTGTTTTTAATACAGATTTGTCAAACAACAAGGAACCACACTTTTGATATTATATACGGATTACACTTAAAATAAGTTCCTTATCCCAAAAAACTTATTTAAGAACATGTACTAAAAATTATATTAAGAATTTAACTGTTTTTACATCTTGCCTATACATATCACGATAATTTCCATGTTAATATACTAGTTGGAGGTTATATATATGAAGATTACACATTGGCAGTTATTCAAAGACAGCCTCATTCATCCTAAAAAGTTAGCTGCATATCGACTGCTTCCTATAGGAAAGGTCATACAATTTGTATTGTTGCTCGTACTATTCGTAACAATTGTTTCTTTTATTCAATTTCTAACAGGCGTTGGTTTAGAAACAAGCCAGATTAACGGTTTAAAGCAATTTATCAATGATATAAAATGGCTAATATATCCATTTGCCTTTTTATTATTATTCGTGATCAATTCCTTTACACTTTTTGTTCAAATTAGTATTTATGCTTTTATCGGGTTAGGGATACTGAAATTTCAGCATAAGCGCGGTGAATTCCGACATATTTGGCGAACTACTGCATTTACTGTCACATTATCAACAATCTTCACCTCACTATCTGCTTTTTTCATATCCAATAACCGCTTGGTATCAAGCCTCAGCATTGCTATTACAGCTATTTACTTGATCATTGCTTGTTCAAAATATCCAAATCAACCGAAAAAATAGGTCTGAATCTCTTTCTTTTTCATATATTAGTGGAAAAGGGAGGGATTTTTTGTGAGAGTACTAGTTTCCGCACTGATTATAATAGTCTGTGCTTATTTTATAAAAGTAGATTTAATCGAAGGAACCATTTCAAAAGCAGATTTTTATACACCTCAACAAAAATGCGAGGAGTCAGATAAAACCCAAACAATTACCGTAACCACTGCACCTGGTGATACATGGGAATCTTTATTTTCCCTATACCCAGCTGAAAATTTAACTTTTGCTGATCGACTTGAACTGGTATACAAATTCAATCCCCATTTATTAAAGCAAAGTTTTAAACCTGGAGAGGAAGTAATTTTACCGTTCCGTGCAAAAAATGCTAATTCATGTTCAAATTAAGCGGTTAATGTTTCTTTCTTGTCATTTTCTTCGAAACACTGCTAAAATAGTGATTAGTGAAGGCTTTTATAAGCCACGAAGGAGAGAGTAATTCATGAATGAAATCACGCACCGTTCGAAAACACGTAAAGTTCGTGTAGGTGATTTAACAATCGGCGGAAGCAATGAAGTAATCATCCAAAGTATGACAACAACTAAAACACATGATGTTGAAGCGACAGTAGCAGAAATTCTTCGTTTAGAAGAAGCAGGATGCCAAATTGTTCGTGTTGCTTGTCCTGATGAAAGAGCTGCAAATGCGCTAGCTGACATAAAAAAACGTATTCATATCCCACTCGTTGCGGATATTCACTTTGACTATAAACTTGCTCTAAAAGCTATTGAAGCCGGTGTGGATAAAATCCGTATCAACCCAGGGAATATCGGTCGTAAAGAAAAAGTTGAAGCTGTTGTTAATGCAGCAAAAGCGAAAGGTGTTCCAATCCGTATTGGTGTTAATGCTGGTTCACTTGAACGTAAAATTTTAGAAAAATACGGTTATCCTACTGCTGATGGTATGGTAGAAAGTGCGTTACACCACATTAAAATTTTAGAAGATCTTGATTTCCACGATATTATCGTATCTATGAAAGCATCTGATATTAATCTTGCTATTGAAGCTTATGAAAAAGCTTCTCGTGCATTTGATTATCCATTACACCTAGGAATTACTGAATCAGGTACATTATTCTCTGGTACTATTAAATCTGCTGCTGGACTTGGTGCTATTTTATCTAAAGGCATTGGTAACACATTACGTGTTTCTTTAAGTGCTGACCCTGTTGAAGAAGTAAAAGTAGCAAAAGAATTATTGAAATCATTCGGTTTAGCTTCTAACATGCCTACTTTAATCTCATGCCCTACTTGTGGTCGTATTGAAATCGATTTAATCTCAATTGCTAACGAAGTAGAAGAATATTTACAAACTATTAAAGCACCTATTAAAGTATCTGTTCTTGGTTGCGCAGTTAACGGACCAGGTGAAGCACGCGAAGCTGATATCGGTATCGCTGGTGCTCGCGGAGAAGGTTTACTTTTCCGTCATGGTAAAACTGTTCGAAAAGTACCAGAAGAAACAATGGTAGAAGAATTGAAAAAAGAAATCGATATTCTTGCTGAAGAATATTACAAAAAGCAAGAAGCTGAAAAAGCCGCAAACGCAAAACAATAGCATCTAGGGGGACATAATATTGACAAAGAAATATAGTTTTGGCATTGATATTGACGGTACTGTTACAACACCAGATTTTCTATTACCTTATATCAATGAAGCATATCAAACTAATATCACGTTAGATGATGTTAAAACTTATGACCTTACTGAAGCGTTGGCTGTTGATAAAGCCGATTTCTTCAAATGGTTTAAATCTGAAGAACTAAATATGTATAAAAACCCCCCTATTCAACTAAATGCAAAACGTATTTTAACTAATTGGTATCCAAATGTTTCTTTAAACTATATTACAGCTCGTGAAGAAAACTCCCGTGCAGTGACAGACCATTGGTTTAAAGCAAATCACCTACCTTATGATACGATTGATATCGTTGGAGCAACAGATAAGGTGATTGCTGGACGTAGACACGGCGTTCAATTGTTTATGGAAGATAAGCATGATAATGCCGTTAGAATCCATGAAGAATTAGATATACCTGTTCTATTGTTCGATGCACCATATAACCGTGAAGCAATTCCAAATGGTGTTGTTCGCATAAAAAGTTGGCTTGAAGCTGAAAATTGGGTAAAAAAAGAATTTGGAGTTTAATAGATTAAAAGTAAAAGCGAAAGATTGCTCTAGAGCAGTCTTTCGCTTTTTATTAAAAATTAATATCTAATATTTTCTTCACTTTTTCTAATTTCTCAGGCTCTTTTTTAACCGTCATATACATCATTTCTTTTTTCATCGTATCTTGGAAGAAAATTGTTCCATCTTTTAACATATAAATCTTATAGGTCAGTTTGTTCATCTCTTTCGTGTCCCCAAGGGCTATTATGTAGCTACCTTGTTTGTCTAACTGTTTTACAACTTCAGCTTGTTTTTCAGTTTTAGGAACCATCACAACTGATCTATTTACAGTTCTTATATAATCTTGAACAACTGCAGGATCTTCTACTAGCTTACTTGTTTCCTTCGTTGATATTCCTTTATCATCGACGCTTTGAATAAATAGATATTGATAAAATTCAGTTTTAGGTATAATGATTTCCCTTGTATTCGCTTTAGAATTTTCTTTCCCACAACCAACTAAACCAATTACTAAAGCAGAGACTAATAAAAACGTTTTAAACAACATTCGCATATGTAATACTCTCCTTTTCCCTACTATAACTTTCCCCGCTCATATTATACCTTGAAAATTATGAAAGAAATCAACACTCAAATAAGTTGTAACAAGATTGGCAAACAATGTTATCTTTTTTGAAAAAATTTCTTATGTTAAAAGTAACTATTTTTCTATATTTTCTTGACTTTTCTGTTTAAATTAATATGTATAATTCTATTACAATTATGAATACCATTTTGTATAATAATCAGTATACTAAAGTTTCTAAGAATCGAGGAAAGCGGTGGAGAATATGGACTTGCAGTATTTCATGAATGTCTTTACAAATTGTTTTATTTTCCTCTTTTTCATTCAATATATTGTTAGTATTTTTAAATCGAAGCACAAAGACCTATTATCAAAAATGTTGATTAATTGCTTCGTTATCTCAACTATTATTACCTTATCAATTCCTCTACTTGAAGAATGCGATATTCAATTAGGATATATTATTGAATTTCCATTTGAGGATTGAATAAGTCGCCCCTGTTTTTTAAAATTCCCAATTAAACCTTCAAAAAAATTGAGCTTGCCATCCTTCTGGATAACAAGCTCAATTACATGCGGGTAATTCCCTATATATTTCAGGCTCTATTTTTCACTTACTCTGTCTATAAATAAGAAGACTGATTTTCTAAAAAGTCAATCAACTATAGATTTTTACTAATTGTTGTTACACATTTATAGTTTTACGTGCCTGACTTGCGTGCAATTTTTTCATAGTAAATCTTGCTGCTGGCTGAGCGATTAACGTTTCAAACCAAAATGCGATGAAAAAGTTTCGTGGCCAATTATATAAGAATGTTCGAATCAGATTTAAACTCATTTGCCTTGTACCAATCCATGAACCAATAATTGTCAGTAAAATAGACAAAATAGTTACGCTAAACAATATCGTAAATAATATTCTTGCATTAAATCCGTCCGTCGGCTCCGTAAACTTTTGGTTAAGTTTTGTAACAAGTGGATTTGCAACAAGTGTTACCAATAAAACGACACAAATCCATACAAAAGGAATTACTTTTAAGGTATCAAGATACACATCTTTACTGAATCCAAATTGATATCCCATAATTATAGGTGCGATAATATTAACTGAAAGTATAGATATAATCGCTAAGAATAATATGAATTCCTTTCCATTTCTAGGTAATCTTGTTTCCTCATGCATATTGATCATCTCCATATAGTATTTCAGATGGCAGACGTATCATTGAGACATATATTTTTGGTCTGTTAAACCAATATCTCTACACACTTATTGTTAAATCATATCATTTTTTTCGAGTATATTTCAAGTACTCGAATATAAAAATGATAAATCTTTACATTAAAATTTACTAAAACAAAAACCTGTCATCCATTGCTATGACAGGTTTTTCTTTATACAATCCGGACATTTACCGTAAATTTCAAATTTGTGATTTTCTATCTCGTACTCAGGAAGTTGTTCTTGGAGCATATCCATTGGGCACAAGTGAATTTCTTTGATCTTCCCACATTCCATACAAATAAAATGGTGATGGTGATGTTCAGTTTCACATTGCATACGGAAGTGACGTTCACCTGATAGCTCGGTTTCTTCTAATATCCCCAGGTCTACAAATGTAGCTAGATTACGATAAATCGTATCATAGCTCATACCTGGGTAATCCTTTTTCATCACCACAAGCAGATCGCGGGCAGTTAAGTACTTATCATTCTCCTCGAACATCTCTAGGATTTGCTCTCGTTTATCTGTCTTTTTAAACCCGCTATCCTTTAGTATTTCCCATGCCTTTGTCAAATTCATAACCCAATTACTCCCCTCAATCCTTTGCACGAATTGCCATTACAATTTTCTTGATCATAATGACCAATAGTAAAATTAAAATAGAAGTTACTACAATTGTACCACCAGGTGCCAAATTTAGATAGAAAGCTGTTACTAATCCTATAATTACTGCCAATTCACCAAAAAGAATGGCAAAGAAAATAGTTTGTTTAAAACCCTTTGCTATTCGAATACTCGCTGCAACAGGTAATGTGATTAAAGAAGAAACAAGTAATATCCCTACTATTCGCATACTTGCCGCAATAACAAGAGCCGTTACTACCATGAATAGTAAGTGAATTGTTTTTGCAGGTAAACCACTAGCTTTTGCATAATCCTCATCAAATGAAAGGACAAATAATTCTTTATAAAAAATAAAGATAAACGCAAACACTAAAATGGCAATTCCAAGTACAATCCATAAATCTTGTCTACTAACTGCGGAAACAGAACCAAATAAATAGCTAAACAAATCGGTACTAAATCCTTGTGCTAATGAGATAAAAATAGCACTCATTCCTAGTCCAGCTGACATAATAATTGGAATCGCTAATTCTTCAAAATGTTTATATAATCTGCGGAGACGTTCGATTAAGACAGAACCCCCTACCGCAGAAACAATTCCTAAGTAAATAGGATTTAGTGTTGCGAATGCTGTAACACTTTGACTTAAGTATAAACTGCCAGCAATTCCAGCCAAAGTGACATGGCTTAATGCATCAGCTATTAGGGATAAACGACGTACTACAATAAATACACCGAGTAATGGAGCAATTATGCCAATAATAATCCCCGATAAAAAAGCATTTTGTAAAAAATCATATTGTAATATTGATTCGATCATTTTTGTTTCTCCTTATTATCATGATGAATTTTTCGAACTGCATGGCCATACCATGCATTTAGTTGATCATCGGATAAGGAATCATAATCGTCTTTAAAACCGTGGAAGTGAATAGTTTGGTTTAAACAAGCTACATGACTTATCGTATCGGATACTGTGTCCACATCGTGTGTAACTAAAATCATCGTCATATGATGTCGCTCATTTAAATCCGTCAGCATATCATAGAATGACTGCACATTCTCGTGGTCAATTCCGACGGTTGGCTCATCTAAAATAAGCAATTTTGGTTCTGCTACAAGCGCTCTTGCGATAAAAACACGTTGTTGTTGACCTCCGGATAGTTCACCAATATTACGATTTGCAAATTGTTCCATACCAACAGCTTTCAAAGATTCTATTACTTTGGCTTGCTGATCTGGTAATCTTCTTTTAAATAGGCCGATTTTTTTAGTAAGACCGCTCGCTACTACCTCTTTTACCGTTGCAGGAAATCCAGAATTAAACGAATTAGACTTTTGAGACACATATCCTATCCATTCTCTATGCTTAAAAGTCGAACCTGGTTCTCCAAATAGTTTTACAGTACCCTTGGTAGGTTTTAATAACCCTAAAATAATTTTCAATAATGTCGATTTTCCGGAGCCATTTGGGCCAAGTAGCGCTAAAAAATCGCCTTCTCTTACGCTTAATGATATATCTCTTAAAACATTTGTATATTCATATTGAAATGAAACATCTTGTAATTCAATTAACGGCTTTTGCGCCATATACTTCTCTTCTTTCTAATTCATAATCATTACGATTTACAAATTCAAAGTATAATAGATTGCGGGCGCTTTGTAAAGAACAATATCTTGAGAGGATGACTAAATGGATTATCTTTCATTAATAAGTGAAATCAACCGTAAATCAGATAAGGAGCTTGCCGAATATGCCAAAACTTATCAGATTCCACTTTCGAAAAAAGAAATACAAAAATTACGCCCACTTCTTTCATCGTTCTCGATCTCATGGGTATTAACAGGTATTCCTGAAAATGTGTTAAATGAAATCGAGAATATTCTTGGCAAGAAGAAAACGAAAGAATTGTTAGGTAAATACGGAAAATATATTTAATCGAGTTTAGAAAGCGCGTCCGGCTATAGGATGCGCCTTTTTTGTAAAGCTAGATATAAGCTTAGAAGGGAAGATCTATCAAAAAATAAATGGTAATAAACTTGTACAAAAAGAAATAAAACCATATAAAAAAGCTGATGGTCCATTATCATCTCCAATCAGCTTTTTCAATATTATCATCTATATATAGCTTTTAAATTGTTCCTTCAGTTTAAACTTTTGTATTTTGCCTGATGCGGTCATTGGATAATGATCTACAAAGTAAATATATCGAGGTATTTTATGGCGTGAAATTTTCCCATTACAATACGCTTTGATTTCTTCTTCAGTGGCAGTTTGACCATCTTTCAGGATAATCCAAGCTGCTGCCTCTTCTCCGTACTTCACATCTGGAACCCCTGCAACTTGGACATCCATTACTTTAGGGTGTTTGTACAAGAACTCTTCAATCTCACGTGGATAAATATTTTCACCACCACGTATGAACATATCCTTTAATCTTCCAGTTATTTGAACATATCCATTTTCATCCATTGTTCCAAGATCCCCTGTATGAAGCCAGTTATTTTCATCAATTGCTTCCTGTGTTGCATCTGGATTTTTATAATACCCCTTCATCACTACATAGCCTCGTGCACAAATTTCCCCCTGTACTCCTGGTGGAACTTCGTTATTGGTACCAGGTTCCATAATTTTCACTTCAACATTTGGTAAAGCTCGACCAACTGTCTCCACTTTTAAATGGATAGGATCATTGGTTCGTGTTTGCGTTAGCACAGGGGAAGTTTCAGTTTGACCATAACAGATCGTAATATCCTTCATCCCCATCCTATTCATAACGCCTTTTAGCACTTCTATTGGACATATAGATCCTGCCATTACGCCTGTACGAAGAGATGATAGATCGTAATCTTGAATATTTGGCAAATTCAATTCGTTTATGAACATCGTCGGTACTCCATGAAGTGCTGTACATTTTTCCTTCTCAACTGTACGTAAAACTTCTGCTGCGTTAAACTCTTGTACTGGTACCATTGTACCGCCAGCAGAAACAATAGCCAATGTTCCAATAACACATCCAAAACAATGGAAAAATGGTACTGGAATACAGAGTTTGTCCTCATATGTTAGTTTCATACACTCTGCAATATTAATAGCATTATTGATTAGATTAAAATGACTTAACATTACACCTTTTGGAAAACCAGTTGTACCTGACGTATATTGAATATTAATAACATCATCGTAAGATAACGAATTCTTACGTTGTATTAGTTGTTCATCGGTAATTTTCTGACCATTTGATAAAAATTCTTCATAAGTAAATGTACCAGGATACTTTTTCTCACTAATCACAACAACCGTTTTTAATAATGGTAAACGTTCGCTTTCAAGCTTTCCTGGCTCACAAGTTTTTAATTCAGGGCAAATTTCATAAAGCGTATCGATAAATGAGTAATCTCTTAGCTGATCCATTAATATAATCGCACGCGAATCGGATTGCTCCAACAAATACTCTAATTCTGCCGTTCGATAATTTGTGTTTACCGTTACGAGAGGAGCGCCCATCTTCCCAGATCCAAATTGCAATCCAGGCCATTGAGGTACATTTGTTGTCCAAACGGCAAAATGATCCCCCTTATCTAATCCAATAGCCATTAATGCTTTTGCTACTTCATCTGCATGTCGATTAAATTGCGAATACGTTAAACGGAAATTACGATCTGCATACACTAGTGCTTCTCTATTAGGATATAATAATGCTTTTTCCTCAACTAGTTCACCAATTGTTCGATAAACCAATTCTGCCAAATAGTTCCCTCCCACTATTTTTTTAAAACCTAATATACGAGACAATAGCAACTCTTTAAACTTCAGATGGGCCTTTGTTCATCTTCGTTAGCTTAAACACTTTTCCAGATACTATCGCATTTACAATCTCAAAAAATGAACTAGAGATGAAATTAAGATTTTTACCATTACCATTATTAACCGTATTACAAATTCTTTATATTTAAGAGTAGACAACATCTTGTAAGAATAAGTTATGATAAAAACTATTTTTTCATGTTACATTCTTTGCAACAAATTGGTTATGTTCGAAGAAAATTTAGATAGTGATATACATTACATATTTTCTTTGTATACTCTTACTTTCAATTCCACCCATTCGCCTTCATCGTCACCTCTTAAAATATGAAAGATGGGAGAATTGATCTGATAATCATTTCGAATGGCATATTGAAACAATTCATCATATGCTTTTTCAGTTTTCACTTCGAAATTGTCTCTGACTCTCGTCATCAACATCTCATCTATATAGAAATAACTTTGGAAGAATAAATCCGAGTCTTTCGGAATATCAGATTGTTCTACTGGAATATAGATATCGATAAGCATTTTTTCGTCAAAAGGTATATTATGCAATGCATAAAAAAGAGGCCCTGCTACGGTTAAATTCGCCTTCACCAATTTTACATTAAAGTCCTCCATTGCAAGTTCAAATTGACTAAAATGGATTTCATATGTATGCCAAACCACATTCTTATACATCATTGTTTCAAAATCCACAACCATCTCTCATCCTTCTTTCACTTGAGCATAAATATCCATAATGACATGATCAAATGCATCAAAACATACATGATAAAAAGGTTCTTCGATCATGAGATTATTTTCCTTCGCATAAGTTCTCAAAAGCGTATAAGCCTCTTCTAACTCGTCAATTTCTGCGCATCTCACATAAATAGCAGGCGAAATCTCCAAATACTCTAATTGTTTAAAATCTGCATCATCCCCTACCTCAACCTCAGTATTTATCCCAACATAATAAGAATATTTACCAAAAGCAGGCTCATTTTTCATCTCCTCTGCTTTAAAAGTAACAGGGCTCGTATAGTAAATATCCTTATTCACTAAATTTCTACGTAAACTTAAAGCAGGCAAATACCATTCCTCATGCGGAATAATCTCCTCAACACAAATTACATTTCGAATAACAAGTGATTCTTCACGTACAATCACGGTCAATCTCCTTTCTATTTAAAAAATTCAGAAATTAGAATATCGAATAACTCCTTATCGTCTATTCTTCTTCCTCTTCTTCTTTTTTCTTTGATTCTTAGGATTTACATATTGTAACTTTTTTTGCGGTGGTGGGTTTACAGCAAAAGATGGGTAACAGAAAATACAATAAGCAGCTATTATGAATTCACAATTTCCTATTAACATTGCTATAAAAACTATTGAAAATGCTAAAGTCATTAATAACATATTAATATCTTGAAATAGTACATTTTTTGATAGTATTGTTGTTAATACAATACATAAAAATAAAATTGATATCCAAATCATCGTATTTCGTTTACTTAGTAATTTCTTTTCTTTCTTTTTAACACCATTAATTAAAAACAATATATGAACAATTATTCCTGTGAAAATTATTAATAATAGAAAAGGGGTATAGGTACTAAATGTTCCATCGTCAATTGTAAACATAGCAATCATTATGAAGGGATCAAGAGCAGCTTTATAAGTATATAAAACCCGGCTAACACTTAATACTTTAAAATTAAAAGTACGCTTCGTTCTACAGAATAAAATTAGTAGTATTTGAAGAATCAATAGACTTACTTCACCATAAAGGATTACTTTCCATTCCTTTTGAAGTACATTTAATCCAATTGAATAAGCAACTCTATATGTTATGCCTAAAAGAACAAGAGAATAAATGAATAAACTTAAAAGATACAATCTATTTCCAGAAATCGTTAATCTTCCATGTTGAATTTCGTATTGGATATTTGAAAACTTTTTATCATTTATTTTTTTCAAACTTACACCTCATTTTCACTTAAACCAATTCAATAATTTTCCTCCATATTTTTTTACAGAATTAACCCCTTTATTAACAACATCTTTTGATTCTTCAACAATACTCTTTGAAGAGTTATTAAGTTTTTTATTTACTGCAAATGTCAATCCAAAACCCAATCCAGCTCCAACCACGGTACCTATTGGTGGAAAGAAACCTGAGCCAATTGCTGCACCCATTGCTGTTGCCCCTGCACCATAAGTAGTATCCACAACTGTACCTACAACAACCTTTTGAGTATTTCCTTTGTAAGTTTTATAATTGTCTGCAGCAACAATTCCGACACCCAACGGACCTAAACTTTTTCCTGCAACCTTCATACTTTTCCCCAGAGAATTCATCCCTTTAGTACTTTCTTTAAAACTTTCTGCTGCATTTTTGTAAGCTGTTTTTGGATTTTTCCAACTTGGTAAAGATTTGATCGTTTTTTTTGTAGACTTATAAGTTTTCCCTACAAATTCATCTCCAAAAGTGGTAGCCATTTTTATAACTTTTTGGGAAGGCGAAAGATTTATGAACTTTCTATATTTTTCTAATCCAAATAATTTATCATATTCTCGTATCATTGCGAGCTTACCACGTTCTTTTCCGTATACATCCAGGCTTTTTTTTAAGGCTTTATAATTTTCTGTAGTAAATGCTTTTGTTTTAAACTCTCCTATATGTTCCATAAATTCTTTTGCTTTAAATTTATATAAAGTAGTTTTTGAAAGTACATTATTAAAATTCCGATATTGTTCTTTTGTTAAAGCATGTATACCTAAATTTTTTAATATTCTACGTGATGATTCATCTAACTTGTAATAAGTATATAGTTGCGCTGCAGCGGTCATCATGGTATTCGCCTTATTTATATTTTTTAATACTTTTTCAAAGCTCTTCATGCCAACCAGCATTCCTATAGCCATCGTTGCCAATTTGATATCATCAGGTTGTTGTACCTTTCCAATTTCTTTTGAGCTGACTTTAGGAAAATGATTGGATGATATGCTATTTGCAGTTAGTTGAATAATTTTCTGCGTGACTTTTTCTACGTCTTGTTTGGAATCTTTTACAATTTGTAATCCTCTTTGATCGAATCGATGGAATCTTTCGTTAACTTCT
This sequence comes from uncultured Rummeliibacillus sp., assembly GCF_934216135.1. Lineage (NCBI taxonomy): Bacteria > Bacillati > Bacillota > Bacilli > Caryophanales > Caryophanaceae > Rummeliibacillus > uncultured Rummeliibacillus sp. Next base: position 16,769 of record NZ_CAKQBI010000013.1, on the reverse strand, counting down.
TCTATATGCTTTTCTGAGTTGTCTACATTGTCGATGAAAGGTGAAATGGCTGGTACCTGTAAGCTGATGATATCTGATACACTTGTTATAATTTGTTCACCCTCATGATGTGTATCTAACATGCCAGTTTCAATTGTTTTTACTTTTTTATCTAAATCGAGCAAATACTCTTTTGTTAGAATAGCAGCTGAATCTGCATCCACCATTTGTTGAAATATTTTAGTAATTTCGGTGTAGTTTTTCAATATTTGTCGGGCAGTTTCTTGTAAATCGATAATTGTTTGTCCGTGAACATTCTCAAAATACTGTTTCGTTGTATCAGCAGCTTCTCCCTGAAATGAATGGATTTTACTAATATTATCTGTTTTTTGTTTCAGTGTGTCTAATTTAGCCGTAATTTTTTTCACACTATTATGTAAGTCTAATTGAAGATTTAGCAATTCTTCCATCGCTATCTTCATGCGCTTCAACTCCTAGCATGTTATTTATTTTTGATTTGGTTCGCTAGATGCTCATCATGCTGTACCATAGAATCTCCTATCATTTGTAGCTTTTTCAAGTCTGTTTCCAAAAATTCTTTATAAAGGTTGAATACATTTTTTAAATCCTCTATAACTTTTAGTTGTTCTTCCATGCAATTTACATCAGTATTTTTGAGTTTAAAGGTTGGTATTTTAGCTCCCGCTACATCATTTTTAGCGTTTGTTATTTCCTTACCCGTTGCATCAAATACTGATTTATTGATCGATATTTCACACACAGTCATTCACCTTTCCTTTTAATTTTCAATAGAATGATTGAGACTTGAAATACTAGACTGTAGAGAGGCAATTTCTGAATAACAAAGTTGTAACTGATTGGATAGTCTTACAATTTCCTCTTCGATGTTCTCTTCTACCCTTTGTAAATCCTTGTTATAATCCACTAAAGACTGCTCAATCCTATACTTTAAATCTTCATATTTATTTTTCGTAATCCCCTTCCAAAGCGTTGTATCTATATCTAAATTTTGAACTTTCTTTTTATAATTGCTACTTTCATTTATAACATCACTTAGTTGTGCTTTTGCAGATTTAAGACGCTCAATTTTGCCATTTAAAATAGTAATCTGTTGCCTTTTTTGAGCAATTTGTCCCTGCAAAGCAGATCTTCTACTAATTAGTCCCGCTTTATCCAAATTCACATCCCCCCAAAACAATCACTATATGTATTATTTTCCAACATTTACACTCCATAAATCAACGGTTTTCCAAATAACAGAACTTTAGGCCTTACCCTTCCAATTATAATATTCCTATCTAAATTTTTTGTATATGTAAATTTACTTATGTATTTTTATTTTTTAATATGTTATTTAATTTCTCACTGTGCTATAAGTAGCGATGTAAAAATATGCATTAAAAAACACCTGTTCTTTTATTGAAAGAAACAAGTGCAATGAGTGGTATTTATTTTCAAGATAATTTTAGTTTTAGGATAATTTCTTCTATTAAAGAGCTTAATGGATTTAAAATTTGAGTATGTAAATTTCCACCTGCTTCTACCATTGACAACTGAGCAATTGCCAAGTGATTAGAATGGTCTTTTGTCATCTCCGAAAGTTTATTGTAAACAATTTCATTATGCAATTTTGTATTTCCATCCATTAAATAGTCAAATGCATTTGGTATTATTTCAATGAGGTAACTATTTTGTCTATTTTGCTTACATAAATATTCGTTAAGTCTGTTAGTTGTTCCTTTTACAGTTTCAGGATTAGTAAAGATCAACTTTTTAGGAGCCGGTAATTGTGCAAAAGCTTTAAAAAATGGTTCATCAATGTTTATAATCGGTACACTTACTGTACTTGTATCATCTAATAATGCACTATAATTGGTACATGTAATTACTATCGCATCAATACCTACTTTTGACATCCAATGGAGTTGTTCTAAAACCTTTTTCTTTGCTTCTTCAGCAGTGAAAGTAGGATCATTTGTTATACGTAATAGTAAACCAGGATCTACAAAATGATGTAATGTAATTGGATATTGCTCTAACGCTTTTTCAAGATAGCGAGTGTTCGAGTAATGTGCATGTAAGCATCCTATTGTTTTCATTTTTCACCTCATCATCCCTTTTTATCAATATCCATCATGAAATCTTCAATTTGTTGAAAATGATGTAAGTCATGATCCATTAACCCTTTGAAATAATCACTTAATGTTAAATGACTTTTACCGATTGAAAAAGTTTGATCAAATACTTCATGGGATAATTCATTAATGAAAGTTAATAGTCTTTGTCTTTCTTCGATAAATTCGTGAATCACCTCTCCTTTCAACTTTTCTTTGCTCATTGAAGCCGCTGTAGCATTCGCTTCATGGACTTTTGGAGTAACTACCTTTTCCGTTCCCAACAGGAATGAAGGCAGTCTTTTTTCAATAAGAAATTGATCCCAAAAGATTAAGTGACCTATAATTTCACAAGTCGCCCACTTTCCTATAGCAAGTGGCATTAGCCATTGCTCATTATTTAAAACTTCTAGATTACCTACAAATTGAATGGACTTTTTATAATGATCAACAATTCTTTCTTTCGGTTTGATATTATTCGTCTCCTTCTACAATGTTTTTTGACAATCTATTCAAACAAAGTTACTTTAACATTCCCCTTTAGTAATAGTAAATATTGATGTAATTGTGCTCTATGGTGTTGCAAGTGGACTAATATTTCTAATAGCCATTCAAAATAAGAGTATGTCGTTCCCCAATAACTTGATGTTTCCTCTGTTAAATCATCTATAGATGAATAATAGTTTTTCAAATCTTTGTATCCTTGTTTTAAAGCAATGCTCCATTCTTCTTTTGTATAAGCAACGTTTTTAGAGTAGAATACATCCATTTCTTCTAGGGATGATTCTTGCAAAATTTGCAAATCCGCACTGCATATTAGTGAAAGATGAGAGCATAGTTGTCCTAAATTTCTTTTCCCTTCAACAGGACAAAACTTAAGATCTTTTGTTTCTACATGTGAAAATAACTCGTTAATAGAGTTAACTATAAATTGAATTTGATAAAGTGTTTTCTGGACATAAAATTCCATATCGTTTCCCTCCTTGTAAAAAAATTATATTCTATAAAATACCATAAATCATATACAAATTCATTTAATATTTACTATTAAATATAAAAATAGATTTTTATTCTAAATTTTTGTCCAAATTGTGAAAGTGTGCTTATTCGGAGAAAAAAACACTTACATCAAGGGGGAAATTTTTGTTATAGTGAGAAACATATTGGTATTGCTGTAATGGTCTCACTGTTCTCTGCAAAAACCATAGCTATCTAGTAACTACAGCAAAACGGTCTAAAATTTTTAGTATAGGATAATAAGAATATTATAAATTTATTTAAAAATCTAAATATACCATTGACAAGTTATAGAATTTTAGATAAAATTAATTTCAATATTTGTATATAAGAGCAAAGGCTATGATAAGAAGTAGTAACAATTATAGAGACTTTCAGAAAGTTGCCGGTTGATGAGAGGCGCATGTCGATTGGTTGTGAATTCCTCTTGGAGCTGCGTACCGAACAGAAATCTAAGTAGGCTACGACGGTAAGCATCCGTAATCTAGTGCAACAGTATCGTCTATATGACCGTACTTTTTGAGGTAAGTAATGTGAATTACTTGCAAATTAAAGGTGGTAACACGAGTATAATCGTCCTTTTGGTTAATCCAAAAGGACGTTTTTTTATTTCTTTGTTTCTTATTGTAGTACAAATGTTAGTAAACTATTTGATAGGAGATGCTAGCGATGATATTAAATTTAGAAGAACAAATGAACGAGTATAAAGCTATAGAGGGGCACGTTTACCAAAAAGAACTAAAATTAAATCATGAGAATGGTCCTCACAAGATTCCTGAGCTATTACTAGAAATAAATTCTGAAAGAGTAATTGATATTATTCCTCAACTTATTCAGCTAGGTATGGTGAATGATACTAGTCAACTGATTCGATTAATAAGACAAGATGCCGTAAAGATCAATAATGAAATGCTTTTTGAGGATGAGTTGGATCGGGTTTTGATGAATGATGAAATATTACAAATAGGTACGAAGAGATTTTTGAGAATTATTAAATAACTGAATCAGAATTATTTATCTTTAAAGAAATTTTAACACAGTGGTATTTTTTCAATTACCACTGTGTATTAGTTTAAATAATCAGGTATTACAGTCGAAAATTTCGTGGGCATTAAGCTTATATTTTAAGCTCTTTTTTGAAAAATAGCTGTAAGTATTCCATCAACTCCAAAAACAAGTTCATCTTCATGTACATTCTTCATTTTTCGAATTTCAATGCAATCGAAGTCATGAAATATTCTTTTCAATTTATCCGCAGTAAACCCTAATCCACCTTGTAGACTTTTAACTCGGTATACCTCCCAATCGGAAATATCAGAACCTCCTAATGGTCCATTTTCAACAAAACAAGTAATTGCAAAGTATCCGCCTGGTTTTAGGGATTCTTTTACTAGATGAATATAATCAGCCCTTCTATGTGGTGCTATATGATGAAAGCACCCCGAATCGTATACTAAATCATAATGAGATTCTTTAATATGTAATTTAAACAGATTTTGATTGATAAAATTGATTTTTAGATTTCTTTTGATTGCTCTTTCCGCAGCCCATTTAAGTGATTCTTCAGAGAGGTCTACTGCATCAACATGAAAATGATTGTCTGCTAAATAGATGGCATTTCTCCCTGGACCACAGCCTAATTCTAATGCATTCCCATCTTTCAATAACCCTTTTGCTAAATAACTTACTAAATTTTCATCTGGCTTGTTTTCAAAGAATGGAACCTTCTCTTCTCGATTACTATAAAAATCATCCCAATGAATCTGTGAATTATTTAAGTAATCATCTAACATTTGCATTAAGTTGTCGTGGTTAATTTTACCTTGTTCATGCTCTTCGGATAAAGCTTTTTCAAGAATTGTTACTGTCAAGTCATGATCCTCTCTTACATATGGAACTTCAGCAGGCTCAACCCAAATTCGAGCAAGTGACTCGTTTTCTCTTAAGAATGAATCGCAACTTTTTACATCCATTCTGTAAAAAGCCTGATAACCAACGACTGGATATTTTCCTGTAACATCAAAATGTGGGTTATCTTTATGGTTAACTTCTATTGCACCTATATATGTAATATCACCTCTGATATAGGCTTCTTCATATACTTCTCGGTGAATCGCTTCTTCTAGAGACTCTCCTTTTTCAATATGACCACCAGGGTAGTTAAATCCTCTATTTTTTATTTTAGAAAGCACTATTTTGTCATTTTGAACACAAATTGCATGTACACTAGTAACTATATCTTCATCCTTGATATTATAATCAGGTAGCCAAGTCAATTTTACAGGTTGACCTCCCCACTCTACTATCATAGATTTCATTTTATCCTCCTATATTTTTGAAGTTTCAAACCCTTCTCCTAAATAACGCGTATAAATTGTTTCCTCTTTCACTCTGTCTTCATAAGTTACTCTATAGGCCTGGGCATAGGGTCTTGAACTGATTACTTCTTTAATAGTTTGATCGACATAGTGTATTGCTACACCATCATCTGCTGCAATACCAGATTTTATCCTATTTGTTTGAATAAGATTTTGGTATGAAGGTCTTCTATCCTTTTCTCCGTCATAATGTGGACAATTACTACCTTTTAGAAATCCTAAACAATGTATAGGTTCTAAGGCATCACCAAAAGAATCGGTGACTCCCTCTTCAAACCAACAAATGGCTCCTGCACTAATACCCGCTAAAATAATGCCTTGTTGCCATGCCGTTTTCAAAATCTCATCAATGCCCCACTCTTTCCAAAGTGCCAGGAGATTTTTTGTATTACCTCCTCCCACATAAATAATATCTTTTTCTAAAAGGAATCCTTCTAAATCTCTTGTAGGTGGATTAAATAATGAAAGATGGGAAGGAACACAATTCTGATTTCTAAAAAAATGATAAAATCTCTGAATATAGTTTTCTGAATCCCCACTTGCTGTCGGTAAAAAGCATATTTTAGGTGTCTTATTAGGAGATTGGCTTAATATATATAAATCTAATAATGGATTGTCAGGTTCCATAGAGAAACCGCCTCCACCTAAAGCGATAATTTGTTTCATCTTTTCTCCTCCATATTCATTTATAAATAAAAACTCATCAAGATTAACTCACCTTTTTTCCCCATCACGCGAACACCTTCATCAACAAATCCACACTTTTTATAGAGAGATTGTGCAACTATATTTTGAACATTAACCGCTAATACAATTTCATTGATTTCAGGAAACTCATTTTTTACGAATTGCGGCAATAACTGTAAAGCTTTTTTCGCAAAGCCTTTTCCTTGATGACGCTCATCAGTTGAAAAACCTCTTAATAAAACTGCCTGTCTATTATCGCTGTAAGGTACTACACCTTCATTTCTATGTAAAACGAAGAAAGTAACTAGCTGATCATCCTCAACGGCTAAAATATTGGAACGATTTTCTTCTTTTTTTGATTGTTCAATACTTTCCTTTGGCGTACATGTGAAGCGTAGCTGTTCTTCATTTAATTTATAGCTTTCAATTAACTGTTTATGTTGTTCTGTATATAAAGTTAAATTCAACTAATAACTACCTCCTAAAAAGAAGGATACTAAGTTTGTATCCTTCTTTTTTTATCTACTTTGAACATATCTATTACCTTAAATTACTGATTGCATGAATGTAATTAATTGATCTTCTTGCTCTGTGTTTATTGCTACTTTATTTTTACCTACTTTACCGCATTTTTCGCAGCGATGAACAATCTGATATCCTTTTTTAGGAGAATATTCAATGCTGATTGGTTCCATTAATCCTCTACAATCACTTGCTCGGTCGCCCGGTGTATTGTCCATATGTTTTGAATATAAGCAATAAGGACAATGATTGCGAAAACTTCCATTTGTTAAAGGTTTAATATGTGCTCCACAATGTTCACACTGAAAAGGTGTATTTTCATTTTTTCTAGTCAAGTGCCATTCCTCCAAGATGTTTTTTCATCTTAGGAGAAAGGGTTCCGTTCGTTTTTACTTTATTTAGCTTCAGGCTTTCAAAAAGATTTAACCCATTCACCGCTTAGACCTACTAGGCGATTACTTCTAGTTCCTGCTTCACTTGAACCTTTTCCATCTCAAGATCCGGACCTCGATTGACTTTATGTATTTGTATCAACCACTGTAGGGCGGACATCTCCATCCTCCACTAGTAGGTGTTCTTTTCAATCACTGACAAAGGCATCGTCCCCTAAGCACTTGCATAATTAAAATTATGATTTATATACAAAAAATCACTCCATTATTTCGTTCAAAGTATTATAAATATTTTAACACTATTTATCTAATATTACATATAGTAGAAATTTTTTCTTAAAATGTATCTATTTATTCCGATTTCGTTAGAAGAATTCATACAAACCATTGTTGAAATATTCAAATTCTTCTGAGTCAATTTTATAACATTTGTACCCTCTGTAAAAAGCCTCTTTTTCCTTGTCTGAAAACTTTCTAATTGCAAGTGCTTCATCATAACGTGAATCTCCTATTTTCATAAATGCAACATCGATAAATGCTATCACTTTACCGCTATAAACCATCACATTATCAGTTGTACAATCTCCATGAATCCATGTTGATTTAATAGGTTTGGGTCGCTTATTATTAAGTTTCATCCAAAGTTCAAGAGAACCATCACACAATCCATTCTCAGCGTAAACTTTTGCTTGATGCAATTGTTCATCTAACCAATTGTTCTGTAAATGATTATTTAAAATTGGTTGTTCATGAAATTCCTTTAAAAATGTTCCAAAACTCTCTATTAATCTTAACCTTTCTGTATCATTCTTTGAGGATTTCAATGCTTGAGTAAGATTGTGACCAGGCAATTTAGTCATTAACAAACATGCATATTCTCTTTCATAGAAAAATGCAATATACTTGGGTACAAGATTTTCAAAACTAATTTTTTCTCCCTTTAATACTTCAGTTTCTTCCCTAAGCCATTCTTTATATTTTGAATTTTCACATATTTTTAAAATATATTCCCCTTCACTATTTCTCAATTCGAAAACAGTTGATGTCCATCCTTGTTGTGTACCTTTCTTGATTTCTATTGGTGGTTTTAAATATTTTTCTAATTCATTAAGTAAGCTATTCATGTAATCCCCTATCGTTCAAGATTATTAGTTTAAAATGATAGTTTGTTATTCTTATCCAAGAAAAATTTTATACATTAACCCGATCAAAAACTACACGGCCAGCTACGACTGTCTTTACTGCTTTTGCTTCAAGCATCTCTTCTGATGTTCCTTTAAATAAATCGCGATCAAAAATTGAGAAATCTGCAACATAACCTGGTTTAATAAGTCCTCGTTCGTGTTCTTTGCAAATTGCTTCTGCGCTACCTACTGTGTACATTCGAACTGCTTCATAACGTGTCAGTTTTTGTTCTGGTAAATAGCCTTTTCCTTCTGTATAGGGCTTTTTACGCTCTACTGCTGCATAAATGGTCAGGAGCGGGTTAATGTCTTCAATCGGTGCATCTGTTCCAGCAGCACACATAATTCCCCTATTCAATAATGTTTTCCAAGAGTAAACATAGTTTAAGCGTTCTTCCCCTAAACGTTTTATAATCCAAGGAAAATCAGATGTAACAAATGCAGGTTGAGCATCTATCACTACAGGTAACTTGGCAATCCTTTCTATTAAGTCTTCACGTAATACGGAAGCATGGATTAGACGATCTCTTTTTCCTTTTGGTGCAGGGTATTTTTCAATGACATTTAGTATTTGTTCTGCCCCTGCATCACCAATCATATGTACAGCAATTGCCTCACCATATTTCCGCGCCATTTTTACTAGCTCATCTAGTTCTTGATCTGTATGAATAAGAAGTCCCTTAGTTTCTGGATTATCTGTATATGGTTTGGAAAGTGCTGCTGTAAAACCACCTAAAGATCCATCCGTAAAGATTTTCATTGCACCAGGTTCGATAAAAGGTTCATCAAATTCAACATTTTCTTCCATCATTTCTTTAAAAACGGCATTATGTCGCAACAGATTTACTCTAAAATGATGTTTTTCACCAATAACACGACGAAATGCAGTTAGTGGATTGATATAATCCCCAAAATAATGCATATCCTCCGTATGACCACCTGTTAAACCGAGGGACAACATTTGGTTAACAGCAAGGTTGAGTTCCTCTGATAACATATCGATATACGCTTCACCTTTTCTTGGAATAGCAGCAGTTACAAGATCGCCAGCGGTATCATATAACAAACCATTTAGTTTGCCCTCCGTATCTCTTCCAATCTCTCCTCCTAATGGTGATTTGCTTTTATCATGTATCTCACCTGCTTCAAGCGCCTGAGTATTGCATAATATCACATGATGACAAACTCTTTTCAAAAGAATCGGTTCCTTACGAATTGCATCTAGTTCATCCTTTGTTGGGATACGTTTTACTGCAAAATTATTTTCATTCCACCCATCGGCAAATAACCATTGATCACTTGGGGTAGCTTTTGAAGCCTCTTTCACCATTTCTAGCATTTCTTCAGCAGAGGTAGCTTTTGATAAATCTAACCAGACCATCTTTTCACCTTGAAAAATCATATGAAGATGGCTATCTACAAAGCCTGGATACATTGTTGCACCTTTTAGATTGATTTGTTCATCTGCACGATCAACTAAGTCATTGAATAATCCAACAGCTATAATTTTATCCTCTTCTACTAAAACAGCTTCAACTGTTTCATCTTCTTTCTCCATCGTATAAATTGTTCCACCATACCAAAGTTGTTTCATATTATAAATGCTCCATTCTTAAAATTCTCTGATCTTATTTAGAAGTTATTTCGACAAAAGCGTTATTTTGTCCTTCATATGAAGCATTCTTCTTTTTCATCTATAAATTAACCTGCAGTAAGCCCCATCAATACAAAATAAAAATGCCCTAAAAGATATTTATACCTTTTAAGACATTTTCGTCCCAGTTATATATTGATGCTATACTTTTTTCGTAAATGATTTAACTTCTGTACAAATAATGTTAATGCAAATAATACACCTATTACAGTTGCCATCATGCCCGAAATAGAGGTGTTTAAAATTTTAGCTATATAGTAACCAAGTATAGCAATTATTTGAATTGTCAATTACTTTTTTACATAAAAAAACATCACCCTAATAAAAATAATTAGAGTGATGTTTTTAGCTTGCTATTCTCCGCGTAATGCATCGATCTTCTCTGGCATAAATTTTCCTGAGCGGAACATTTCGATTTCATAAGCATATGGAGCTTTTTTATTTTTTGAATCGGTACCAACCCATGGTGTTTCAAGAATCTTAGGGATTCCTGTGAAAGCTTCATGATGTGCGATACGATTTAGTGCATCAAAGCCGATATGACCAAAACCAATGTTCTCATGACGGTCTTTCGCAGCACCACAAACATTTTTACTATCATTGATATGTAGTACTTTGATACGATCTACACCAATAACTTTGTCAAAATGTTCTAATACCCCATCAAAATCATTTATAATGTCGTATCCTGCATCATGTGTATGGCATGTGTCATAACATACAGAAAGGCGTTCGTTATTGGTTACGCCATCAATGATTTTAGCTAATTCTTCAAAGGTACGGCCACATTCTGAACCTTTACCAGCCATTGTTTCTAATGCAATTTGTACAGGATAATCTGTTGAAAGGACTTCGTTTAAGCCTTCAATAATTTTAGCTATACCGACATCAGCACCTGCTCCAACATGAGCTCCTGGGTGTAAGACAATTTGGGTAGCTCCAATTGCTGCTGTACGTTCAATTTCTTTTTGCAAAAATTCAACACCTAGAGCAAAAACTTCTGGCTTTGTCGTATTTGCAATATTGATAATATAAGGTGCGTGAACAACAATATTCGACAGACCATGTTCTTTCATATGCGCTAATCCGGCTTCGATATTTAAATCTTCAATCGGTTTTCTTCGCGTATTTTGCGGTGCACCTGTATAAATCATAAATGTAGATGCTCCATATGAAGCAGCTTCTTCACTAGATCCTAGCAGCATTTTTTTGCCACTCATTGATACATGTGAACCAATTAACATAATATGTCCTCCTTTTAGCGTTGGCGGCGACGTTTTTTACGTTCTTTTTTCTTAATTTCTTCCATTTCCCAACGCATATTGCGCTTATATCCTGGTTTTACCTTTTTAGGTTTACGTACTTTAGATTTTGCAATACGATCGATTTCATCTGATTTTTTCTCACGCTTTTCACGTGCATGGCGTGTTTTCATTTCAATAATCTCGCCATTTTTAATGTCTTTTGCTTGGAATGGTATACCCATATTTTCAACACGTGCAATAGCATCTTCGTCAGACGGTTCAAAAATTGTGATAGCTAGTCCTTTGTTACCTGCACGAGCTGTACGTCCAACACGATGGATAAAGAATTCTAAATCTGTTGGTAGTTCATAATTGATAACATGGCTAACACCTGGAATATCAATACCACGAGCAGCTAAGTCAGTTGCAACGATATATTGGAATTCAAGATCACGGATTTGTTTCATCATCTTTTTACGGTCACGAGGAGTAAGGTCTCCGTGAATACGACCTACACGATAACCGTTATTTGAAAGAAAACCGGCAACATGTTCAGCTTGTTTACGTGTATTAGTAAAGATAATCGCTAAGTAAGGGTTTATCGCACCCATTACCTCTAATAGTTTGCTGTTCTTAGATTTACTGCGTGTCGGAATAAGATAGAAATCTAAATTTTCCGCTACAGGTTTTTTGTCATCCATTTGAATATGGATCGGCGATGACATATATTTTTTTAAGAAAGGTTGTAAACTTTCTGGAACTGTTGCAGAGAAAACAAACATTTCAAGGTTTTCTGGCATTTGCGATGCAAATTGGTCAATATCTTCGATAAAGCCCATATCAAAAGCAAGATCTGCTTCATCAATTACAAGAATTGATGCAGTATGAACTAACAACGCTTTTTCGTTCACTAAATCGCGAATTCTTCCCGGTGTACCTACTACAATTTGTGGTTGCGTCTTTAGCTTATCAATTGAACGCTGTTTATCAGTACCACCGATAAATAATTTTGCTTGAATATCAGTCTCATCAATAAGTTTGTGAAGTTCTACATTTATTTGAGTAGCTAATTCACGAGTTGGAGCTGCAATTACAGCTTGTACTTCTTGTTTATCTTGACGGATACGTTCTACTATGGGGATTAAAAAGCTGTGCGTCTTCCCTGTTCCTGTATGCGCTTGTCCGATTGCACTTTTACCTTTTAAGATAAGTGGAATCATTTCTTTTTGAATCGGGGTTGGCTCTGTAAAGCCTAATTTTTGGATAGCATTTCTTAAAAATGGTTGGAAATTATAATCTGTATATTTGGACATTAAATTGTCACTCCTAACTTTCTATAAATATTGTAACATGATTCGCATTCATTAGACCATCTGCATATCATATCTATTAATAAAGCATTAGTCAATTCTCTTGTTGATTTTTCCTATGTGCTTTTTATTGTCTTATTTTACAAGTAAACAAATTCATAATTCACGTTTGAGTGAACTTTGATTTTACTTTGAAAAATTGAAAGGAGATTCTTATGGTTTACCGATCCTTTAACCCTTATGGTAACCCAATTCAGGGAGGGTTTAATCCATATGGAATGCAACAAATGATGAGGCCAATGCCTTTTCCACCTCCTGGTCCAGGCAACTTTAATGGACCTGCACAAGCTTTCGCAAGAGGAGCCGGTAATTTTATAGGTGCACCAGGTTTTGGTGGCCCTGGTCCAGGTGGTCCTGCTCCTGCTGGTCCAATTCGGAATTTTACAGGTGGCGCAGCTAGAGCTGTAAATTCTATAGGTAATTTTGCTGGCGGCACCGCTAGAACAGCGAATACTGTAGGTAATTTTGCCGATGGTGCTGCTAGAATGGCAAATTCTTTAAGTAGTTTTGCTGGTGGTGGTGCAAGAGCTGCAAATACTGCTGGAAATATTGCCGGGGTTGCCGGAGCTGCTGGAGCCGCGGAAGCTGCTGGGGCTGCTGCAAATGTAGCTGAAGGTGCAAGTTCCCTTGGAGGATTTGCAAAATTAGAACAATACTTAAATACAGCCGATCAATTGTTTAATACTGCTCAAAAATTTACGCCTATGGTTAAACAGATTTCACCGATGTTCCAAAACCTACCTGCTTTATACAGACTTTATAAAGGGTTCCAAGGACTTCCTAATGCAAATAGCCCTACCACCGCAACTGATCCACAAAATAATAACCTTGCGCAAGAAAGAAGACCAATGAGATTTAGATTTGGTAGAAATAGTTCACAACCTGAGCCTGCACAACCAGAAGTTCAAGCATACACACCACCAAGAACACGCCCATCAACCCCAAGAATATTCCAACCACCCTTTAATGGGTAAAGTGATACTTCCTTCAGAGGGGTTCTTTCCCCCTCTGAAGGTTAGTTGAACCAATCGGGCTTTTTACGGGCAGTTCCATCATCTCTCCTTTTGAGGTGATGGAACTGCATATTGCTGAAGAATAGATTATTTTGTATTCAAATCAGGACTCCGGTATAATATACATAGCGAGCGTTGAAAGGAGTTCGAAGCATGCAAGTCATTAAAATCACACCACGAGGATACTGTTATGGCGTTGTCGATGCAATGGTGATCGCACGTAATGCAGCCTTAGATAAAACATTACCAAGACCTATTTATATACTCGGTATGATTGTTCACAACAAGCACGTTACCGATGCATTCGAACAGGATGGAATTATTACTTTAGATGGTCCAAATCGTCTTGAAATTTTGAAACAAGTTGATAAAGGAACCGTTATTTATACTGCACATGGTGTCTCACCTGAAGTACGAGAATTAGCAAGAAAAAAAGGATTAGTTGCAATTGATGCAACATGCCCTGATGTTACAGTCACACATGATTTGATAGAAGAAAAATCTGCTGAAGGCTATGATATTATTTATATCGGTAAAAAAGGACACCCAGAGCCAGAAGGTGCTATCGGTGTATCACCTAACCATGTACATCTTGTGCAAAACTTGGAGGATATTGACCAACTAAATCTTACTCGTGATAAAATCCTTGTGACAAACCAAACAACCATGAGTCAATGGGATGTAGCAGATTTAATGGACCGATTGAAAGAAAAATATCCAAATATCGAAATTCATAAAGAAATTTGTCTAGCTACACAAGTTCGTCAAGAAGCAGTTGCAAAACAAGCAGGTGAAGCTGATCTATTATTAGTTGTTGGTGATCCTAGAAGTAATAACTCTAATCGTTTAACACAAGTTTCTGAAGAAATTGCTCATACAAATTCTTATCGTATTGCAGATTTATCAGAACTTAAATTAGAGTGGCTTGAAGGTATCGAAAAAGTTGGAGTTACGGCTGGTGCTTCCACACCTACTCCAATTGTTAAAGAAGTGATTAGATTCTTAGAAAAATATGATCCCAATGACCCTTCTACTCATTCTTTAGCGAGAACCGTAACATTAGATAAAATTTTACCTAAGATTAAACAACCTTCACCAGTTGAAAAAATCATGCCGTATAACCTATCTGAAAAATAATAATGGCTAGTGTTAGTAAGAGCGTCTTACTGTCTTTATAGACAGATTAGACGCTCTTTTCTATTCTTGTTCAGTTATTATATATCTCATTTATATAAATTGGAAAGGTTCTGTCGATATTTTTGAAGGAATAAAAGTACAGTCGACTTTATGCTGTTCGCAAAGAAGTGTCATTTTTTTCGCAACTCCTGCTTTCATAACACTCTCAACATGATGACCAGGATCAACAATATGTAATCCCATACTTTCCGCATCTTGTGCAACATGGAAATACATATCTCCAGTCACAAAAACGTCCGCTCCTGCACGTTTAGCTGCATAGATATACTTATTCCCGTCGCCACCTAAGACAGCAATCTTACGTACTTGTGCTGACAAATCCCCCACAACTCGTACAGCAGGAACATTTAAAGTATTCTTTACATGTTCAGCAAATTGATGAAGTGTCATTGGATTTATCGTTCCAATTCTGCCTAATCCCATTTCATTTGCAGGTGTTTCTAAGGCAAATAAATCATAAGCAGGTTCTTCGTAAGGATGATGATTGAACAT
Organism: uncultured Rummeliibacillus sp.; assembly: GCF_934216135.1. Classification (NCBI taxonomy): domain Bacteria; kingdom Bacillati; phylum Bacillota; class Bacilli; order Caryophanales; family Caryophanaceae; genus Rummeliibacillus; species uncultured Rummeliibacillus sp. The sequence goes on along the minus strand of NZ_CAKQBI010000013.1, from coordinate 1,505 downwards.
TGCACGCAAGGCTTTGTTTTTATTTGATTCTGACACAACAACTTCTATTTTCACTTCTGGTTCTGTGTGCAATTTTCCAACTTCGCCAGTGAAAGGAGTGGCTCCATCTAAGGCTCTAAATCTACCTTCACCAGAAATTGTATAGCTACAAGAATCATAATCCCCTATACGCCCTGCACCAGCACCTGCTAATGCTTGTCGTAATGGTTCTGCATGATTTTCTGGAACAAATACAGCAAGCTTATACATCTTTTCAGTAAATGTTGGTACTAACACTTCACACTTCTGTAATTGTAATGCTTCTGCTAATAAATCATTCACTCCGCCTTCAGCAACATCTAAATTTGTATGTGCTGCATATACTGCGATGTCATTTTTAATACATTTTTCTAATAATTGACCTTTTGGATTATCAGTTCGTAGATTTGCTAATTTCCGGAAGATTGGTGGATGGTGAGCAATTATTAATTGGCATTGATTGGCGATGGCTTCATCAACTACATTTTCGTTAACATCTAATGTAACTAACACTTTGGATACAGGTTTGTTTAAAGTACCAATGGCTAGTCCAATTGGGTCGCCTTCCATTGCCGCAATTTTTTTCGGAGACCATGATTCAAAAATTTGAATAATTTCTTGACCATTCGTTTTTTTCATCATCGCAAAACCTCCTCTACCATTCGAATTCGTTGCTGTAATTCTTTCTTTTTAGCTAAAATTTCTTTAGTTTGTTCTGCTTTTTCAAGCGCTTTTAAAACATTTAGCCATTGTTCAATTTCATGATTCCATTTTTCTTTAAATACTTCATTTTGTTGTTGGATCAATACAGGGCCTAATAGTAAAGCTTCAGTTGTTAAAGTTTCTTTACCAGGTTCAAGCACTAATACTTCATAAATCTTGTCATCTTCTTTTAAGATTTCTTCATTTATAATTTTCCAATTATTTTTAGAGGCCCATTCTCGGATTGCAATTGCATGTATATTTGGTTGAAGAATAAGTCTCTTTACTCCTGCTAATCGCCCTACTTCTTTTTCTAAAATAGATGCTATTAGCGGACCTCCCATACCTGCAATCGTAATGACTGTTACACAGTCTTCTGGATATATAGCTTGAAGCCCATCAGCTAGACGTACTGTAATTTGTGATTGTAAGCCTTCTGATTGTACTTCATGACAAGCTGATTCATATGGGCCCTTCACTACTTCTCCTGCGATTGCACCTTTTGCAATCTTATTTAAAACTAAATAGCAGGGTAAGTATGCGTGATCACTACCAATATCGGCTACAATTGAATTTTCCGGCACAAAAGAGGCAACTTTTTCGAGGCGCTTTGATAATTTTTGGGCATTCATTTTTAAAACCTCCTCCCTGGTCTTATTGTATCTAAATTCGTCATATATTGTATAGATAAGTCTTTTCGAGTTAGATATCGAGTAGGAGGGAGTAATTAACTCCCGACCTCTCACACCACCGTACGTACGGTTCCGTATACGGCGGTTCAATCT
>NZ_CAKQBI010000012.1:0-112821 GCF_934216135.1 uncultured Rummeliibacillus sp. | reverse complement strand
AAATAAGACGGCAATTGGCTTTTTTTGTATTGAATTTCATTTACACAACTAAAAAACGCAAGTTTTTCAGTGCCCTCGTCTTTGCAAAAGGGATTTTCTGCGACGAAGCTAGCGAAGCGATGCAGGAGCACACGGTTTTTAGTGACGAGGAGATTGAAGCCAAGCCCGCGGAAAGCGCCATCTGGAACGGAACACAGAAAATAATATTACGATGAGTTATTAAAGGTTAAAAATATTAAAAAGAAAATCCGAACAAATGTGAAGCACTAAATAGAATTTCACATTATTGTTCGGATTTTTAATTAGCTAAAGCTCTTTTGTCTCAGCCTCTTTTCATTTTTTATATTGATTTGTCCACCTAAACATTATAAAAAATCAAAAAAATGAAACCTTTTTTCGAAATGAATCGTATGTATATTTAGAAGATTATCTATTTTCAATTTCGTGTTTCTAAATGAGAATAATTTTATTTTTTTCTCAGTGATTAAAGTTTAATGTTTTTGGCTATAGTAATATTGTAAGTGAGAATTGAGCCTGATAAATAATATAAAATGCTTATTGTTATAGAAATAAAAGACATAAATCAATTGAAATTATTTCTTTTTTGTGTATATCCAAATGAGAAAATATGTTGTATAATGATGTTAGACTTCTTTATTAGAGTAATTCTAATTTAAAAATAGATAAATGTTTATATAATTACTTACTATTTGAAAGGGTGTGTTTGATATGATGGTTACATTATTTACATCACCAAGTTGTACTTCATGTAGAAAAGCAAAAGCGTGGTTGGAAGAACATGAGATTCCTTATAAAGAACGTAACATTTTTGCTGAGCCTCTAAGTATTAGTGAAATTAAAGAAATCTTACGAATGACTGAAGATGGAACAGACGAAATTATCTCTACTCGTTCTAAAATTTTCCAAAAGCTAAAAGTGGATTTAGAATCTCTTCCATTACAAAAATTATATGAATTAATTCAAGAAAATCCAGGGCTATTGCGTCGTCCAATTATTTTAGATGAAAAACGTCTTCAAGTTGGTTATAACGAGGATGAAATTAGACGTTTCTTACCAAGGAAAGTACGTGCTTACCAATTACAAGAAGCCCAAAAAATGGTGAACTAATCGTATAGTTGGAGAATATATGTACAAGCTAAGCTAGAGCTCCCGAAAAGGCTGGGGTTTTAGCTTTTTTATTTAGTCTGATCAATTTTGAAGTTGAACATAGCTGAAAAGTATGTTTAGGATGAAGAAAATTACCTCTGTGTCAACTTATATTTTATAGCAGTATGGTAATATGAAATAAGTAACATTAATTTTTCTGAAGCTTTTATCAACATACTCTATTATATTTCATATACTATTGTTATTTCCTAAGATTTATTCTTTTCATTTTTCGTCATCTCGTCATACAATAGTAAGAGACGCTGTTTATATGGTACACCTTCAAGAATCTGGCTAACAGACAAATCTTTTTTAGAAGTAGTGACCGGAGGGAGTTGTGTAATATGGATATGGAACGCATTAATGAGAATACACTAAAACTCTTCATTTCTTATCTTGACATTGAAGAACGCGGTTTCACGAAAGATGAAATATGGTATAACCGAGAAAAAGGCGAAGAACTCTTCTGGGTAATGATGGAAGAGATTAATGACGATATAGATTTTGAAATGGACGGTCCATTATGGATTCAAGTTGTAGCAAAAGAAAACGGACTTGAATTAACAGTCACTACTGCCAAATTGAACTCGGATGGATTACTAGACCTGCCTTCAAATTTAGAAGATAAAAGAAAGTTTTTTGAAAATGCCTTTAGTGGTGTGGACATAAAACCAGATGAGTTTAATGAATTTTTTGGTGAATCAGATGAAATCTTCGATGGCTATACGTTCGAACTAAACCAATTTGATGATATTATTGATATAGCCTACAGAATGCCGAAAGAGGCCGATTTTGACAATTCTTTATATGAAATGGACGGAAAGTTTTACTTGCATGTCGAATTTGATGAAGATTGTTTAATGGGAGATTTAGAGAATTATCTAAGTGTTATTTCAGAATTTGCAGATGAAGCAGATAAGACAATCCATGTATTAGAAGAGTATGGAAAAGTAATAATGGAAGAAAATTGCTTTGAAAATGTCCGAAAATATTTTTAAATGAAAAATTGAACTCAATGGGTAAAAAGAATAACAATACTTGTTTATCGGTATGCAAATATAACCAATGAGTTTCTGCAGTATAAATACAATAGAAGCTATTAGAAAATGGATTAATTCATTTTCAAATAGCTTCTTTTTTTAATCAAAAAGTGCATTCTTATACACTATTGCAAAATAGAGAGATTATTCATAAAATTTAATAGAGGGGGTGATTATATTTTAACAGCGATTAATGATCAAAAACGGATGATCACATTAACTAGAAATATAGAATATGACGAATTAATAGAATTGAGGAGGAGAGAGAAGTTTTATTGTCCGCAGTGTCAGGAGCCATTACTGATGAGAATAGGACAAGTTGTAATCCCACATTTTGCTCATCAAAAGAACAGTAAGTGTAAAGGGTTGTTTTCAGAAGGTGAAACAACTACACATTTATTAGGAAAGCAGTTATTATACGAAAAGTTTCGAAAACTGAACTTGAACGTTCAACTTGAACCTTATTTAAAAGAATTAGCACAACGCCCAGATTTGCTAATTGAATATAACGCCATGAAATATGCAGTTGAGTTTCAATGTAGTACGATTCCTATCCCCAAAATGGAATCTCGTACAGAAGGCTATTTGAAAGAAGATATAATTCCTATTTGGATTTTACAAACCCCAAAAGACAAACAACCTTATCGAAATGGTATACAACTACTTAAAATTTCCCCATTTAAACAGCGGTTTATCACATATACCCAAGACGATGCACATATGATGACTTTTAATCCCGAAGCTGAGTCTTTTGTTTATTTTTCTCATTTAGTCCCACTTGGAGGATATCGTTTTATAGGCAACGTACAGCATTTATCATTAGATGCACAACATTTCCCTTTTTTAACTGCGAAACAACTATCGGAATCTGATTTTCAAATCTATTGGCAATTATGGAAGCAAGAAAGAAAACTATTTTTGAGCCGACGGTTATTGCTGAGTAAAAAGGGTGTACAGGATCCATTTTTACGCGCATGTTATTTTCTCCGTATTCAAGCTGAAAAGTTGCCTTTGTTTATAGGAATCCCTGTTGCAAAGAATATCCATTTTTCTGTAGTGGATGCAGAATGGCAATTACTTTGGCTCATGTTTCTAGTAGAGAAGGGAGAACAGTTCACTTTTCTTTCCACGAGAACGATTTACGAATTTAGTAAAAGATATCCTACATTATTTTTGAATCATGAGGCTGAGCAATCAGTGAAAAATTACAATTTTATACTAAAAAATTTAGGGATAACATGTATGCAAAGTAAATTCAATGAAAAAATACTATTAAAGCTTCTATATGCCCAATTTCTTGCAAAGCGTTAAGAAAATTGAGAAAATATGAGAGTACTCATTTTATAGGAACAAATTAAATTTGGGAGGTCATATTATGGCTGAAAATCAACAAACAAAAGTATTAACAAGAGAGGAGGTACCAACTGAACTTACTTGGAAATTAGAAGATATTTTCGAAACAGATGCTGAATGGGAAAAAGCCTATAAAGAAATTAGCGAACTAGGTAAAGAAGCTGCTACTTTTCAAGGTACGATCAAAGATGGTGCGGAAGCTTTGTTAAAAGTACTTCGTTTCCGCGACGATGTATATCTTAAATTAGGCAAGCTCTATGCATATTCTCATATGCGTAATGACCAAGATACAACTAATTCTACTTATCAAGCAATGGATAGCCGTGCCCAAACATTATATGCTCAAATCTCAACAAGTCTATCATTCTTAACACCTGAAATTTTATCATTAGACGAAGCTGTTATAAATAGTTACTTAAAAGAAAATGAAGAGCTTCAATTATATAAACAAGAAATTGAAGAAATCAATAAAGAAAGACCTCACATCTTACCAGCTGAACAAGAAGCATTACTGTCTCAAATGTCAGAAGTGACAAGTGCTTCATCTAACACATTTAGTATGTTAAATAATGCAGATTTAGAGTTCCCAAATATTAAAGACGAAGATGGTAACGAAGTACCATTAACACACGGAAACTATGTTCACTTCCTAGAAAGTAAAGATCGTTCTGTACGTGAAGAAGCATTCCATGCAATGTATGGTACTTATGGCAGTTTCAAAAATACATTTGCTGCTACACTATCAGGAAATGTTAAAGCACATAATGTTAGTGCTCGTATCCGTCATTATGATTCTGCTCGTCAAGCTGCGATGTCAGCAAATAGTATTCCTGAAAAAGTGTACGATCAACTAATTGAAACGATTCATCAATATTTACCTTTAATGCATCGTTATATTTCATTGCGCAAGAAAATTCTTGGTGTTGATGAATTGCATATGTGGGATGTTTATACACCACTTGTACCAGAATCTAAAATTGATATGACATATGAAGAAGCAAAAGGTCATATGTTAAAAGCTTTAAGTGTAATGGGTGATGATTATGTAGGGATTATTAAAAAGGCACTTGAAGACCGCTGGGTAGACGTATTAGAAAGTAAAGGAAAACGTAGTGGCGCTTATTCATCAGGTTCATATGGTACAAATCCATATATATTATTGAACTGGCAAAATAACTTAGATAATCTCTTCACGCTTGTTCATGAATTTGGACATAGCGTTCACAGTTACTATACTCGAAATAACCAACCGTTTGTCTACGGCGATTATTCTATTTTTGTTGCAGAAGTAGCTTCTACTTGTAACGAAGAGTTATTAAATGATTATTTGTTAAAAACAATTGATGATCCTAAAACAAGAATTTACATTTTGAATCATTGGTTGGAAGGATTCCGCGGTACAATTATTCGTCAAACAATGTTTGCTGAGTTTGAACATATCATTCATGAGATGGATCAAAAAGGGGAAGCACTTACTGCTGAAAGTATGACTAAAGTGTACTATGATTTAAATAAGCTATACTTTGGCGAAGATATGGTAGTAGACGATGAAATCGGCTTAGAATGGGCACGTATTCCTCACTTCTACTACAATTATTATGTATATCAATACGCAACAGGTAAGAGCGCAGCAATTGCTCTAAGTTCACAAATCCTTTCTGAAGGTAATACAGCTGTAGAACGTTATATTAATAAGTTCTTAAAAGCTGGTTGCTCGGATTATCCTATTAATGTGTTGAAAGCAGCTGGGGTAGATATGGAATCTGCTTCTCCAATCGTTGAAGCTTGTAAAGTATTTGAACGTAATCTAGATGAACTTGAAAAACTATTAGCTGAATAAGAAAATTTATATGAGGGGTGTTCCATAAGTCGAAAACTTGTGGGCACCCCTTCTTCTATACTAAATATTTACAATGTATAATAATGCTGCTCCGTGATGGACCAATGCATCCTCGGCACATAGGTTGTGGCTTAAATATGAGTCTCGAAATAAGTAGTTCGACCTATGACTTATATTAATTGACAATTACATGACATTTTATACATAAAAAAATTGAATTTCCATTGTAATCGCTTACTATATGACAACTTTGTGAATATAAGCTTGAAACGTTGATATAAGAGTATATTCATGCTAAAGTGTAGATGTGAAATAAATCACAAACAAACATACACCCCTTTGTTTGAACGTGAACATTTCTCCCATCCCCTTTGTGAAAAGAAGCATCTCCCGTAGAGGTGCTTCTTTTGTTTTTTATCGAAAGATGACATAGTAACTATACGTGAGAAGAAGAACTTCTAATATCGTATAGTTTATGATATATAAAACACCAAAGGGAAATTGCATAGTGCAATTTCCCTTAATTATTGGGTTGAGCTATATCAACCTTGGAATTTAATGATTTATTTTAAACGCCAGAGCGATAATTCATCACAGTTTACTCGATCAAGTTTTTGTTGGAGCATTTTTTTCTTAAGTTCGCGTTCGGCTGTATTCAGAGAGATATTATAAATAGCAGCAACTTCTTTAGTTGTTAAAGTATGATAGCGATGGAATAGATCTTCTACTGAAGGTGGCTGTTGACAAACCAACTTTTCATCAAGTAATTCTTCTAAAATTCTTTCATAAACTTCATAGGAATAAGAACCAGAAACTTTTAATCCAGCATCTTCTATATTTTCATTGAAGAATACAAAACTCGGTACTTCTTCGACTTCCATTTCACGAGTAATACATAAATCACTTTGGAAAGCACGGGATGCTTCTATTGAAAGAAAGTCAGATTGGAATTCTTCAATATCTAAGCCGGTTTCGATAGCAATTTCTTGTAATGTACTACATTGGCAGACATTCTTTGTATCAATCAAAGCGTATTCTTGAAGTTTCATCATATAGCGATATCCAGCTTTTTTTCCTTGTAGTTCAGCAGCTTTTACTGCAATTGAAGGAAGGACAGGATGAGCAACATCGACAAGATCCTCATGAGACTCACAACTATTAATACGTTGGCAAGCTGTGTTCAAAGAGTTGAGTTCAGTGCTCAAAACAATTCGAAGTGAAAAGTATTGACCGTAACTTATCTGCAATTGACGAATTAATGACTGAAGTTCCCAACTACCACGAGATAACAAATCCATGAAAACATAGAGTTCAATGGGTTTGCTTAAAGTAGTAGATGGAGATACTACAGGCTTTTCGGCTAGATAGTGAATATTGTTCACTCTAAAACCTCCTCGTCATCCGGAGAGTTAATCATATGATGCGCTGTAAGGACAAGACGTTTATAATAAATTTCACGGAATTTACCTTCTAAACCTACCTCATCCATTGCCTCGGACATACACTCTAACCATGCTTGCGCACGTTCTGGTGTAACTTTAAATGGCATATGTCGTGCTTTTAGCATTGGATGACCATGCTCTTCTGTATAAATATTCGGGCCACCTAAATATTGTGTCTGAAATTGCTTTTGTTTTCGAGCTGTTTCAGTTAAATCTTCAGGAAATATAGGCTTTAGCTTCGGATTTTTAGCGACTTTGGAATAGAAAATATCAATTAATTTATTAAGTTTTTCTTTACCAATTTCCTCATAAGGAATGATAGGTTTTTGCGTCATAGATGATTCTCCTTTGCTTTAGCTGTAATTCTATTTTAGCAACCTCTATGTATTTTCTCAAACAAATCACTCGGTCTCTATTTTAAATTTCATATTTTATGATGAAAAAAGCCAATAATTGTCGCATTTAGAGCCATTCTAAAAAATAAAAATAATGGATGGGTAGATGCGAAGTTATTGGCAATTTTAAAAATTATGTTATTAAGCTTTGTATGTACTCATAATATTATTAACGTAATTTTGAGTTTCTTTAAATGGTGGAATACCACCGTATTTTGTTACGTTACCAGGTCCGGCATTATAGGCAGCTAACATTAAATTGTAGTTTCCGTTAAATTTGTTCGATAGTTGCTTTAAATATTTGGTGCCTCCCATAATATTTTGCTCGGCATCATATACGTTGCTAACACCTAAGTATTTGGCTGTGGCAGGCATTAGTTGCATCAATCCACCAGCACCAGCTGAGCTTGTTGCATTATTATTAAATCCTGATTCTTGTTTAATAACGGATTTAATCAACTTTTCAGGTATACCATATGTTTCGGATGCTTTTTTTATAATTGCATCATAATTTGTATTAGATGATACACTTTTCGTTCCCACTTGCGGGTTTATAGTACTGCTTGTTAGGTTGTTGTAATTGTTCACATAATTACTCAATACAGATGAAGGGGTATAAACAGGCGATGTACCATTATAATAAAGCGAATTATTTGTAGTAGCAGGTGCACTACTTAAACTATTTAAGATTTGACTATAATTTGAGTATGCTGAGCTACCACTGCCAAGTAACTGGCTATAGTTACTTGAAGAACCACTGTTAAATAAGTTCCCATTTAGTCCATTACTTAAAAGTTGCATTAAATTAGTTGCATCATTACTATTTGAAAGAGCATTTGTTAAGCCAAGCATTTGCGTTGCACTTGCTGAATTAGATGATGTCAATTGCGACAACATTTGTGCAAATACGTCAGATGTTGAGGAAGTTGCATTATTTGTTGCGCTAGTGTCATAAGAATTGGTGCTCTGTAATGCTTGAAGTTGTGCTAATGATTGAATATCCATCTATAAACCTCGTTTCTTCTTCACGACGCTCATAAAACGAGCAATTTTTTTGTCAGCTGGTCTACGTGGTATCGAATGGAGTGCTAGGAAACGGTCAAAAATTACTTTCCCAGTTTCCTCATTTAAAACCTCATATTCTAACTCGTAATCATCCGTTCCGGCATATTGAGAATGGTCGAATACTAATAGACCGCCTTCATATTTTATTTCGGCACGTTTTGTTTGGAGTGTACCCAAAATTTTTAAATCGTGTGGATCTATTGCCAATGCTTGTAGTCTACCCTCTACTTCATGAGCATGAAGGACAGAATTACCAGACAAAATAGATTGAACTTCTTTTTTTGAAAGTAAATCGGTTGTTTCTGTTAAGCCAATCCCAATTGCGGGTTCTTTTAATGTACACTCGAAACAATCTTGAACTTCACGAATTCGTAGACCGGATTTTAAATTTTTTAGCGCAAAATCTTTGGTATCAAAATAATGATTTGTTTGAGAATGGAAATTTTCATCGGTTAGATTAAATGTAGTGCAAAGACGTGAAAATTCCTCTTTTGTTAACATGTTTTTAAATTCAATTTCTAATTGTTGGGTCATTTTAGGACACCCTTTCTATTTATGAATTATAAAGGAATTTTATAACAAATTGCAATGTACAGCCCGTCCGTATTATTGGTCAGTAAATCGTTGTTATATGTAGTTTCACTTTAAATTGAAAATACATGACAAATATCCTGAAAAAATGATTAGATTTGAATAAGCCTATGATAAAATAGATAGCAGATTCACAGAAAGGAAGATTGACTTTGCGTAAAACTTATATAGTCGAAAAAGGAACACTTCAAGATTCACATATCTATTTTGAGTTACAAAATCCAAAAGACCAAGTGAAAAATTGGCAAGCCTCAGGTCGTATAATTGCTGATTCAGATGAATTGGCATTTATTTATTTAATGGATGAGGAAACTGAGTATAGTTATGTGAAATTTCCACAATCAGTTTGGCCATTATTAGTAGAAACGTTACAATCAAAAGCAATTCCTATGTTAAACTGTGGAACTGAGGCGATTGAATTGGTCAACTTTCAGGATGAATTACAATCACTTATATATAATATTGAAGGTAACTATAATTATGGAGAGGTTTTTACAAGTACAGTCGAAGAAACCTTTGCAGAACTATTAAGTGAAGCCTAAATTTTGTTAGGGGGACTTATCATGGGACAATGGGATCGCTTTTTACAGCCCTATAAGCAAGCAGTGGACGAACTAAAAATAAAATTAAAAGGGATACGTGCGCAATTCGAAAAATCGAACACGACATCACCTATAGAATTTGTCACTGGACGAGTAAAACCACTTGCGAGTATTTATGATAAGACATTAGAAAAAGGATTAGTATTTGAGCCATCGGATACACTTGCACATGAATTACAAGATATTGCAGGGGTTCGTATTATGTGCCAGTTTGTAGATGACATACCAACTGTTATTGAATTACTAAGACAACGAAATGATTTACATATCATTGAGGAAAAAGACTATATCACAAATGTTAAAAAGAGTGGATATCGGTCTTATCATATGATTATTGAATACCCTGTTGGGACAATTCAAGGAGAAAAAGTGATTTTAGCAGAAATTCAAATTCGCACCCTTGCGATGAATTTCTGGGCATCGATTGAACATTCATTGAATTATAAATATAAAGGTGTATTTCCTAAGGAAATAAAAAATCGTCTGCAAAGTGCGGCAGAAGCAGCATTTAAACTCGACGAAGAGATGTCTGAAATACGAGAAGAAATCAGGGAAGCACAACAATATTTCACAGAATATAAAGAAGCTTCAAAACCTAAAGTACGCCAAAATCATCCGAAAGGGGACAGAGAGTACCAATGAGATTCGCTATTCAATCCCGCAATGACCCATTGTCTAACGAACTAATGGAATGTGCTACGAACTATTTAACTGATTTTGGCTTAGAAGTTGATGAAGAAAAACCGGACATCGTACTATCTATTGGAGGTGATGGAACGTTATTACATGCGTTCCACCGCTATACCCATATGCTATCTGAAGTTGCATTTGTCGGAATTCATACAGGTCATCTTGGCTTCTATGCAGATTGGAAACCAAGTGAAATTGAAAAACTAGTCATTTCAATTGCAAAAGGTGAGTTTAAAGTTATTGAATATCCATTATTAGAAGTGAAGATTAACTATCAAAATAGCGATGATTGTTATACCTATCTGGCTTTAAATGAATCCACTGTTAAATCACCTGAAGTTACACTCGTAATGGATGTTGAACTAAATGGTCGCCCATTTGAAAGATTTCGTGGAGATGGCCTTTGTATATCAACACCTTCGGGTAGTACAGCTTATAACAAAGCATTAGGCGGAGCCATCTTACATCCATCATTGCAAGCATTACAACTTACGGAAATGGCTTCGATTAATAACCGTGTTTTCAGAACGGTAGGCTCCTCTCTTGTTTTGCCTGCACATCATAAATGTATCCTCAAACCGGTAAAAGCAGAAGACTTTATGGTAACTGTGGATCATGTGCAATTGTTGCATAAAAATGTAAAGTCAATTCAATATCGCGTTGCCAAAGAAAAGATACGTTTTGCTCGCTTTAAAGCTTTCCCGTTCTGGCAACGTGTTCATGATTCCTTTATCGATAGTGATTTGAAAGATTGATGCAAGATTTACGATATCGTTTAACCTTTACTGCACAAAAAGAGCAACAATTATTAAGGGAAGCATTGGCTGATATAGGCGTTTCAAAAAGAGCGTTAACAGCGATTAAATTTCAAGGTGGAGCATTACTTGTGAATGGAAAAGAGCAGAATGTACGTTTTCCTTTGAATATAGGAGATGAAGTTACAGTTATTTTTCCTATGGAGGAAATCAGTGATGGACTGCTTCCTGAAAGTGGAGAATTAGCTATAAAATACGAGGATGATGTATTACTCATTTTGGAAAAGCCACCCTATCAAAGTACAATTCCTTCACATGATCATCCAACAGGTAGCATCGCTAACTTTGTAGCAGCACATTTAAAAGAGCAACAAATTCGTTCTACTGTGCATGTAGTTACTAGATTAGATAGAGATACATCAGGGCTAATGTGTATAGCAAAACATCGTCATATCCATCATTTAATGAGTGAAGCGCAAAAGAAACGTGAGATTCATCGAACATATGAAGCGCTCGTACACGGGGAAATATCTGAAGACTTTCTTCAAATAATTGCTCCCATTGGGAGAAAAGACGGAAGCATTATTGAAAGAGAAGTAAGAGAAGACGGTAAGTTTGCACATACAGATGTACAAGTACTCAATCGATATCGTATTCATGGTGAAGATATAAGTCATGTAAGATTGAACTTGCACACAGGACGTACGCACCAAATTAGAGTACACATGGCTTCTATTGGTCATCCGTTATTGGGAGACGATTTATATGGTGGTAAAAGAGAGTTAGTAGCAAGACAAGCATTGCATTGTGTAGAACTCGAACTGCTACATCCACTAAATGGTCAGACTTTAAAATGGACAAGCGAATTTCCTGAAGATATAAGGCGAATATACGAATGATTATAGGTTAACCTGATTTGGGTGTTGTCTTAAAGTAGACAACGCCTTTTCTATTTTTATTATTTAATATAAAGTTTTTACTTTTAAATGTATTTCCTAGGGAATGAAGAAAATGTTATTTGAGTATAAGTAACATCTAATGTTACTATTTAAGTTGTAACAATATATTTAAAAAAATAATTGTCCTTATGTAATGTTCGAATTATTATTATAAGGTGTCCTAAAAAATATAAACGTCGAGAGGAGGGGACAATGCATGATAGACGAAGCAAAAAAAGATGAAGTACAATTTGATGAAGAGCAATTACGTGGGTTATTACAAACTGATTCGCCAACAACTTTTAGAGATCAATATTTGTCACTTCATCCGTATGATCAGGCACAGTTTTATGAGAAGGTGGAACCTGATATACGACAGATTATTTATCAGTATTTGTCCCCAAAAGAGATGGCTGAGATTTTCGAAGCTCTTGATCTTGATGATAACGAATATAAAGGTTTCTTGGAAGAAATGTCACCGGATTATGCTGCAGTAATGATAGCAGAAATGTATACAGATGATGCGGTCGATGTATTAAATGAATTAGATAAGGATCAAATCAGTCATTTCCTTCAAATAATGGATAACGAATCTGCACAAGATATAAAAGACTTGTTACATTATGAAGAATATACAGCTGGTTCGATTATGACAACTGAATATGTTGCAATTCCTGAAAACTCTACCGTAAGATCTGCGATGACTATTCTACGTAATGCAGCACCTGAAGCGGAAACGATTTACTATATTTTTGTGGTCGATGATACGAATCATCTGACAGGTGTAATCTCATTACGTGACCTAATTATTGCAGAAGAAGACACACTGATTCATGAAATTATGAACGAACGCGTCGTTAGTGTAAATGTGACCGATGACCAGGAAGATGTTGCACAAATTATGAAAGACTACAATTTCTTGGCTGTTCCAGTTATCAATTCTAAAAATGAAATGTTAGGGATTATTACTGTCGATGATATTATTGATGTTATTGATGAAGAAGCATCGGAAGACTATTCTAAACTGGCTGGGGTATCTGATATGGATAATTTTGATACCAATCCATTTGCAGCAGCAAAAAAACGATTGCCTTGGCTTGTTGTTCTATTGTTTTTAGGAATGCTAACAGCTAATTTAATAGATTTATTCACAGGGACGCTTGAAAAGGTAGCATTGCTTGCAGCATTTATCCCATTAATCGGTGGTACGTCAGGAAATAGCGGAACACAGGCATTAGCCGTTGCGGTTCGAGGTATTGCAACAGGGGATGTGGAAGAACAGAGTAAGCTTAAGTTAATATTCCGTGAATTAGTTACGGGAATGATTATGGGGCTTGTGTGTGGTGTCGTCGCTTTTTGTATTGTATATTTTTGGCAGCATACTTTATTATTAGGCATACTAGTTGGTGTAGCAATCTGTTGTTCTATTGTCGTCGCAACTTTGGCAGGCTCATTTATTCCATTATTGATGCATCGTTTGAATATAGACCCAGCAGTTGCGTCGGGACCATTTATCACAACTTTGAATGACATAACAAGTATCGTCATTTATCTTGGAATTGCTACAATGTTTATAAACCATCTAATGTGAAACATTTTGAAAATCGGGCATAGTATAAAAATAAAAAAAGGAAGTGTAATTGTGGTAAATCGCCCACTCCTTTTCGTGAAGAGCCCACCTGCAGTTTTCAAAGAAATTGACGTATTATCTCATGCTCAATTTGAAGTAGATATGGAAGAAGTTAAATTTGAGGAAGAACATCTAGAGACGGAAGAAACAAATGCTATTTTAGATACTGGTGAATGGCGAAAACGAAAAGAGAAGCTTTTGTTTTTATCTAGGCCCTTTCAACAAAAGGTCTACCAACCTCTTGTATTCATCGTAAATGATGGCAGAGAAATTCCAGGAGAAGTTTACGAACTCAATGTTGAAAAGCAGCAAGTACTAATTAGAACAACTGATGATGATGTTCAAGCCATTCCAGTTGCAGATTTAAAGGATTTACTATGGCGTGGAAAATCATTTTTAGATAGTTAGCAAAAGTGTAGTATGTATACAATTAAATAATAATTGCATATTAAAACGAGTATCAGAATTTATTCTTCTGAACTCGTTTTTTTTTACCTAATAATAAGAAGGAGTGATTGATAGTTCCAACCACTCCTGTATTCCGACGCTGTCTCACCTTGTAAATCTTAGCAAATATCCAAATCTACATCACGGATACATTGTACGCCACAGAAGCAAGTTAAATCTACAGTAATACAACTATTTGTACGGTTAAAGTTTCTTACTTTACATAGTTTGTGTAAATCAACTTTTGTTCCGTCATCATTAAGAATATCCACTTCACCACCATTTCTGTCAAGTGGCTCTAATACTCTTAAAGTTGCACAGCAATTATCGAATACATCTTCAACTCGGAAGAATACAGAGAAGCATCTGCAATCTGTACTTGTATTTCCAATAATATCTCTGAAGAAAGCTTTGAATGGCGTACCGTCCTTTCCTAATAACATGAATACTCGAGTATCTGCATTTGTTCTAGCAGGGTTTACTAAACCTCCTAGTGGCTCTAAAAAGCAATTAGTGGGGCAATCACAATCATCATTTGCACCTTGTGTTTGAATATCTAAAATAGCACGCACTACATCACATACGCAGTTTTTGGAATGTACTGGACCACTAAAACTTGAACTTTCTTTTCCACAACAACCCATCAACTTTCACCTCCTCTTTTCAGCTCTCTATACCATATGAGTTTGACAATAATAGGCTCGGGCTGTTGTCACGTTTGAATATTTTTATCTAAAAATCGACATACTAAAACTAAAAGGGTGAGATGAAAAAATATGAAAAAATGGTTTGGACTATTAGTAATACTCATTTTGGTTGGTTGTAACAATGGAAAAAATGATTTCATGGCAACCAATAACAAAGAAGAGTATCAGCAACAACAACAGAAGATCGAGCAAATACTAAAGGAGGATAAACACGTAAAAAGGGTTACAGCAGTTTTCACAAAGGATTCGGCCATAGTTGGTATAGAGGTAAAACCATTTTCAAAATGGAACAAACAGAAATATGAAAAAAAGTGGAAAAAGGAAGTTAAAAAGGCTTTACCCGATAGAAATGTAGTCGTAAGTACAGACTTGAAACTTATTATGGAAACCGATAAATTGGCAAAAAAACAATTGAGTGAAAAAAAGCTAGATAAGAAAATAAAAGATCTTAAAAAGCTTGAGAAGGAGGAAACGTAATGGATCAAAAACAATACGATAATTTACAACAATCGATTTCACCGAAACCTTCAATTTTAAAAAATTGTTTAAAAGCTTTTCTTGTTGGTGGCATTTTTTGCACGGTTGGTCAGCTTATAACTTATATTTATATAAGCTATTTTAATTTTACAGAGAAAACTGCAGGGAATCCGACAGTAGCTACGATGATTTTCATCGCTATGCTTTTAACAGGATTTGGTCTGTATAAAAAGATTGGACAATTTGCTGGTGCAGGTTCAGCTGTACCTGTTACAGGGTTTGGTAATGCGGTTATTTCTGCGGCAATAGAGCACAAAACAGAAGGATTTGTCTTAGGCGTAGGCGGGAATATCTTCAAATTAGCAGGTTCAGTTATTGTATTTGGAGTTGTCTCTGCTTTTTTAGTGGCTCTTGTAAAGCTAATCTTAGTAACAATGGGGGTTGCTAACTGGTGATGGATCAAGGTGTAATATATTTCCCTTCAAAACCTGCGATTATTGGATCAGGTGTTGTAGCTGGACCAGTCGAAAAGAATAGCGTATTCGCGCAAGATTTCGACAGACTTTATGACAATGAAAGAGCCGATGAGGATTCTAATGAAAAAGGGCATCAAACAATGGTAGAAGAAGCCTGTCAAATTGCGCTAAAAAAAGCAAATGTTAAACAAAATGATGTGGATTTCTTAATGAGTGGAGATTTAGTAAATCAGATGACTCCATCAAATTTTGCTGCAGCAACTTTACAAGTGCCTTATATTGGACTTTTCTCTGCCTGTGCAACTGCAGTTTCGAGTGTTATTATCGCTTCTCTTTTAACAGAATTAGGCGGAAGTCGCTATGCACTTGCTGGGGCAGGTAGCCAGCATAATTCTGTTGAACGACAATTTCGTTACCCAGTCGAATATGGTGGGCAAAAACCAGGTACAGCTCAATGGACTGTTACAGCTGCCGGATATGTTTTAATCGCAAAAGGGCAGATGAATAGTCCAGCTGTGGAGGCTGCAACCATAGGAAAAGTTATCGATTTGCAGCAAACGGATCCCTTTCATATGGGAGCAGCTATGGCACCGGCGGCATGTGATACAATAACTCGACATTTAAAGGGTAGAGGTCAAAAACTTGCGGATTATGATTTAGTTATGACGGGAGATCTTGGAAAAGTAGGGCTTCCTATTTTGAAAGAAATGCTTACAAAGCAGGGAATGGCTAAACAAGATGTCCAAAAAATTAGAGATGCAGGAGCAGAATATTATGGAGATGACGAGGCTTTTTTAGCTGGTGCTAGCGGTGCCGGTTGTTCTGCATCAGTGTTTTATAGTTAT
Source organism: uncultured Rummeliibacillus sp. (assembly GCF_934216135.1). Taxonomy (NCBI): domain Bacteria; kingdom Bacillati; phylum Bacillota; class Bacilli; order Caryophanales; family Caryophanaceae; genus Rummeliibacillus; species uncultured Rummeliibacillus sp. The sequence continues at coordinate 96,361 of NZ_CAKQBI010000012.1, read as the reverse complement.
ATTTTAAAACAATTAAACGAAAAGAAAATCGAGCGCGTACTTGCTGTAGCAACAGGTGCTCTACTTTCTCCATTGACCGTACAGCAAAATGAGAGCATTCCTTGTACGGCTCATGCAATTGAAATTTCAATGAAATGAGGAATATAAATGTTCGTTTCAATAGTAATTGCTTTTATCGTAGGCGGTTTAATCTGTGTAATAGGACAATTGCTAATGGATGTTGGCAAACTGACTCCTGCACATACTTTAAGCATTTTAGTCGTTACAGGTGCAATATTAGATGGCTTTAATCTTTATGAACCGTTAATTGATTTTGCTGGTGCAGGAGCTACAATCCCTATTACGTCATTTGGAAATTCGTTAACGCACGGAGCTATTGCAGAAGCTGAAAAACATGGCTGGATTGGTGTGTTAACAGGTATGTTTGAAGTAACAAGCTCTGGTATTAGTGCAGCTATTTTATTTGGAATGATTGGAGCCTTAATTTTCCGTTCAAAAGGTCAGCAACCCTAGTTAAAAGCCCGATTCTTCTTTTTAACTCCGCATAAGATAGGGGAGAAAAGAGAGGAGGGATTGCAATGTCAGGATGGGGAGGATATGGATACGGTTGTGGCAACAGCGGTGGCTACGGCGGTGGCTATAGCGGTGGCTATGGCGGTTCAACTTTCATTTTGATCGTTGTATTGTTCATTTTGTTAATTATCGTTGGCACTAGCTTTATCTACTAGGAGGCGTTGAGATGAATCCATCTTTCTTTCGAAGAATCGAAGAGAAAACGGGAGTTCCAATGGAAGAAGTCTTCGCACTAGCTAATGCTATTCAAAACGCGAATTTTCAAGATGAGCGACAAGTTCGTAAAATTGTTCGAAAAGTTGCTAAGCTTGCAAATAAACCTGTAACAAAAGAGCTTGAAGAACAAATTGTTGCGTCTATTCTTAAAAATGGCAAATCCTTAGACCTAAGAAAAATTCAAAATATGATGTAATTTAATCATGCCCCTGTAATATACGTTCCTACTCTCACATATAGGTAAATATATATTACAGGGAGTGATTTCAAATGGGATATCTTTTACCAATTCCTAATTTCCAAGCAAACCAAGATTTGATACGTTCATGGCAAAAGAAAGAGCGTTTCTCTTATATTCATCCGGTTCAAAATGTAAACCTACAATATCAACTTAATCCACAAATGAATCGGCAACATAGCTATACGAACATGGAATATTGGAGAAAAATACCCCGTTTAAAGAAAAAAATGATAAATATACCCCCTCATAATTCTTCAGATGATTTGGTATTTTGGCATACTGTAGGTGGAGGATTATATTTTGATTTTTATGTATAGACATCTATTAAACAACACAATCATTCGAACAACGGTACAAACTAGCTAGTTACACTTTCTTCCAAATAAAAAGCTACGATGTGTTATGATTTTTTTCATAGTACATCGTAGTTTTTTTATACATTATAGAACTTTTTCCATTGCACGGTAAGGCACTCCCGCATCTAAAAATTCTGGAGAAGTAATGCAATAATTTTGTTTTTCATAAAATGGAATTGCATGAGTTTGTGCATTAAGTTTAACCTTTTTGATATTCGATCCTTGAATATACTGTTCAAGACTTTGCATCATTAATACCCCAATTTGCTTTCTACGAAAAGGTGGTATAACACAAACACGGTCAACGATAGCTGTCAGATCTTTAAAGCGTACTCGCCCCGCAGCAATTGGACGATGATCAAAATAAGCAACAAAATGTGTAGCGATATCATCATATTCATCTTTTTCTAAAGGTCGAGGAATACCTTGCTCTTTCACGAAAACCTCTTCACGAACAAAAAAGGCATCCTGAAGTTCTTTTTCCGTTTCAACAATTTTTGCGAATACCAAAGACTATGCTTCTCCTGTTAGACGATATGTTTCGTAAACAGTCCAAGAACCGTCCTCTAGTTGATAGAGTAAATGAATACGATTGATGACTTCGCTAAAATCTACTTTTGTCATACGTAATTGTCCGTAAATATCGTCATGTTCTCCGGAACTCATATCTTGAGCAATGGTGATATGAGGAACGAATTTATACTCTGCTTTTCCGCCAAACCTCTCTGTATGTAATGCATTGTGCAAATTCAGAAGCTCTTCGGTTGGCTCGACTTTTAAATAGATTGCGTTATTTACAGGTGCAAATGAACTAACTTTTGTAACATGAATCTTAAGGGGACTAAATTGATGACAAATCTCTTTAACATATTCTGATATGCTTTCAATCTGTGAGTCCTCTACTTCTGTTACACCAGCTTTTAATGTAATATGAGGTGTGATTTTAGCATAATGAGAGTCATATCTTTTTCGGTAAGAATTTGCAAAGTCTTGTAGTTGCTTAGAAGGAAAAGCTACAATACCATATTTCATCATGAACGACCTCCTTGGAGTTCAACAATAATTGTATTTAATTTTCAGTATAGCAGAAAAACTTACTCTAGGAATAACATAACCTTTTTAAAGACCGAATTTTTGCAAAATAGCTCTTCGCAAATCTGACTGCCAATATTTCCATGAATGCTGCCCCTCAATTTCTTCGTAAAAGGTTGAAATGTTTTTTTTAAGAAATAATTGATGAAGTTCCCGATTTGGTGTAAGGAAGTCTTTGATTGACTTATTCATTGTTACTACTTTATGTTCACCAAGTCCTATGACATGATATATGGATAACGCATTCGGATCTTTTATCTTGTGAACTTTTTTCAGCACTTCATCGTCAACATATGGTGATTGCAAAATGACTTTACCAAAAATGTTAGGGTAAGCGATTGCGGCTAACAAAGAAACGGTTGCTGCCTGAGAATCTCCAATAAGCGCACGACTCATGCCAATTTGATATGTTGAATAATTTTTGTCAATATACGGAACAAGTTCATGTGCTAAAAAACGCAAATAAGCGTCATGTAAATCTCCAGTAGGTAAGTATTTTCTTCTGCGATCTTCTACGTTTTTATATGGAACGCCAACTATGATTAAATTTTCTATTTCTTCATTTTCTAAATACTCATCAGCTACACGGCTAATTCGACCTAATTGGAAGTAATCTTTTCCGTCTGAAGCGATTAAAACCGAATATTTATAAAAAGGAGAATAATTAGCTGGAAGATATATTAGTAGTTCCAACGATTCTTTTAGGGCTTCGCTGTAAAATTCTAAATCTGTGATGGTACCTTGTCCCACATTGAACACTCCTTTAATGTGTATGTAGGGAAATTGTAACATATGAATTAGCAAAGGTATAATGGAAGATAGACTGAATTATATAGTGGAAATGAGGTTTATCGAATGTACAACGAAAAATTGAAAGTTTCTTCAGATACGGTAGCCAAAGCGGCAAGAGAAGCATTAGAACGCAGAGGCGTAACGATAAATGATATTGCAGAAATTGTTTATGAAATGCAATATCCATATAACAATGGCTTAACACTTAGCCATTGCATTGGGTCAGTTGAGCGGGTTTTAAATAAGAGAGAAGTTCAACACGCACTCCTCGTAGGAATCGAATTAGATGAATTAGCAGAGAAAGGCATGCTATCTCAACCATTGCAACAGTTAATCGAATCTGATGAAAGCCTATTTGGTGTTGATGAAACATTAGCAATTGGCTCTGTATTGACGTATGGTAGTATTGCTGTCACAACCTATGGGCATTTAGATAAAAAGAAAATGGGGATTATTCAACAGCTTGATACAAAGGGAGAAAACGGTGTGCATACATTCTTAGATGATTTAGTCGGAAGTATTGCAGCATCAGCTTCCTCTCGATTAGCCCATCGTATTCGTGATTTAGAAGAAGCAGGTGAATCAATAATCGAGAAAGATAAGATTTAATATTAAAATGATTATTTAATAGATTAAAAGTCAAATTGTTAAGCTAGATCCGAAGCGCTAGGAAATACTTTAGCGTTTCGGATTTCTCTTATTGAACTGGACAAGTACTCCGCTGGTTCAACATGAAAAAATATAAGAATGATGGTGAAAAAATTGAAAATATGGATGATCGTAATATGTAGCCTTGTAATTGTGTTTTTAGCAGGTTGCAAAATTAGTAATACATCCAACTCTAAAAATGATTCAAATCAAGAAAAAGTGGAAGTTGTAAGTGTTATGGATGGCGATACGATGAAAGTAAAATATAAAGGTGAGACGAAAAAAGTACGTTTTTTATTAGTAGATGCGCCTGAAATGTATCATAAGACACTAGGGGAGCAGCCATTTGGACGTGAAGCACAAGCTAGAAACCGTGAGATTTTAAATAATGCCAAGAATGTGACATTAGAGTTTGATGTAGGTGGTAAAGAAGATAAGTATGGACGACTACTCGCCTATGTCTATGCAGATGGTAAGAGTGTTCAAGAACAATTAATCCGGGAAGGTCTTGTTCGGGTTGGTTACATATATGAACCTAACACAAGGTATGTAAAAAAGTATAAGGAAATTCAAGAAGAAGCAAAAAGAGAGAAAAAAGGTATATGGAAATATGACGGATATGTGACAGATCGAGGCTTTGTAAAATCAGTAGTAAAAAATTGGAGCCCAGGAACTGATTCGTCAAAAGGAATATCAACAAATCATCCTTCTACAGATAACCACTCTCAAGAAAATCAATCTAACGTGAAATCAGGAGCAACATGTAACATTAAAGGAAATATTAATAGTAAGGGTAAAAAGCTCTATCATCTCCCAGGTATGAACAATTATGATGCTGTAAAGGCTGAAAAAATGTTTTGTTCTGAAAAAGAAGCACAAGAAGCTGGTTTTACAAAAGCTGCAGGGTAAAAGGAAAAGTAATGAAATGAAAAATTTCAAAAAAATGTATAGTTTGCATTGAGATTTATATGTTACGATGTTACTCAAAGTAAAAGAGGTGTGCATATGACTAAAATTTATATAGTAAGACATGGGGAAACAGATTGGAATTGTGAAGGAAGGCTCCAAGGTGGAACAAATACATCTTTAAATCAAAGAGGAAAACAACAAGCAATGGCATGTAGAAGCTATTTTGAAAATAAAGCTTGTAATGCCATGTATACGAGTTCTCTTGATCGGGCGAGTCAAACGGCAGCAATCATAAACGAAACATTACAACTACCTTTTTATACTTTAAAAGAATTCGCTGAACGTACTTTTGGAGTAGCGGAAGGGATGACTTACGAGGAAAGGATTAAAAACTATCCCGATAAAATATATCCAAATCAAGAATCAATTGAAGATTTAAAACAAAGAATCTCAAAAGGACTACAAACCATTCAACATCAATATCCTGAAGGAAAAGTGATATTAGTTACACATGGTGCAGTCATACACACACTTTTCACGATGGTAAAAAATTCTTCTATCTACCCTCAAAGTGATCTTCTTTCAAATGGTGGGGTGAGCCTGATTTATAATAAAGACGGAAATTGGTGGTTGGACAACTATAATGAAATACAACATTTAAAGGATATTTAGTTTATCCTATGAGAGTTAAAGGAGATGTCGAAAATTGACATCTCTTTTTTTGTGAATTTGTAAATAAGTATTTTTGTAATTGTGAAAATTATGAATATCTAAAACTGAAATAACTATTGACATGGACTTTAGATGTTGGAAGTTCATTAAACCTATTGATATCAATGTTTTAACGGTAAAGGACTTTTATTTAAATGAAATGGAAGATCCGTTTTTTTATTAAAAAATAAATTCTTTTGCGAATTTGTGAACGCTTATATTACAGAATTGTAAATCTTGCGTTAATTAGTGTAAATTTTCGAGTATTTTTATGAATTTGTTGTTAAGATATTTTTGCGCTCAAAACAACATGTTTTGACACTAACTTTTCAGGAGGAATTTATGTTTAGTCGAAAAAAAGAAGATCCATTTTTTGAGGTATTGCACAAAATTTCATTGAATGTTCAAGAGGCAGTACACTACGCTAATGATGTTCATGTTCAAAATTTAGAGGACTTACATGAGATTAGTACTCGAATGAAACGATATGAAACTGATGGTGACTCACTTATTCATGAATTGATCGTAATGCTCAATAAATCATTTATGACACCTATTGAGAGAGAAGATATCCTTGCTTTAGCGAATAGCATGGATGATGTTCTTGATGGTATGGAAGAATGTATTGCACATATATACATGTTTGCTTTAACTAAACCTGATAATTCCATGAATACTTTTATTAGTTATATTGTAAAAAGTGCTGATGAGGTTGTAAAAGCAATGGAAAAATTGCAAAATAAAAATTTAACGAGTATGCGCGAGAATGCTATTTTAATAAAAGATTATGAGAGTAAATGTGATGAAGTATTACGTACTTCTATTAAGCAATTATTCTTGCGTGAAAAAGATCCGATTAAAATTATTCAATTTAAAGATATATATGAACAACTTGAAGATATTGCAGATGATTGTCAAAATGTTGCAAACACGATGGAAACAATTATTATGCGTAATGCTTAAGGAGCGGGCAAATGGATACAGTAGTTATTTTAACCGTATTAGTGGTAATCTTCGCACTAGCGTTTGATTTTATAAATGGTTTCCATGATACAGCTAACGCTATTGCAACATCAGTCTCAACTAGAGCTCTTCCACCAAAAGCAGCTGTAATGATGGCTGCTATTATGAACTTTATCGGTGCTATTACTTTTACGGGCGTGGCAAAAGCAATAACAAAGGATATTGTAGATCCTTTTGCGTTATCTAATGGATCAGTTGTAATCTTAGCTGCTTTAATAGCCGCTATTATTTGGAATTTGGTTACTTGGTATTTTGGAATACCATCTAGCTCATCCCACGCTATTATTGGTTCTATAGCTGGTGCAGCAATTGCAGCTGCAGGATTTGGAATATTAAATTATAGTGGATTTATTAAAATATTAGAAGCTCTACTTCTTTCACCTTTTATCGCAATTGTAGCCGGCTTCTTAATGATGTCACTATTTAAAATATTATTCCGAAATGCAAATCTCTATAGGACAAACAAAGGAATTCGGTTGTTGCAAATTTGTACGGCAGCAATTCAATCATTCACACATGGTACTAATGATGCGCAAAAAGCAATGGGTATTATTACAATGGCGTTAATAGCTGCTGAAATGCAAGCCGGTGACGATATCCAACTTTGGGTACGTATTGCGGCAGCAACTGCTATGGGATTAGGAACTTCTGTGGGAGGATATAAGATTATCAAAACAGTTGGTGGCAAGATTATGAAGCTGCGACCGATAAATGGTGCAGCAGCAGATTTAGCCTCAGCCTCTGTTATCTTTGGAGCTACATTAATCCACTTACCTGTTAGTACAACACATGTTATTTCCTCAGCGATTATGGGTGTAGGTTCTGCTCAACGCGTAAAAGGGGTTAAGTGGGGTGTGGCACGTAAAATTGTACTTACTTGGATCATCACTATGCCAATAGCTGCAACACTAGCCGCATTGTGTTACTTTGTTTTAAATTTGATATTTTAAAATTATTACTGTCTCACAGTCAAAAACTGTTGAGGCAGTTTTTGATTTGAAATAAAACCAAGTCAAAAAAAGAGTCTTATGGATGATTGTAAGCAACTCTTTTATATCAAATTATTTAAAGTATCTGTTAGGAATAAGTCGAACAAAGTTAATTAGAAGTTTGTTATGTAAGAAGGACTTGATGATGATTAATACATTGAAGAATACGAAAGGTAAATAATAGGCAAAATAAAAAAGCAGGCGCTCATCTGCCTGCTCGTAAGAAAAGGACTCCCAGCAATCCGTGCTGTTACGGAGTTCTTTTTTGTGAATATTTATAAATAAATATTCACATAGGTTTGGCACCTAATATATTATTATACAAGTTATTTTGAAAAAGGCAAGCTTATATATACTTTTTAGTATAATACAATTAGATTCAGTGATGAAAAAGTAAAAAACTTTGCAGGAAAGTATAGTTTTTGATTATAATGATTAAATGGGTTTTAAAAGTGACTATCTTTTTAATAATATGATTCAGATGGAAAATTTCGTTTATATTAAATTAGAAATTATTTGGAAATTATATATTTATCTGGATAGCCTTATCAAATGAAGTTACAGAATATAACAAGGAAGTGAAATAGAATGGCTATTGAAATTATCTCTATCGTTGCTTTTATGATTTTAAATACAGCAGTTTTTAGTATTTTAGGCGATACAGAATATTAAAAAACAAAAGCCTTACACAATAAATTATTGTGCAAGGCCTTTGTCTGAGATTATTGAGTCTTACTTATACTTATGTAAGAATCCTAGTCAATCATAATTTTCAATTTCATAAATGTCAATATATTAACATTAAATAATCCAAAAATGAAAGCGGCTACATAATTGGAGATGTAGTCGCTTTTTAATGAAATAGACCAGATTCTCTGGATTTGCGTAACATTTTTCGGGTTAAATCACGTAGCTGCTTTTTGAAAATACTCCCAAATATTAAACAAAAAATCAACAGTACTGATAAGAAGATAAAGTCAATAATGATTGTATGTTGTGTGATTCCCCCTATTGCTTCTCTTGTTAAAGAAATCGCATAAGTGAAAGGAAGATACGGATTTATAATTTGAAAAAACTTTGGTAATAAAACTGTAGGGTATGTCCCACCTGAACCCGCAAGTTGTAAAACAAGCAAAATAATGGATAGAGCTTTACCGACATCGCCAAAAACAGATACGAGTGTATAAACGATGGACATAAAAACAAGGCTTATAAATAAACTGAAGAAAAAGAAACAAACCGGGGACTGTGCAGATACATGCAAGATGAAAATATCTCCTAATACAATGATAGCCGTTTGAAGTAATCCTATGGTCCAAAAAGTAAGAAGTTTTCCAAAGTATACTTCGCGAATTTTGTATTGTGCGTCTTCATTTGTGTCGACCGCTAATAAAGAAATCAGTAAAAGACAACCAACCCAAATAGCTAATACTGAATAAAATGGCGCCATACCAGTTCCGTAATTGGGGATAGGGAAAATACGATTTTCATGCATCTTAATAGGTTCTTCGAAAAATGATTTTTCTGCCAAGGGATCATTTATTAATAACTGAATAATACTTTCTAAATTCATCTCTTTATCGAAGTTCCGTATTTTATTGGCCAATTGATGCACTCGATCGTAAATTATTGGGTATTCGCTGATAAGTGTATTCATACCTTTTTTAGTATCATTCACAAAGCTATTTGCGTTATTTAGTATATTTTCTACTTCGGGAATTGCTTTTTTAATGTCCAACAGAATAGTTTTGGCCTGTGTCAAAGTTTGTTTTACGTTTGTAATCTGCGAGAGTATTGTTGGTTCAATTGTTTGTTCAAATATATTTGTAAATCGATCTAATCCGATAGATGTGTTAGACGCTATCTGTTGAAGTTGACCAAGCGAATTGCTTATTTCTTGTTCTTTGTTATCAAGTAAGGTATTAAGCTCAGTTCCTTGTGTTTGAGCTTGTTGTAAAATAGTTTGAATGGTCTCTGTTTGAGCAATCGCATTATCTAATTGTTGCGAGTTTGAATCTATATTGTGATCAGTAATATATTGTTTTAAAGAAAGTAATAGTTGATTTATGGTTGTTATTTTTTCATTTGCTTCTGAAACATTTTTGTTTAACTGTGTTTTAATAGCTGTTGCATCCGAAAAGGTAAGATTACTTTTACTTAATCGTGTTAAAAGGTTATTTGTGGTCGTAGAGATTTGTTTAACGGTTTCTATATCTTGTTTCACTTGAGGGCTAATCGAGTTTAGTTGTGATTCCGCATGATCGACAAAAGTAAGTGTTTGATCAACTGTTGATAATCCTTTTGAAGTTAAATTGTTTACTTGTGGAGCCTTTTCTTTTGCATATTGAAGGATTTCACTCGCTTTTTCTACATCTTGTTGTGCTATTTTTAATTTGTCGTAAATTGTAGGTAAATCTTTTTCTAATGTAAATACGAAATCTTTGAATTTTTCAATATCTGGTATATCTCTTTGCAACTCGACACCAATTCGATTAAATATATCAAAAATAGTGCCATTGACCGTACCGATAAATTTACTGCTCATTGTTTCGACAAGGACACTGGCCCCCTTACTCGTAATTTTAGGGGCAATAGAATTTATCTTTTCATTGACATAGTATTCAAGAGTTGCTTTTTCAGGGTGAGTGTTAATCACGGTTGCTAAATGCGCCGAAAAATTTTGAGGGATGACAATAACTGCAAAATAATCACCATTGTTTAGATGTTTTAACGCTTCTTTTTGATTGGAGAATTTCCAATTCATATCATGATTATCCTTTAACTCAGAAATGAGTTCTTTTCCAGCGTTAAATGAATGACCTTGAACAGTAGCTCCTGTATCTTCATTGACTATACCTACTGGAATTTGACTTGTTCGTCCATATGGATCCCATGATGCAGCGATATTTAGCCATGCATAAAGGGATGGCAGAATTATTAAACCTGAAATGATAATAGCGGATACCCAATTTGTTCCTACACTTCTTAAATCTTTTAAGTAGATGCTCCAAATGTTTTTCATAAGTGTGTACCACCTCGGGTCTAGTAAAAAAGTATGTGTACGAGCAAACCCGCACACATACCCGCTTATTAATGGATGAGATAATAGTTTAAATTCGAATGTCGTTAAAATAATTCAGATTCATCGTTACGATTTATATCATCTAAATGTCGCAAATACAAAAATTCTTCATCTTCTAATTCCTGTTGTCGTTCAAACGAAATACCAACTGATAAATCTCCAGTAAAAAGTGATTCCCACCAAGTTTCTGTTTTTAACATAGTCTGTTCTCCCTTCGCGAGTAGAATTCAAAATTCACAAATGGTACAATTTGAAAAAAGACAGTACGTGCTGGCAAATCATTGGCTATGTAGCTGAAAATAGTATGGGTGACTTGCACTTTTTTATACGTTTAAGGGGGATGAATATGGCGGAATTTTCTATGCAAGATGTAGAGTTAATGATATCTGAGCAACGGAAATATTTTTTTTCTGGTGCTACAAAAAAGATTGATTTTCGTAAAGAACAATTAAAAAAATTGAAGACTACGATTAGTCATTATGAAAAGGAAATTATGCAAGCGCTTCATGATGATTTACGTAAAAGTGAATTTGAAGCATATTCTACAGAAGTTGGATTAGTATTAGATAGTATTAGTTATATGCAAAAGTATTTGGAAGAATGGATGCATCCAGTAGCAGTATCAACACCGATTCATTTACAACCGGCAAAAAGTTTTATTGTTAGAGAACCATACGGTGTTACATTAATTATTGGACCGTTTAATTATCCATTTCAGCTAGTCATGGAGCCATTAATCGGTGCAATTATTGGTGGAAATACTGCGATTGTAAAACCATCTGAATCGGCTCCTCATACAACTGCGGTGATTAAAAAAATTATTCAAGAAACATTTGAAGAACAATATGTTCGAATTGTAGAAGGTCAAGTGGAAGAAACAACAGCGCTTATCCATTCATCATTTGATTTTGTTTTCTTTACAGGCAGTGTTGCTGTAGGGAAAATTGTGGCAAGTGCTTGTGCTGAACGTTTGACTCCATATACTTTAGAACTTGGAGGAAAGAGTCCTGCAATTGTTGATCAAACAGCGAATATAGAAGTAGCTGTGAAAAGAATTGTCTGGGGGAAATTTACGAATGCAGGTCAAACTTGTGTAGCACCGGATTATGTACTTGTCCATGAATCAGTAAAAGTCCCGTTTATACGCCATTTAAAAAAGACCTTGCAAAAATTTTACGGAAAAGATCCCCAGAAGAGTCCGGATTTTGGTCGTATTATTAATACCAAACAGTTTGATCGTTTAAAAGGTTTGCTAGATCAAGAACGAAATCATATTTTGTTCGGAGGTTATACTGATCGAGATGATTTGTACATTGAACCTACGGTGTTAGAAGACATTGTATGGGATAGTCCAATAATGGAAGACGAGATTTTTGGTCCAATTATGCCTATATTAGTTTATGATGATTTACGTTTAGTCATTCATCAAATTCGACAAAACCCTAAACCATTGGCAGCTTATTTCTTTTCAGAGACAGATAAAGCAATCCAATACTTTTTAGATGAATTACCATTTGGTGGAGGATGTATTAATGATACGATTACACATGTTGCAAGTATGCATCTACCATTTGGAGGAGTTGGAACTTCTGGTGTTCATAATTATCATGGTAAAGCGAGCTTTGAATGTTTTACCCATCCAAAGTCAATATTGAAAAAGTCAACTAAGTTTTCCAATAATCTTTTATATCCACCATATAAACAAAAGGTTAAATTAGTAAAAACGATTTTGCGATAAAAAAAAGACTTTCCCATGTCGATTGACTAGGGAAAGTCTTTTTAATTTTCTTTATGTAAAGGTAGGTAGAACTTTATTTCGGTACCTTTTCCAAATGAACTATCAATGTCAATATGTCCATGATGTTCTTTGATGATTTTTTCAATAATCATCATTCCTAGACCAGTTCCATCAGGTTTAGTTGTATAGAAAGGTTCAAAGATATGTTCCACGACTTCTTTTTTCATACCTTGTCCTGTATCCTTTATGCTAATTGAACAAAAGTGATCATTTGTCTTATCGATTGTGACTGTAATTTCACCATCTCTTTGAATAGCTTCTGAAGCATTTTTTATAAGGTTAATAAAAACTTGTTTGATTTGATTTGGATTACCAGAGACAATAAGTCCTTCCGTTATCCGTTGTACAGATAAAGTAATGTTTTTTGTCTGTAGTTCAGGTTTATACAGGGTTACGATATCTGATAGTACTAGATCTATGTTGAAGTCTACAGCCCTTATTGAAGAAGGCTTAGATAATACTAAAAATTCACTAATTATGAGATTGATACGATCAATTTCAGAATCGATTAAATTCGTATAATATGTATAAGGAGAATTTTGATCTTCATTCATCATTTGTACAAAACCAGATATAACGGTTAATGGATTTCGAATTTCATGAGCAACACCTGCTGCAATTTCACCTGCTACTTTTAATTTTTCTGAGTGAATACGTATTTGTTCAGCTTCTTTTTTATAAGAAATATCTCTTGTAATAACAGATGTAGCGATAATTTTGCCTTTTGAATCGAAAATAGGGGATAAAGTGATCTCAGCATCAAAGATTGTACCGTCCTTTTTCATATCTTTCGTTTCAAGCAAATGGAAACTTTCTCCGTCGTACATACGTTTAATACGTTCATTTGCCTTATATAAATCTTCAAAAGGTACCATACAAATCTTTTTCCCAATACACTCTTCCCTGGCCCAACCATAAAGTTCTTCAAAAGCAGGGTTGACTTCTATTACACGATTATCTAAATCAAAAACTGCAATACTGTCTTTGGCGTATTTGAAAAATAACTTTAAATACCCTTCTTTTGAGAATAATTCTTTCTCTTTCGTGTTTGCTTCTTCTTCTAATCTTTTCAACTTATTCTGAAAATATAGTTTTTGAACAATTGCGACGATACTAAAGAATGTGATAACAAGAAAGAAAATCGTAATATCTGATTGATTATAATAATGTGAAAAATTACCATAATGAAACTTTAAGAGTATGTAGAATTCCACCATTGTGACAACCATGATACTTAAATTTAACCAGAATGATTGATATAATGCCAAGAAAAAAAGTAGTAAAATAAAAATAATTAAACGATGCGTAAGATCATGGGTTTCTAAGTTGAATAGTAATCCATAACCATTTAATCCTATCGTCAAAAGAATACATACAAGTCTATCAGCTTTTTTTAGGCTAAAAAGTACTATGATTAATAAGCAAAAGATGATAAAAAAATCAGGTAACGGTGTGATAGTATCTTTCACCCCTAAAAAACCAATGATTGAATGTATGGTAACAAAAGTCATCAGTATGAGAAGAATATATTGATTTTTTTTCTTTAAGGAGTACTTCATAAAGACACCTCTAATTATTATACTATTACCATAATACATGATTTACCGTTGTCGTAAAATGTCATATATTGATATTATGAAAAGAATGAGTAGGAGGTTTTTTATATGGCAACCACTTTTAATGAAGCGGAAACAGTTGAATTACTTGGAAAGTTAGCAAATACTGCCAGTCCATCCGGTTATACAATGGATATTATGAAATTTATATCAGGATTATTAAAAGAATTAGGTGTACAATTTAAGCAAACCAATAAAGGTGCATTAATCGCTACTATCCAAGGTAAAAACGATGAACGCCATCGTTTACTAACAGCACATGTAGATACTCTTGGTGCTATTGTCAAAGATATTAAACCTAGCGGACGGTTAAAATTATCGATGATTGGTGGTTTTAATTGGAATGCAGTTGAAGGAGAATATTGCACAATCCACACTGCATCCGGAAAAAAAGTACGTGGTACAATCTTAATGCATGAAACTTCTGTACATGTTTACAAAAAAGCAGGAGAATTACCTCGAAATGATGAACATATAGAAGTACGTGTAGATGAAAAAGTCTTTAATGCTGAAGATACAAGAGCGGTAGGAATTGAAGTTGGGGATTTTGTGTCATTTGATCCACGATTTGAAGTAACTGAAACAGGATTTGTCAAATCTCGTCATTTAGATGATAAAGCAAGTACTGCACTTATGCTTCAATTGCTAAAAACACTAAAAAAAGAGAACATTGAGTTACCATATACAACTCATTTCTATATTTCCAATAACGAGGAAATTGGGTATGGTGGTAATGCAAGTATTCCAGATCAAGTTGTAGAATATATAGCTGTTGATATGGGGGCAATTGGAGATGGACAAGCTACTGACGAATACACAGTTTCAATTTGTGCAAAAGACTCAAGTGGCCCTTATCATTATGAGTTAACACACCAACTTGTAGCTCTCGCAAAAGCAAATAATATAGATTACAAATTAGATATCTACCCATATTACGGATCAGATGCATCTGCTGCTATTCGTGCTGGATATGATGTAAGACATGCATTGTTTGGTGCTGGCATTGAGTCATCTCATGCTTATGAAAGAACACATATAGATTCACTACGCAATACAGCTGCTTTACTGCTTGCGTACGTTACATCAACAATGATTGATGAATAATAGGAGGAACAATTATTATGCAAGCAACACAATTACTTCAATGTTTACCGATGAAAAAAATCATTGGTAATTTACCTGAGAATATTAAAGATATAGCCATTGATTCTCGCAGCGTTCAACCGAAAAGTCTCTTCGTTAGTATAAAAGGTTATACGGTAGATGGTCATGACTTTGCTCAAAAGGCAGTGGAAAATGGTGCAATTATTGTTGTTACAGAACGCCAATTAGATTTACAAGGTAATGTAGCTCAAGTAATTGTAAAAGATACAAATAGAGCGCTCGGAGCATTAGCTGCGAAATTCTTTGACTATCCATCAAAAGATATTACGATGTTCGGAGTAACTGGTACAAACGGTAAAACAAGTGTAGCGACAATGATCGAAACTATTCTACTTGGTCTAGGCGTTCGCTCTGCTATGAAAGGTACAACTGGTTATAATTTAAATGGTATTATGTATGCTTCTGGCAATACTACAAGTGATGCCCTTTCTACTCAACAAATGATTTTTAGAGCTAGAGCAGAAGGTTGTCGAGGAATGGTCATGGAAGTATCATCACATGGCCTCGTGTTAGGAAGAGTAGCTGGTGTAGACTTTGATGTAGCTATCTTCACTAACCTAACACATGATCATTTAGATTTCCACGGAACGATGGAAAACTACGGGAATGCGAAGGGCTTATTATTCTCTCAACTTGGACAAGACCTTGAAAAAGACAAACATGCAGTTTTAAATGCTGATGATCCTTGGTCTGAAAAATATGCAGGAATCACACCTTTCCCAATTTGGACATATGGTCTTAAAAACGAAGAAGCAATCTTTAGAGGAATCAACTGTCAATATCATGATCATATGACTTATTTTGATATGGTGACACCAGAAGGTACATTCCCTGTGCAATTACATTTACTTGGTGAATTTAATGTCTACAATGCTTTAGCTGCAACAGCCGCACTGTATTGTAAAGGCTATGCTGTTAAAGATATTATTGAACAGTTAGAAGCAATGGGACCGGTAAAAGGTCGAATGCAACAAGTTTCTCCAAAAGATTTTCCTATTAGTATTTTTGTCGATTATGCACATACACCAGATGCTATAGAAAAAGCAATAACTGCAGCGATTCCTTATAAGAAAAAGAAAATGATTTTCTTAATCGGAACAGGTGGTAACCGTGATAAATCAAAACGACCAGATATGGCAAAAGAGGCTTCACGTGCAGATTATGTTATATTAACAACTGATGACCCACGCTATGAAGAATATGAGAGTATTATGAATGACCTTGAAAAAGGTATGCAACATGATCAATATAAATGTATAGGTGACCGTGCAGAAGCAGTTCGCTATGCAGTAGAAGTTGCTGAGCCAGGAGATATGATTATCTTTGCTGGTAAAGGACATGAAGATTATCAAATTATTGGGAATACAAAATATCCTCATAGTGACGCTGAAATTGCGTTAGAAGCAGCTAGAGTGAAATTTAATATTTCCAAATGATTCGAACAGTTTCCTTATATTTATGAAAAAGAATTATTTAAAATATACTAATTGATAAAGTGGGGGTATTACTATCCCCACTTTTTTTGTTATAATTGAAAAGTTAAGTTTTGAAGATAAAAATAATTGTTCAAAATAGATAAACGAGTGCATTTCATAAATCGATATTCAGTTCGAAAGAGTAAATAATAACCTGATTTAAAGATTAAATGTTCGGTTTTTATATAATTTAATATTGACTCAATAGCGATTAAAAAATAATCATGATTAAGGAATGTGATATCCGGTGTAAATAGTTCAACTTGGATTTCTAATTTAAAGCCTATGTTGGAAATTGTAGACTTTTGTATTAACTAAGTCTAAAAGCATTACAATTTTTAACGGCTAATTATGCACCCCATAAACATAAGGATTGAATAAAGGAGTTAAAAAACATGAGTTCGAAACTTGAACAAGATATATTAGCACGTCGTACTTTTGCAATCATTTCCCACCCGGATGCTGGTAAAACGACAATGACTGAAAAATTATTATACTTTGGTGGCGCTATTCGTGATGCAGGTACTGTAAAAGCCAAAAAAACTGGTAAATTTGCAACATCTGACTGGATGGAAATTGAGAAACAACGTGGGATTTCTGTAACATCATCTGTTATGCAATTCGATTATAGCGGATGTCGAGTGAATATTTTGGATACACCAGGGCACCAAGATTTCTCTGAGGATACTTATCGTACATTAATGGCTGTAGATAGCGCGGTTATGATTATCGATGCTGCAAAAGGGATTGAAGCACAAACCTTAAAATTATTTAAAGTTTGTAGTATGCGTGGGATTCCTATTTTTACTTTTATCAATAAATTAGACCGTCAAGGTAAAGAACCACTTGAATTGATTGAAGAATTAGAAGAAGTTTTAGGAATTCAGGCTTATGCCATGAACTGGCCTATTGGTATGGGGAAAGAATTCTATGGAATTTATGATCGCTATAACAAACGTATTGAACAATTCCGTACTGAAGAAGATGAACGATTCTTACCTTTAGATGAAAATGGTGAGCTTGCTGTTGACCATGAAATGAAAAAATCATCTTATTACACGCAAGCAATGGATGATATTATGTTATTAGATGAAGCGGGAAATGATTTTTCAAAGGAAAAAATTATTAAAGGTGAACTTACGCCAGTATTCTTCGGTTCTGCATTAACAAACTTTGGTGTTCAAACATTTTTAGAAACTTATTTGCAATTTGCACCAACACCACAACCTCGCTTAACAGAAGAAGAATCTTTGGTAGAACCTTTAGATGATGAATTTTCAGGTTTTGTATTTAAAATTCAAGCCAATATGAATCCAGCACACCGTGACCGCATTGCTTTTGTTCGAATTGTTTCAGGTAAATTCGAACGTGGTATGAATGTTACATTAACGCGTACAAATAAATCATTCAAAGTAACGCAATCTACTCAGTTTTTAGCAGATGATCGAGAAACAGTAGATGAAGCAGTTGCAGGAGATATCATAGGTTTATACGATACTGGTAACTATCAAATCGGTGATACGATTGTAGGTGGTAAAAAAACGTTCCAATTTGAAAAATTACCACAGTTTACACCAGAATTATTTGTCCGTGTAACAGCGAAAAACGTTATGAAATCTAAACACTTCCATAAAGGTATTGAGCAACTTGTACAAGAAGGGGCTATTCAATACTATAAGACATTGCACACAGAAGATATCATTCTTGGTGCTGTCGGACAATTACAATTTGAAGTTTTCGAAAATCGTATGAAAAACGAATATAATGTTGAAGTTCGTATGGAACCAATTGGCAATAAAATGGCTCGTTGGATTGAAAATGAAGAAGATGTTAAAGAATCCATGTCAGGTCCACGAAGTACACTAGTCCATGATCGATTTGGTAACTATGTATTCTTATTCGAAAATGAATTTGCAATGCGTTGGTTCCATGATAAAAACCCTGATATTAAATTATATAGTTTATTGTAAAAAATAATTTAATTGAAATTTTGAGAAGGTCTATGAATGAATTATTCATTTATGGGCCTTCTTTTTGTGTTTTAATTACAACTATTTGTTTTGAATTATTTAATGAAATATTTGTAAAAAAATATAATTTTTATTATGATTATATAAAAGTAGATTTATAGAATTAAAGTTTCAATATTCTCTTTACTTATGGTGGAGTAAAGAGAATATTGAAAAGCTATAGAGGTATAAAAGTAATTAATTTTGAATTGATACCATTCTTATTTCAATAGATAGAAAGAAGGTAAATAAATGACAACAGCATTTTTTACAGGATTTCCGGGATTTATTGCAAGTAGGATTATTCGTGAGGCATTTGAAAATTACAATTATGATCGTGTTTATACCATTGTTTTAGCTACACAATTAGAAAAAGCTCAACAAGAGAAAAAAAGTATTTTATCAAAATTCCCTGATAAGGAGATTGTAATTATTGAGGGGGATATCACTTTACCACAATTAGATTTAAGTGATGAAACAATTATTATGTTACAGGAACAGGTAGAAGTTGTGTGGCATTTAGCTGCAATCTATGATTTGGCGGTCCCTCGTCCAATAGCCTGGAAAGTAAATGTACATGGTACTGAAATGATGAATCTTTTTGTAGAGAGTCTACCGAAACTAAAACGATATGTCTATTTTAGTACAGCTTATGTTGCAGGAACTCGTGAAGGAAACTTATTAGAAACAGAACTTATACGTCCAAATAACTTTAAGAATTTTTATGAAGAAACAAAGTTCGAGGCAGAATTATTAGTCGATCAGTTGAAAAGTAATCTCCCAGTAACAATTATCCGACCGGGAATTGTTTGGGGAAATTCAAAAACAGGAGAAACGATTAAATTTGATGGACCTTATTTTATCGTCAATATGATTGATCGTTTAAAAAAACTACCTATAATACCTTATATAGGCCACTCTACTTCTCTTATTAATGTTGTTCCTGTAGATTATATCTATCGTGCAGCTGTATATCTAAGTGAAATAGAGGAAGCAAAAGGAAAAACGGTACATTTAACAGATCCAAATCCGCATCCAGTTCAAGAGGTGTATCGTGCTTTTGTAAAAGAGATTACAGGTAAAACACCTAGGGGGCATATTCCGTTATCCCTTGCCCAAGCATCATTAAGTATACATGCTATTCGAAAAAAGTTGGGCGTTGAGTATGAGTCACTCGATTATTTAACATGGAATGCGAATTTTGATACAACTGTTGCAAATAAATTGTTGAAAAATTCGGGTATTGAATGTGCAGACTTTATTAAGAGTATTCCCATTATGATAAAATATTACGAAGAAAATAAACATAACAAAGACTTTCATATTGAAATTAGATAGAATAAAACTCCCATCAGTGGGAGTTTTTTAGTTTGCTTCAATCCCACAGATGGTGATCTGAATTATTCAGGCTTTTATGTGCAGTTCTCCTGTACCTATCCAACTTGTATGGTTTATTTCATTTGAAATTCCTCACCCTAAAATTAATGGACTTTTTTCTTCCTTATTCAAGACAGATTCTCCCTTAATTTTATCGTCAACTTGAGAAATGTTAAATTTAAATGAAAAAAAGAAAAGATTTTGGCTTCTTAAATAAGAAATAATTTGGTGGCTCTTTTTTAATACATAAAATTCTTTATTTTAGGGAATTCTATATACATAAAGTATATTTTTTTTACTTTTTAATATTGTGTTGCTAAAAAGGTGGAATTATAAGTAAGTCAATTCAAAATGTTGATAAAATAATGTTCTGAGGTGTTAACAAGAAAGTTGACTGTATAAGGTAAAAGAGTTGACAGAAAGTTTTTTTCGTATAATAATGTAAACGTAAACAATAATTATTATAATTAAGAAGTAATTATTGATAAAAGAAAGCCTAAGGAGGAATTTGATTATGTCATTAGTCAACAAAGAAATTTTACCATTCACTGCAGAAGCATTCCAAAATGGTGACTTCAAAACAGTTACAGAAGAAACTTTAAAAGGTAAATGGGCTGTACTTTGCTTCTATCCAGCAGATTTCACTTTTGTATGCCCAACTGAATTAGAAGATTTACAAAATGAATATGCTAACCTAAAAGCTCTTGGTGCTGAAGTTTACTCTGTATCAACAGATACTCATTTCACTCACAAAGCATGGCATGATCATTCAGAAGCAATTTCTAAAATCGAATATACAATGATTGGTGACCCTAACCACACAATTTCTCGTAACTTCGATGTATTAGATGAAGAAGCTGGTCTTGCTCAACGTGCTACATTCTTAATCGATCCAGACGGCATTGTTCAAACAATGGAAATCAATAACGATGGTATCGGTCGTAACGCTTCTCAATTAATCGATAAAATCAAAGCAGCTACTTATGTACGTAATCATCCAGGTGAAGTTTGCCCAGCTAAATGGAAAGAAGGCGGCGAAACTTTAACACCTGGAATCGACTTAGTAGGTAAAATCTAATTCGATTTATTTGATTCTTCCAGAATCACTTATGTAACTTCATAACAATATAACTAAGCAGGCGGCAAATACTAAGGCTTCTTTAAGTATTTGTCGCTCTATTTATAAGAGGATGAAAATAGACACATGGTTCTCTGTGTAATCAGAAAATAGAGGTGAGAAAGTTGTCGTTTCGAGAATAAATTATGTGTGACTTGTATGTTTGCATTGATGGTAGGTTGCAAAACAGGTACGAGCACAACGATTTGAACGACAATATGATCATGGCATTAGATGCGAATATTAAAGGTCAATTAAAACAGTTACTTGCACTTCTAGAGAGCGATTTAGTATTAAAGGTGAGTGCAGGGGATGATAAAGTTTCAAAGCAAATGCTAGAACTTGTTAACGAGCTTGCTGAATTATCATCTCGTATTACTATTGAACATGTACAATTAGAGCGCACACCAAGCTTTAGCGTCAATAAGGCTGGTTCTGCGGAATCGGGAGTTGTATTCGCGGGTGTACCACTTGGACATGAATTTAATTCACTCGTTTTAGCTCTTTTACAAGTTTCAGGTCGTGCTCCAAAAGTGGAAGATTCAACAATCAAACGTATTCAAGCTATTACAAAGCCTGTTCATTTTGAAACATATGTCAGCCTTACATGCCATAACTGTCCAGATGTTGTTCAAGCTTTGAATATTATGTCAGTGTTAAATCCAAATATATCACACACAATGATTGAGGGCGGCGCATTTCAATCTGAAGTACAGGAAAAAGATATTATGGGTGTTCCAACTGTTTATGCAGACGGTGACTTTTTCGAAAGTGGTCGTATGTCACTTGAAGAAATTTTAAATAAATTAGGTGCAACATCTGACCCAACTGAATTTAATGAGAAAGAACCATTTGATGTTCTAGTTGTTGGTGGAGGTCCTGCTGGAGCAAGCGCAGCTGTTTATGCGGCACGTAAAGGGATTCGCACAGGCCTTGTAGCAGAACGTTTTGGTGGTCAAGTAAATGATACTTTAGCCATCGAAAATATTATTGGCATTAAAGAAACAGAAGGTCCTGCTTTTGTAGCAAGTTTAGAGGCACATGTAGCCACTTATCCTGTTGAAATCATGAAAGACCAACGTGTAGCAAAAATATCAAAAGGCGATTTAGTAGAGGTAACATTAGAAAATGGTGGCGTCCTAAAAAGTAAAACAGTGATCCTTTCAACAGGTGCTCGTTATCGTCAACTAGGTGTACCAGGAGAACAAGAATTCAAGACAAAAGGTGTAGCATATTGTCCACACTGTGATGGGCCATTATTTAAAGGAAAAGATGTGGCAGTTGTTGGTGGAGGTAACTCTGGCGTTGAAGCAGCTATCGATTTAGCTGGTATTGTGAATCATGTAACATTATTACAACGTAGTCCAGAGCTTAAGGCTGACTCTGTTTTACAAGAAAGACTACGTAGTTTACCAAATGTAACGATTTTAACTAATGCTTTAACAAAGGAAATTACAGGTGATAAAACGGTAAATGGTTTAACTTATGTTGACCGTCAAACAAATGAGGAACATCACATTGCATTAGATGGTGTGTTCATTCAAATCGGTCTATTACCTAATACAGAATTTTTACAAGGTACTTTAGAACTTAATAAAATGAATGAAATTATTGTAGATGCACACGGCGCAACAAATATGCCAGGTGTTTTTGCGGCTGGAGACTGCACGGATACAGTTTATAAACAAATTGTCATCTCCATTGGCTCTGGTGCTACTGCCGCACTTGGTGCTGCCGACTATTTAATTCGTTCCAATGTTAAAGAGCTAGCGCAAGCTTAGTCTCTTTTAATGATAAAAAATGCCCCCAGAGTGTTGATCTCTGTTGAGGGCATTTTTGTTTTTTCTTTAAAGTAGACAATTAAAGATTTTTAGTAATTTGTATAAGATAAAATGGCATTTTCTAAGCCTTCGATTTTTGCTATTGCTGCTTCTCTATTAGTGTACTCAAACATACAAATGTCGTTGATATTATTAAAAATAGTAACTACCCACATATTTCATTTCTCCTTTTTATTTACTGTGTATTAAAACAATAATTATTTCCCCTGTTTTTCACCAATCTGTTATATAACATGTTTTATGATTCTTATTCTACTAGGATTTCTATAAATGGCAAGCCCTTTTTTATACTTTCACAGTTTGTTCACAACATTTTATTGAGGAATCAAACAAATTCTTATAGTCATACAATGGAAGTCTAAACAACAAATACTTGGCAAAGTGCGTTAGTGAATAGGCTAACTGACAGGATTCTTTCTAATCATTGGACAAATAATTTAGTTTACTTTTAGATCCTAATTAGATATACTAGTTTTACAAACAAATACACTTTTGACGTTATTGTCAAAGGGGAGTAGCTATAGGGAAACCTACCTCATAGTCGTCATTACATGACTTAATTGTCATCGGGTATGAGAGCAAATTATTACTTTAACAATTGCTAAGCGAGACCTTTGCCTTTTAGAGGCAGAGGTCTTTTATTTTTTGTTGAAAAGGAGGAAATTGGATGGAATCGATTATTTTGGAATATAGTTGGGTGCTTTTAGTACTCATTATTTTGGAGGGGTTACTAGCTGCAGATAACGCTGTAGTTATGGCTGTTATGGTTAAACATTTACCAAAAGTACAACAGAAAAAAGCGTTATTTTACGGTTTACTAGGTGCTTTTGTTTTGAGGTTTGCAGCATTGTTTTTAATCACCTTTTTAGTTAACTGGTGGTGGGTACAGGCACTGGGAGCAGCCTATTTACTATTTATTAGTTTTAAACATATTTATGATATGCGTAAACACAAAGATGGGGAAGAAGAGCACGGGAAAGAGAAAAAAACATCAGGTTTTTGGACAACGGTTGTTAAAGTAGAACTGGCAGATTTAGCTTTTGCAATTGATTCCATGTTAGCTGCAGTTGCACTAGCTGTAACATTGCCGGAATTAGGAAGTATTCATATAGGTGGTATTAATGGCGGTCAGTTTGCTGTCATGTTCTTAGGCGGTATTATTGGTTTAATCATTATGCGTTTTGCTGCACAATGGTTTGTTCGCTTATTACAATCTTACCCATCTCTTGAAACTGCAGCGTTTCTTATAGTTGGTTGGGTTGGTGTTAAACTAACGGTGATGACATTGGCACATCCGAAAGTTGGTTTTTTAGATGAGCATTTCCCACACTCAGCTCTTTGGAAAAGCATCTTCTGGAGTATTCTAGTGTTATTAGCACTAGGCGGTTACTTTACTAGTGTTCGGAACAAGAAAAAGGAGAAGAAAGAAGAGCTTCAGGAAGTCACAAAAATCGAGAAATAAATCTATTTTTGTCCATGTAGGAAATACCTTACAAGTTATTATATTTAAAATATATCTCCAAGACATCCTATTCTGAAATACAAGGGTAGGATGTTTTTATGGAAAATAGGGTAAATTATATGTAAGAGATATACGACGAAATATGACAAATATTATAACTCTCTTTCTTTTTTGTTGATTTTTCAATACAATAGTTTGTATGTTGGTTTCTAGAGTGAAAGGATCGATATTATGGGTACAGCTAAAGATTTAAATAAGCGTTCAACGCCATTCCAAGCGATCGTTTCTTACTATTTCATCGCTATTGCTATTTCTTTTATCCTTCTTATATTACCAGGTGTTCATCAAGAAGGTGTGCACGTATCTCTATTAGATAGCCTGTTTACAGCTGTAAGTGCAGTAAGTGTTACAGGGTTAACAGTTGTTGATATATCAGATACCTATTCTGTATTTGGAATTGTTATGTTGTCTTTAATCATGCAACTTGGAGCAATAGGGATTATGTCACTAGGTACCTTTACATGGCTCTTGTTTGGGAAAAAAATAGGACTTCGTGAAAGACAATTAATCATGGTAGATCACAACCAATACAATCTTTCAGGTGTTGTACATTTAATCAAAGAAATTATAAAAATTTTACTAACAATTGAAATAGTAGGTGCAATGATTTTAACTTTGTACTTTACACAATATTTTGGAACGTTTAAAGAAGCGCTCTACAATGGAGTGTTTGCAGCAATATCAGCAACGACTAATGGTGGATTTGATATTACAGGAAACTCCTTAAAGCCGTTTCGACATGACTATTTTGTCCAACTAATTAATATGATTATGATTGCGTTAGGGGCCATAGGGTTTCCGGTATTAATCGAAGTGAAAAATTTTTTATCAAATAAAAACAGACATTTTAAATTTTCACTGTTTACAAAAATAACTACTTCAACTTATGCGATATTATTTGTAATCGGTTTTTTAGTTATTTTATTATTAGAGTCATTTCATGCGTTTAAAGGAATGAGTTGGCATGAAGCGTTATTTACAGCAATGTTCCATTCTGTTTCAGCCCGCTCAGCAGGGCTTACAACAATCGATGTGACTGATTTTAACGAGGCAACAGACATATTTTTAAGTGCTCTAATGTTTATCGGGGCATCACCTAGTTCTGTAGGTGGTGGTATTCGTACAACTACCTTTGCTATTGCTATTCTATTTTTGATTAACTTTGCGAGAAATAAGCAGGATATTCAAATTTTCCATCGTGAGATTCATGTGATTGATGTTTTTCGATCTTATGTAGTCATTATTTTGTCAACTTTCTTAGTAGTTTTAGCTACAATGATTTTATCGTTATCAGAGCCACATGCAACATTAATGCAAATTCTTTTTGAAATTACATCTGCATTTGGTACTTGTGGGATGTCTCTTGGGCTAACAGAGCATCTATCAGGGATTGGAAAAGTTGTCATGATGATTTTAATGTTTGTTGGAAGGGTCGGCATTATTTCCTTCTTATACTTCATCGGTGGTAAACCTGAAAAAACGAATTTCCACTATCCAAAAGAACGAGTTATTATTGGATAAAGAAGAGGAAAACTTTTAGTTTAAAACTAAGAGTTTTCCTCTTTTGCATTTTACGGCTAGTTCATTTCTAAAGATTTTAGAGCATTATTCAAACTTAGCTGCTTCGATTGTAGCAAAGTAGGGTGAACCATTTTTACGGAAGAAAGTGAGTAAATATCCTTTTTGCTTTTTAATTGTCCCTTTTTGATATGCTTCATAATCAATATTAAATGGAGTTAGAAGCGTGTGTTTGTATAAATCCTTTTCGCAAAGATTCATTTCGGCAAATTGTTCTCCAGCAATTTCTGGATTTTCTCGTAATGCTTTAAAAATTTGTTTCGAATTATCCTCAAGTACTCGATGTTGCCACCAAATTTTACGAGGTTGGAATTGTTGAGCCTTCAAATAATCAAGCTGCATCAAATTTGTGACGATATCAATAGGTGCATTACCACGTTGTTCTAAAAAGTCCAGCAATCGGGTGAACAAATCTTCTAGCTGATGTCCAATACGAGACCACCCTTTTTCATCCCAATATGTTCCGAACTCTTGGAAAAAGTCAAATGCAGTATCAAATACATCGGTAACTAAAAATTCAATCGTTCCATTCATACGATGATCATTCCAATACTTTTCTAAAATATCCTCCGTTTGTTTAATATGAAGGATATCCTCAAAGGATAGTACATTGTTAGAAAAAATTTCGTATGGTGCCATATCGACATACTGGTAACCGTATTGTTTTGCTTGTAAACGAAGACCAGTACCACGTAATAATTTTAAAAAGCCTAACTGAAGTTCTTCAGGTCTCATTGCAAATACATCGTTAAATGTTTTGCGGAAACTCATATAATCTTCTTCAGGTAATCCAGCGATCAAATCAAGGTGCTGATCGATTTTTCCACCTTCTTTTACCATATTCACAGTTCGTGATAATTTGGCAAAATTTTGTCTACGCTTTACTAAATCATTTGTTAAATCATTTGTCGACTGGATCCCAATTTCAAAGCGGAATAGACCTTTTGGTGCGTTCTCATTTAAAAACTGAATAACTTCAGGTCTCATAATATCAGCTGTAATTTCAAATTGAAATACTACTCCTGGCTTATGTTCATCTATTAGAAATTGGAACATCTCCATCGCATAACTTCTACTTATATTAAAAGTACGGTCGACAAATTTCACTGTTCTGACGCCGTGTTCCATTAGGTAGCGTATATCATCTTTAATCTTTTCGCGATTAAAGTAACGTACTCCTACTTCGATGGAAGATAAACAAAATTGGCAATTAAATGGGCAACCGCGACTTGTTTCAATATAAGCAATACGTTTTGGAATATGATGTACATCTTCTTCGAAACGGAAAGGACTTGGCAAATTACGCAAATCTATTTTAGGTGCAGCTGGATGAATAATGACTTTTTCATCGCGCATATATGCAATCCCGGGTACTTCCTCAAGTGGTAGTTTACCGTGGAAATAGTGAAGTAATTGCTTAAATGATAATTCACCTTCGCCCATAATGATGTAATCAATTTCTTTTATTCTTTGAAGCCAGTCATGTACATCGTAGGATACCTCTGGACCCCCTAGTACAATTTTCGTGTTAGGACTTACTTTTTTAATCATATGGATAATACGTACGGTTTCCTCAATATTCCAAATATAACAACTAAATCCGATAATATCTGGCTTTTTTTGATAAAGGTCTGATACGATATTGAAAGTGGGATCTTTAATCGTATATTCAGCTAAAACAGCGTCATATTCAGGCTGGGCGTAAGATTTTAAATATCTTATAGCAAGATTTGTATGGATATATTTGGCGTTTAATGTTGCAAGTACAATGTTCATGAAAATGAAGCTCCTATCAAAAAAGTTATTGTGGTAATATATTGAATATTTTACATCAAACTATTAGAATAATAGATAAGATACAATTTAAATATACAATAAGTAAAAATTCCTATTCTAAATAAAGGAAAGTTGTGGAATAATCTGAATATTAGAACAAATATATATACAGACATTATTATTATAATGAAGTTAAAAAGATTGTCATAGTTTTTGGACAAGATTCATATTATGTTGATTAAAAAAGAAGGGCTTGGTGATTATCTACATGACTAGGGAAATTTTTCAAGCTTTTGATTTTTCGTTTGAAGATTGTGAAGAACCAATCGTAATTTTGGATCATAGATATCATGTACTGTATGCAAATGACTTAGCTTTAAATCTATTACAAATCGAAGAAGATGTTAATATAACTAGTTGGTTTAGTATAGAATCCCTTAAAACATGGAAAAAGATGATTGAAAATGCTAAAACTCATTCGTATATAGCTGAGAAAATGACAATTGATACGATTTACTACAAAATTGAGGATATGAAAGTAACTAGCTACTATTCAGATGTATACGATTGGATTTTACTATGCTTTCATTATTCAGAAGCACCTTCTAAAATTGAAAAACATTATGATATCGAAACAAAATATAAACGAGTATTTGATCAACCTGGAAACGGCTTTATCTTAACAGATAAAGAAGGTAAAATCATAGAAATAAATGAAATGGCTGAAAGACTTCTTAACATAACGAGTAAAGGATTTATAGGACAATACGCAAAGATACTTCTAACATTATTTCCAAAGGATAGAAATAAAATTCGACGCTTTTTCAAGAAATTATTTGATACTGGGAAAGCTGAAGTGACCATTCAGGTACCAACAAAAGAAGGCATTCGCTATGTCCAACTAATGAGCAATTATGATTGTTTAGCAGATATTCACCTTACCATTTTACGTGATGAAACTGAGAAGAAAATGATGATTAAGCAAATAGAACATCAGCAAACACTCCAAATGATTGGTGAGATGGCAGCAAGTATCGCACACGAGATTAAGAATCCGATGACTTCGCTAAAAGGTTTTACAGATTTGATGAAAATGACTGCAACTGATGAAAATAAACGCTATTTGTCTGTTATTGACAGTGAAATTCAAAGAATCGAAAACATTGTAAATGAATTTCTAAACCTTTCTAAGCCTGGAGACTATGAAATGAATGTTATTTCCATTAGAGAACTGCTTAAGGAAACAATAGAGTTAATGCAGCCTCAAGCATTAATCCATAATATTCGTATAGAGTTTGAAGAAAGTAACTTAGGTGAAGATCATATCTTAGGAAACAAACATAAGATGAAACAAGTATTTATTAATTTACTAAAAAATGCAATAGAAGTAATGCCTACTGGAGGGAGTATTAAGATTAATTGTAGCTATGATTATCAAAAACAAGTAACAATCACTGTTCAAGATGAAGGAACTGGAATGTCTGAGCAACAATTGCAAAATATTTTCATGCCATTTTACACAACAAAACCAGAGGGTACGGGTTTAGGGTTACCATTTGTTGTAAAGACGGTAGAGGAACATAATGGGGAAATTTTCGTGACAAGTAAAGAAAGAGAAGGAACAACTTTTGAAATCGTATTTCCTGTTGTGGTTAAAAACGAAAAAAGCCAAGTAGCTGAAGAAAAAATGAGTTTTAGCAATTTACAAGTTCAGAAAAATCTCTATTATCCAGTTTGAGGAATGCTTCTTTGACAAAGCTTCTGATGTATCGCTATAATTATTTTTAATTAACATAAAGAATATAGAGGATGAATATTATGGCAACAGAAGAAGTGAAACAATCATTAAAATTGTTTATTGTTCTTTCAAGAGCAAATAAGGCAATTCATGAATGTACGAATCAATTCTTCCAAGAAAATGGCTTAAACCCAACTGAATTTGCAGTATTGGAATTACTTTACCATAAAGGTCGACAACCACTTCAAAAAATTGGTAGCAAAATATTGTTGGCAAGTGGTTCTATTACATATGTAATAGATAAATTGGAGAAACGTGGATACTTAGCTCGGATATCTTGTCCATCTGATCGTCGTATTACATATGCAGAGATTACAGATGAAGGTAGCAAATTTATGGACGAGCTTTTTCCAAGACACGAACAGCAGTTGTATAACTTAACGAGTGCTTTATCTCCCGAAGAAAAGGATCAAGCAATCGAATTATTAAAAAAACTCGGATTATCCATTAAGGATTTATCGTATTAAAATGAAAGTGAGTGATGAAGATAAAATCATCACTCGTTTTTTATTGAGCTATAAAAGTAATTATATGGTTTCCATGAAAATGTTAACTAAGAGGAATTAAGTTTAAAATTCTTTTAAGTGGTAATAATAGGAATAATAAGGTATTATATTTCTTAGTCCACAAATAAAAAATATAAAAATTGCAATACGATAATGAATTTTAGATTTTTTTCGTTAGTTTATAACGGAGTATGTAGAATCCACCAAAAAAAGCTACCTATTAGTTTAACAGGTAGCATACTGGTTTTTGCTATAAATAATCTCTACGAATTTAATCGAGCTGATGATGAGATAGTATGTATGACGTAGATTTTTTCGCTATTTTTCGGCAGCGTTTGCTAAAATTTTATAGCGTTTATGATTTACTACAGTTCTTTCTTCCATGTCGAATTGGTTAAAATTCTCCATGTAAGTAAGATTAACAATTACTGAGTTTTCATTAACTTTTTCAACGATTCCTTGAAGACCATCACCAAATTCAATGATATTTCCAACTTCAGCTATTTTCATAAAATTCAGCCCCTTTCATTTTCTAATACTTTACAGTTTGCCTTAAATTTGTTCAACAGTAAAGTAATATATGTATAGAAGATGAATTTTATTTTTGAAATTGAATTTTATATGAATGATTGTTCTTTATTTTAAACATTTATGGTTAAACAGATAAATATCCATACGTAAATCAGGATAAAAAGGATAAAATGGCTGAATGAAAAGGGGAATAATATAAGCACAGTAAAAATAAACAAAGGAAAAAGGAAGTCTTTACTATGAATGATTATAAAAATAAACTTGAAGAGCTTAAAAACGGTACAATTCAAGAAATTAGAGTTGATAAACATGAATTTTATGAGCTTAGAGAAGAACTTGTTAAAAGAGAGGATTTCAAACACTTTAGAGGAATTGCTCATCAAAATGGCAATATTGTTTATGTATATTTAAAAGAAGCAAGAAGTTAACATGTCGAATAATGTCGGAAATTTCATATCCGAAAAAGTGGAAATAATAGTATAATAATGAACATGAATTTTACTGAAAGGAGGATGGTGTATGTCTGAATCCATCTTAAAAAAGTTGGAAAAAACAAGAGAGAAAATGATTCGCTCTGGAATTGAGAACGGTTTTTCAAATGTTGAAACCATCCGCTTAAGTAAAAAGCTAGATCAATTATTAAATGATTATCAAATGCAAAATAATAAAAAATTTAATGATTATACTATAAAAAATTGATGTGATAAAACATTGAACCGTTCTAACCATAAAACTAGATATTTATTTCTTCAAATTAAGGTATAAATATTTTAAAGGGTGGAATAGTACTAAAGAACACAGTAACAATCTCATTTCCCCCTTTCTAAAGCAGATACAGACTGTATCTGCTCTTTTTTTGCCATATAACAAAAATTTTGCTAAAAAGTCATGATATAATATGAATGTTGTTAGGGAATTTTTAAAGGAAACACTTTTAAAAATCAGAAAATTCTTTTTATAGTATCTATATCATTGGAGGGTTCTTTATGTCATCAATTGGTTTTATCGGTACAGGTGTGATGGGTGCTAGCATTGTTAAGCATTTATTAGCCGCAGGTCATGAGGTACATATATATTCTCGTACAAAGGCAAAAGCAGAGTCTTTAATCCAGTTAGGTGCAAAATGGTTTAGCACAGCAGGAGAAGCAGCGAAAGAATCAGAAGTGATTTTTACTATGGTCGGATATCCACAAGATGTAGAAGATGTATATTTTGGAGATCAAGGTATTTTCGCTATGGCTAAGCCTGGAGCAATTGTTATTGATATGACGACTTCACAACCAACATTAGCGATAAAAATTGCAGATCATGCAAAATCTTTGCAAATAGATGCCCTTGATGCGCCAGTCTCTGGAGGGGATATCGGAGCTCAAAACGGTACGCTATCAATCATGGTAGGGGGAGAAAAAAGCGTATTTGAAAAAGTAATTCCTTTACTTGAGGTATTTGGAAATAATATCGTATATCAAGGACAAGCAGGAGCAGGACAACATACTAAAATGTGCAACCAAATTGCTATTGCAACGAATATGATAGGGGTTTGTGAAGCCATAGCATATGGAAAGAAAGCTGGATTAGATATAGATACCATGTTAGAATCCATATCTGCAGGTGCTGCAGGATCATGGTCATTAAGTAATTTAGCACCACGGATGGTAAAGGGAGATTTAGAACCTGGATTTTATATAAAGCATTTTATAAAAGACATGCGTATTGCCTTAGAGGAAGCTGAAATAATGAAACTTGAGCTACCTGGGCTTGCATTAGCAAAAAAAATGTATGATGAATTATCTGCTAGAGGTTATGACAATAATGGCACGCAAGCTTTAATTGACTTTTACAAGTAATTTGGAGCAGTGTGAAAGCGTCACCTTAGTAGAGAACAATTACTAGAAGAATACTTAAAACAAAGCCACGAAAATTTTACTTATCGTAAAAACTTTTGTGGCTTTTTATTTTTTAAATAGATTTTGTTCTATAGATTATAGAAAAAATAAAGAAATAGAATTGTGAAATTCAGTTGTGTAAAACATTGTTAAGAATATGGATGAAATAGGATTTTTCATCTATAGATGGAATATTATAAATGTGAGAGAAGGAGGAAAGAAGATGAATCAATTTCGATCACAAAATTCGCGTAGTACGATTGCGATGTTTTTATCGTTACCTATTTTGTCATGGGCGTTTTATGATTTTGCAAACACCATTTTCTCTTCGAATATTAATACAATTTTTTTCCCTTTTTACATGGATGAAACACTTGGTACTGATGAAGTAAAGCAACAAGTTGCTAGTACTTTTATATCCTATGCGAATGCCATCGCAAGCTTTTTCTTAGTAATCTTCTCACCGCTATTTGGAGTTTGGATTGACCGTACAGGTAAGAAAAAGAAATTTATCGTTTTATTTGCCTCCATTTCAATCCTTTTCACCTTTTTGATGGGGGTTTTTAGTTTCATAAATTTAGGATTATCGAAGGATGGCATTCCTATTACTTTATTTTTAGTAGTTGTTAGTTTTGTAATCGCTAAATTCTTTTTCAACTCTAGTCTAGTATTTTATGATGCTATGATGCCCGATTTAGGAACAAAAGAGGAAATGCCTTTAATCTCTGGATTTGGAGTAGGAATTGGCTATTTAGGGACGTTATTCGGACTACTTATTTACCTTTATGTTGGTGACTCTCAGTTTCACAATGCGTTTATACCAACAGCCGTTTTATATTTGCTTTTTTCTTTGCCTATTTTTTTCTTCAATAAAGACCATCCAATTGCTAAAAGTGAAAGAAAAAGTGGTTCATTTTTCGAGGGCTACAGAGAAATTATTGCAACGTTCAAAGATATGAAGCAATATAAAGCGATATTTACTTTCATGATTGCTTATTTTTTTATAAATGATGCTATTGCTACAACCATTGCTATGATGGCTATTTATGCAACAGCAATAGTCGGATTTACATCTAGTGAGTTTATACTACTATACTTAGTGTCTACAGTTTCATCAATAATAGGATCTTTTCTATTTGGTTATATAACGAAAAGAATTGGAGCTAAACCTGCTGTTACTTGGGTATCGCTCTTGATGATCGTGGCATTAAGCATTGCTGTACTAGCACTAGAGCCATGGATGTTCTGGATTGCTGGAAGTTTGTTTGGTATTTCTTTAGGCTCAATGTGGGTTACTTCCAGAACATTAATCATAGAATTATCGCCAAAAGATAAACAAGGACAATTCTTTGGGCTGTTTGCTTTTTCAGGAAAAGTGTCCTCTATTATCGGACCAGCTATTTATGGGACTGTGACTTTATTACTAAAGGATTGCGGGACGATTGCAAGTAGGATTGCACTGGCTACTTTAATCGTTATGACAATAATCGGATTGATATTCCATACAAGAGTTCGGACGAATGTCACGAATTGATATATGACCAATCATTCAATTATGATACAATTAAAGTAATAAAGTAGTAGTTTTTCAGGAGGGTAAATGAATGAATGAGAATAAGGGGATTTTACTAGAGAGTGGAACAAACGAACTTGAAATTGTTGAATTTGAAGTTGGTTCAAATAAATTTGGAATTAATGTTATTAAAGTAAAAGAAATTATCCAACCAATACCTGTAACGTTCATTCCTCATGCACACCCACATGTAGAAGGTATTATACAATTACGTGGTGAAGTATTGCCAGTTGTGGATATGAAGAAAGTTTTGGGATTAGTGAATACAGCCTACAGCGAGCAACAAAAATATATTGTTGCAGAATTTAATAGACAACGTGTTGTTTTTCATGTAGATAATGTTACTCAAATTCATAGATTCTCATGGGACCAAATTGAAAAACCAACAGAAATCTATCAAGGCGGTAATTCACAAGTGATTGGTGTCATTAAACGAGATGACTTCATGTTATTGTTGTTAGATTTTGAGAAAATTATGGTTGATATTAATCCTGATTCAGGTATAAATATAGCATCTGTAAAGAAACTGGGGAAAAGAGAGCGCTCAGAAAAGAAAATTATTATTGCAGAAGATTCACCGCTCTTACGTAAATTACTGCATGATACAATGCATGAAGCTGGATATGTAAATGTTGAGTTTTTTGAAAATGGGAAAGATGCATTGGATTATCTATTGAGTATTGCCGATAAAACAGATAATATCAGCGATTACGTACAGTTGATGGTGACAGATATTGAAATGCCACAAATGGATGGACATCACTTAACAAGACAAGTAAAATCAAATCCAATCTTAAAAAAATTACCAATCATTATTTTCTCAAGCCTAATTACAGATGATTTACGCCATAAAGGTGAAGAAGTCGGTGCTGAAGATCAAATAAGTAAACCAGAGATTGCGGAGTTAATACTAAAAGTGGATGAATATATTCTATAATAAGTTATAAGTGAAAAACCGGATATCAGCATTTAGCGGATTCCGGTTTTTCTGTAATAACATTACATTAATGCCCGTAAAAATAACTGTTTTTTTTAAATCTT
The DNA here is from genome assembly GCF_934216135.1 of uncultured Rummeliibacillus sp. NCBI lineage: Bacteria > Bacillati > Bacillota > Bacilli > Caryophanales > Caryophanaceae > Rummeliibacillus > uncultured Rummeliibacillus sp. Next base: position 61,121 of record NZ_CAKQBI010000012.1, on the reverse strand, counting down.
TCGTGTTTCCTTTTTTCTTCGTAAATTTTTCTAGGTGTTAGTCTAGATTTATTTGTTGATTGTTCAGAACATTCTAAATCTAAAAAATCCTTTAATATGCTCTTAGCTAAATTGAGACTCATCTTCCTGCGAGGGTTTCTATATGTGTCATCAAGATGTCCTAAGTGTGGTAGTTTTTTAAAGTCTTCTTTTTTCGGTAATGTGTGGAAATAATAATCAGCACATTTTATCACTACAGCGGATTGTTGTTGACTATAACGTGGATTTTTTACAAAATGCAGCCCTAACTTTTTGGCATGACCAGTATGAATCATTTTCTCTAGAGCTAGGCGTTTTAATGTGTAAAGTGGTTGATTGTCGAGAGCGGTTTTTGCATGTTTATTTACCGTATAAATAGCAGTAGCAATTTCGATATCTTTATGCTGATTACTCATAGAAAACCTACCTTTCTTTTATAAGAAAATAATAAGTAATATTGAATGTGGGAAGATTCTGACCATTCAATCTATAATATACTATGATACCAATATTACACCACGATGTATATAGAGAGTGTTGAAAACAAAGGATGTGATTTAGTGAAAAATGATCAAATAGCTGTTATTGATATTGGTTCAAATACAATTAGACTAGTGTTGTACAAGTATGATGTAAAGCGTGGATTAAAAGAAATCGAAAATATTAAAGTTGTTGCTCGATTAAGAAACTATTTATTGGCCAATGGTCAATTATCTAATGATGGTATCGAAAAGTTACTAAATGTTCTAGATACATTTAAAATGATGTTACATGACTATGGTATAACCAATGTTCTAGCAACTGCAACAGCTGCGGTTCGCCAAGCTACAAATGGACCTCATATACTTATGAAGATAAAAAAGGAGATTGGCATTGATATTAGGTTATTGTCTGAAGAACGGGAAGCTTTCTATGGTTACTTAGCTGTTGTGTATTCGTTATCAACACCATCTGCAGTTACGATCGATATGGGGGGAGGGAGTACGGAGGTTACGCTTTATAAAGATAAAGAGCTTATGTATTCGTATAGTTTTCCCTTTGGTTCTGTATCGTTAAAACAGCAGTTTATGAAAGACGATACATTATCAAGTGAGGAACGAAATAGCATTTACCAGTTTGCAAAAGAACAGTTTTCTTCTTTAAAGTGGTTACAAGGGATTAGTCTACCTGTTATTGGAATTGGTGGAAGCGCACGTAATATGGCTAAAATAGACCAACATAAAAAGGGCTATCCTATTTCTGGTATTCATCAATATAAAATGAAAAAAGAGGATTTTGATGAGATTCGAGTGAAAATTGCTGGACTAAGTTACGAAGAGTTAAAACAACTTGATGGTTTATCAAGTGATCGAGCGGATATCATTGCGCCGGTACTAGAAGTTTTTCAAGCATTGATGGATGTTGTAGAAAGTCCAATTTTTCAGTTTAGCCGTAAAGGTCTTAGAGAAGGTCTAGTAATCGAAAAAATAATAAAGGAGAACCCGAAAGCTTTTGACAAACATCATGTTTCAGAATACAATGTGAAATTTTTGGCGGAAGAATTTGGAAAGTCTAAAGAAAACAATGAATATTTTACGTCACTTTGCGAAAAAGTATATCAAGAATTTTGCCGATTTAGTATTTTACAGTTTTCAAATGAAAGCTTGGCGATGTTAAAACAAGCTGCAAAATTATTTTATCTAGGGGAATATATTGAAGCAGATTCAGCGAGCCAACATACATTTTATTTACTGTCTAATCGTTCAATTGATGGTTTAAATCATAAAGATCGGATACGTTTAGCGTTATTAGCTTCATATAAAAACAAAGAGGACTTTAGAAGATATGCTGCTCCATTCTTGTCGTGGTTTACAAAAGATGAGTTAAAGCAAATTCAAGGACTAGGGTCCCTACTGAAGTTCGTCTATGCACTAAATGCATCTAAACGGAAAATTGTAAAGGACGTAGTTATTAGGCGAAATGCACAAATAATTGATGTATTCATCTATACAAAAGGAAGTGCATTAGCAGAAATCTATAAAGTAAACCGGCAGAAAAAACATATTGATAAACTTTTTATAGAGGATGTTAACTTACATTTTATTGAAGGGGAAGGTTAAGGTATGGAAGCTACAAAAATAGATTATACAGAAATTGCAAAACCACAATATTATAATAACCGTGAGCTTAGCTGGCTGGCGTTCAATGAGCGAGTTCTTCAAGAAGCAGAGGATACAAATAATCCATTATTAGAGCGATTAAAATTTTTAGCTATTTTTAGTTCTAATTTAGATGAATTCTTTATGGTTAGAGTAGCTGGATTGCAAGATCAAGTTAGAGCTGGTTTTCATAAATCAGAAAATAAGTCAGGGCTTACACCTAAAGAACAATTGGCTCTAATTTTAGAACGTACACAAGCATTAGTTGCTCGTCAAACAGAAGTATATAAAGATTTGGTATTAAAGCAACTTCCTAAAGAAAAAGTATACTTACAGAAAAAAGAGAAACTAAATAAAGAACAAGAATTGTTTTTGAATGAATACTTTGAAGAGATTATCTTTCCTGTATTAACACCTGTAGCAGTAGATGCATATCGACCTTTTCCGACATTACTAAGTAAAACGATGAATCTAATCGTGCAGTTAGAGCATGAAGGAGCTGAACCTGAATTTCGAGAAAAAATAGCAGTCGTACAAGTACCATCTGTATTAGAACGCTTTATCCAGCTTCCTACTGCCAAAGATGAAATTCGTGGAGTTCTATTAGAAGATGTAATTATTTCAAATATCGATAAACTATTTTTGGGATATAAAGTGAAATCTGTTCAGTCTTTTCGGTTGACAAGAAATGCAGATTTAACAATTCATGAAGAAGGGGCACGGGACCTTCTTGTTGAAATTGAAAAAGAGTTAAAAAAGAGAAAATGGGGGGCTGTTAGCCGAATCGAAGTCCGTTCAGGCGAGATGAATCAAGATGTTTTACAATATTTGTTGAAAGTTTTAGAAGATTGGGAAGCAGATGTTTATAGTGTAGATTGCCCTTTAGATTTAACATTCTTATTCTCTTTTTGTAAGGCAATCAGTGAAGGAAGAGAGTATTTAGAGTATGAGAGCTTTATCCCACAAGCGCCATTAGATTTGCAATCCGACGAGAATCTATTTGAAAAGGCATTGACACAAGATTTGTTTTTCCATCATCCATATGAGTCATTTGCGCCAATTGTCGACTTTGTAACAGAAGCTTCTGTTGACCCAACAGTTCTTGCGATTAAACAAACTTTATATAGAGTGAGTGGAAACTCACCTGTTATCCAAGCCTTGAAGCAAGCAGCTGAAAATGGTAAACAAGTGACTGTTTTAGTTGAGCTGAAAGCAAGATTTGATGAAGAAAATAATGTACATTGGGCGAAAGAATTAGAACAAGCAGGTTGTTTAGTGATTTACGGGATGCATAATTTAAAAACTCATTCTAAAATTACGCTAGTCGTTCGAAAACGCCAAGGTAGGATTGAACGATTTGTCCATTTAGGAACGGGAAATTATAATGATGCAACGGCAAAAGTCTATACGGATATGGGGATTATCACCACAAATAAAAAAATTGGTATTGACGCAACGAACTTCTTTAACTATTTAAGTGGGTATACAGAAAAACCAAATTTCCATCATCTTGTTGTATCTCCATTCGATATTAGAAGTGAGTTTATCAAGTTAATAGATGAAGAGATTTTATGCCATAAAAAGTTTGGCAAAGGACATATTCGCGCGAAGATGAATTCTTTAACCGATAAAGAGTTAATCATGAAATTGTATGAAGCTTCAATTGCCGGCGTCCGTATTGAGTTGGTTATTCGTGGCATTTGTTGTTTAAGACCAGGAATACCGGGCATTAGTGAAAATATTACGGTCATCAGTATAGTTGGTAGATTTTTGGAACATTCGCGAATTTACTGGTTCCATCATAATGGAGAAAATCGTTTATATCTATCCTCTGCTGATATGATGACAAGGAACATGATTAAACGTGTTGAGATTCTATTTCCGATTTTTGATACAGAGATAAAAAAACGTATTATGAAGATATTAGAAACTGAATTAGAGGATAATGTAAAAGCTCGTGTACAAGGGGCAGATGGCGTATATCGATATAAGGAAAAGAAAAAATCTGATGCTAGGATTAATAGCCAAGAGATTTTCTTGAAAGAGGCTTTCCATGGGTTAGTTGATGAGGAATAGAGCTAGTGGCGTCTACCTATTGGCATGATTTCTAGTTAGCCTTTATTAATAAGAAGATCTGTTTTAGTGGGTTCTAAGTTATAATTATTATAAATAAGGTCTTAATACCTAAAATCAGCGAGTGCTTTTTAGGTTATTTATATTAAAAGATTAAAAAATAAGTCTAATTTTTATATGAATTCTCATTGAAATCGATTATCATAGGAATATAGTTTATGTTTTCATTGGAGGCATGACATGAAAGGGACAACTTTAGACCTTACGACTTTGCATAATATGGCTAATTATTATAGTGAGTTAGATACAAATGCATTTAGTTTCGTAATTCATCGCATGGCAGATACATATTCTGTTGTTTTTGTGAATGATAGATGTAAAAAGCAGTTTGGAAATCTTCAAAAAGAACATCAAATTGCAAAGGATTATTTACCAAAAGATATTTGGTTACCATTAAAGACATTGCTAGAAAATACACAAAGCAATATCGTAACAAAACAACTTGGAGAAAATTATAAAATCACATTATTAGTAGTTCATGAAGAAAAAAATTCTTACTATTTTTGTGCCTTAAATAATACAAAACAAGCCTCACCTTCTGTATTGTTTGAACATAATTTAGATCCAATTATTACGATTGAGGCTAATGGTACTATTATCGATGCTAATCATATAGCGAACGGAAAATTTGGTTACAAAAGTTCTAACATAAATGGTAAGTCCTTTTATGAATTCATCTCGGTATTTTCAAAAGAAACTGTGCAAAAGTTCATTAAAAATACGGTAAAGTTGCAAAAGCCAATTGAACTAGCGGAATGTGGTTTTAAAACAATCGATGGGAAAACATTAAATATATTCGCTAAGAGTATTCCGATAATCGAACAACAACAAGTAAGCAAAATATTGTTAATATTACGAGATATCACACCTTATAGCTTGGAAAATTCATGTGTTACGTATCTAACTTATCATGACCAATTAACTGGGGTATGGAATAAGAAAGCACTAACCAAGCATTTTCAAGATTTTGTAGAAACAGCTAAGCAAAGAAAAAATAAAGTAGCAATCATGTCCATTGATCTGGAACGTTTTAAGAAGATTAATGAGACGTATGGATCTGCTATTGGAGATGCTATTTTATGTGAAGTGGTCAATCGTATCTCTAGATTAACTAGTGAGTCTAGATATTTATATAGATTAAACGGTGATAATTTTATTTTTGTTATTCAAAACGCTACGAAAGAAGAGATAAAATCTTATGCAATCCAAATCATTAATATTTTAAAGGAGCAGTTTATAGTAGAGGACTTAGAATTATCTATATCAGCATCTATAGGTATTGCGACTTTTCCAAATGATGGAGGAAATGTTGATGAACTAATAAGAAAATCAAACCAAGCACAACTCTACGTAAAAGAAAAATTGCGCTCAGGATTTGATTTTTACCATAGTGATATGGAAGAGCAATTTCGAAATACGGCCCTCATGGAAGCACATTTACGTAGAGCAATTGAGAAACAAGAGCTAGAAGTATATTACCAGCCGCAAATTGAATTGGAAACTGGTAAAATTACAAGTTGTGAGGCATTACTTCGGTGGAAAAATCCAAAATTTGGATTTGTTTCTCCTGGACAGTTTATACCGATAGCCGAAGACTCGGGTCTCATAATTGAAATTGGTGATTGGGTAATAGAACAAGCTTGTAAACAGTTAAAAGAATGGAAACTTTGTGGCATTTCCAATATAAGAATAGCTGTCAATATTTCACCTAAACAATTCAGAGAAGCTAAGTTATCTTCTAAAATTTTCCAATATTTAAGTGAATATGATGTTAATCCTAAAATGTTGGAGCTTGAAATTACCGAAAGCTCGATGACAGATGCCGAAGATACTATGATCATATTAAAGCAGCTAAAAAGCATGGGGCTTATTATTTCAATTGATGACTTTGGTACAGGCTACTCTTCGTTAAGTTACATAAAAAGATATCCAATAGACATTATTAAAATTGATCAATCGTTTATAAGAGATATGGATAATGATGAAAAAGATAGAGCAATAGCCAAGACAATTATTCACTTGGCACATAGTCTTGGGTTAGATGTCATTGCAGAAGGTGTGGAAAAAGAAGAACATGTTGGATTCTTAAAGGATCAACAATGCAAAAAGGCACAAGGCTTTTTATTTAGTAAACCAGTTCCAATCGATCAATTGATGAAAAACATACCGTTATCCTAACTTATATATGAATTTAAAGACGATTTAAAGCTAATGAAATGGCTTTAGCCGTCTTTATTTTTTTTATTGTATTAACTCACCTTGATTATTTGGAGGAAAAACTTTGATAGTTTTTAAATGTGCAATAATACAATATTTTTCATGAATAAAGTGGAATATAAAGTGGAATAATAAGCACTAAAAAAGAGAGAAGGTTTTCTATGGGCGTATGGACTTGGCCATTAATATTTGTTGTGATACTGATTAGTGCGATTTCTTTTATATGGACGTTAAAAATTGCAAAAAATCAAGGAGCACAAAGTGGACCTTATGATGAATCGTATTCGGAAACTGTAGAAAATAACCCAACAATGTTAAACCCCATTATTTGGTGTTATATTATTTCTGGTATTTTTATGGGGATTGTCATTATATATTATATTCTGCTCTATAGATAAAAATTGCGCTCATAGCATGGCAATTTTTTAGAAATACGAAAAATGTAAATGCTTTCACGTACAGTATTGGAAATCTTTGAATACTATATGGTAAGATGAAATTGTAGTTTTGTTCGATTTTGAACAAGTGAAGGAGTAGAATACTATGATTTCTATGACTAGTAAAGATTTCCTTGAAACACCTATAGCAGATTTAATCATTTCTTCTGAAAAAGTTGCGCATGTCCAATTAGGAAATAGTGCAGAACACGCATTGCTTGTACTGACCAAAACAGGGTACTCATCCATCCCAGTACTTGATGCACAATACCGTCTACATGGTTTACTTAGTATACGCATGATTACAGAATCTATATTAGGGCTCGATCATATCGAATTTGAAAAACTAAACGAAATAAAAGTAAATGACATTATGGACACGAAAGTGGCGACATTAAATATTCATGATAAATTCCAAAAGGCTTTAGATCTTGTTATTAACCATGCGTTCTTATGTGTAATTGATGATGAAGGAAAATTCGTAGGTATTATGACGAGACGTGTAATTTTAAAGCAATTAAAAAAACATATTTATCAAGTAAATAATTAAATATGAAAATTAAGAAAAGGTCCTTATCAGGGCCTTTTCTTTTTGCTTTTAAGATATTTGGATTGAAAATTCATCAAATCTGTATGAAGATAAGTATAACTGGTTTTATGAAAAGGAGGTTCTTTGAATGACAACAACAGAAGCTCAGATCATCAAAGTGCTTTCTGAAGAAGGGAATATGCGAAAAGCTGCTGAACGATTATTCTTGTCCCAGCCAGCCTTATCCCAACGTTTACAATCCATTGAAAAAGATTGGAGTGCTCAACTTTTTATACGTTCACAAAAAGGATTGACACCAACACCAGCCGGTGAACTAGTTATTCAATACGCTATTGAAATAATTACAAAAAAAGAAGAAATTTATGAAAACATTCAATCATTAAATTCAAAGGTGCATGGTACATTGAAAATCGCTTGTGCATCTATTGTTGGCCATACGTGGTTACCAAAAGTATTAAAGGATTTTGTGACACAATATCCAGATGCCAAAATATCTCTTATAACTGGATGGAGTTCAGAAATTGTAAAATCACTTTACGATGGAGAAGCACATGTTGGGATTGTACGTGGCCACACAGATTGGAAAGGTGCCAAACAGCATCTTTTTCGAGATACATTATATTTAGTAGATACGGAAATAAATTCGATAGAGGATGTATATAAGACAGAAAGACCCTTTATCCAATTTAAGAGTGATTCGAATTATTATCAAGAAATTCAACAATGGTGGCAAAGACATTTTCCGTCCAATCCTCGTCACCAAATCACTGTAGATCAAATTGAAACTTGTAAACAAATGGCGCTGAATGGAATAGGGTACGCTATTTTACCATCCATTACATTAAGCGGAAAAGAAGAGGTCAATAAGATACCATTAACAAATAATGAAGAAGAATTTGAGTTAACCCGTGACACATGGCTAATTGGTTATGAGTCTTCATTTGAACTTAGACAAGTAGCAGCATTTGTAGAGCTTGTGAAAAAACATGCAGAATGTTTGTATGATTATTCAAAAAATAAATGAAATATTCTTGCTTTTCGTGTACAATAAGGGCATATTTTCAAATTTATAGGGGGAATTGTCGAATGCAAAAATTAAACGCGCAAGAAATTATTTCGTATTTAGCAAATGCTAAAAAAGCAACACCTGTAAAAGTCTATATAAAGGGTGAGAATGTTTCATCTTTAGCATTTGGAGAAAATAGTAAGGTTTTTGGTGAAGGCAATTCTATTGTAGTATTTGGTGAATGGGCTGAAGTACAACAAACTTTAGAAGCAAATAAGAATATTATTGAAGATTATGTAGTTGAAAATGATCGCCGCAATTCTGCTGTACCAACTTTAGATTTAAAGGGAATTAATGCACGTATTGAACCAGGTGCAATTATTCGTGACCAAGTAACGATTGGTAATAATGTTGTTATTATGATGGGAAGCGTCATTAATATCGGTGCTGAAATTGGTGATCGTTCAATGATTGATATGAATGCAGTATTAGGCGGTCGTGCTACAGTAGGTAAAGATTGTCACATTGGGGCAGGTGCTGTACTTGCAGGTGTGATTGAGCCACCTAGTGCAGATCCAGTAATAGTAGAAGACAATGTAATGATTGGTGCCAATGCAGTTGTATTAGAAGGCTGCAGAATTGGAGAAGGTGCTGTTGTTGCAGCTGGTGCGATTGTGACAAAAGACGTCCCTCCATATACTGTAGTAGTAGGTGCACCTGCAAAAGTTATTAAAGAAATCGATGAAAAAACAAAATCTAAAACAGAAATTATGCAAGATCTTCGTCAATTATAAGAGGGGTTGTTACGATGAAGTCTTTATTGGAAATCAGAAGGGATTTACATAGAATTCCGGAAATAGGCTTTCAAGAAAAAAAGACACATAGATATTTGCTCAATATAATTGAACAATTGTGGAAGCCATATTTTAAGATTGATACATGGAAAACAGGTATCATTGTTACAATTACGGGGAAAAATCCACAACTTAAAATAGGTTGGCGTACGGATATCGATGCATTGCCTATTAAAGAAAATACCGGATTACCGTATGAATCTGAGCATCCTGGTTTTATGCATGCATGTGGTCATGATTTTCATATGACAATTGCACTTGGATTAGTAGAAGCCTTTTCGAAAGAACAACCAGAAAATACGATTATCATCTATTTTCAACCAGCAGAAGAGGGACCAGGTGGGGCAAAACCAATGCTAGAGTGGATGCAGAAAGAACGTCCAGATTTAGTTCCTAACTATATTTTTGCAATGCATATTGCACCAGAATATCCAGTTGGTACGGTTGCTACACGTCCAGGAATGCTTTTTGCAAATACATCTGAATTATTCATCAATCTTCAAGGAGTTGGTGGTCATGCTGCATATCCTCACCATACAAAGGATATGTCGGTTGCAGCCGCAAATTTAATGTTGCAACTCCAAACGATTGTTAGTCGTAACTTAAACCCGCTAGATAGTGGAGTTATTACAATTGGCAAAATGACTTCAGGATATGTCCAAAATGTAATCGCAGAAAATGCAAGATTAGAGGGCACAATTCGTACAATGTCCGCAGACTCAATGTCGCTTATTAAGAAGAGAATAGAAGCGTTATGTAAAGCAACTGAAATTGCTTTCGAATGTAAAGTAGAAATTGACTATGGCTCTTCGTATTATCAAGTATATAACCAAGAACAATGTGCTAAAGCTCTATTAGCATGCGCTGAAGAAACTGAAGGAGTCGTACCTTATGAATGTCCACCTGCAATGACTGGTGAAGATTTTGGTTTCTTCTTAAAAGATATTCCAGGTGCCATGTTCTGGGGCGGTGCCAATACAGAATATGGATTACATCATGCTTCCATTCAACCTGATGAAGATTTGATCGAAGTAAATGTACGATTTGTTGAACGTTTTTTACGATATTATGGTATATAAAATTTAAAATAGTAAGAGCTGAAGGATGACCTTCAGCTCTTTTATTTTGTAGAAAAATGTAATTTATTATCGAATGTGCCAAAAATGGAACCTAATATAATGAAATTTCGTATTAGTATCAGAGAGAAGAAAAGGAGGCGTTTAATATGAAGCAGAGATTGTTGATACTTTTTACATGTGTGGTCTTATTTATAAATATTTTATCAACCTTCTCATTAGATGTATCGGCAAAATCCAATCTGACTGTTAAAGTGCATTCAGGATTAGACAATAAGGCGAAAGAAACAAAAGGTCTTCCTGTATTGTTGACTATAACAAATAAGGGGGATGCATTTTCAGGTGAGATTGTCATTGACAATGAACATGTATATAGTGGTGGAATGGGAATCGTTACACCCTTAGAAATCGGATCAAATGAAACGAAGTCTATTAAAATTATGCTAGATTATTTTTCAAACCAATATTCAAATAATTTAGGTAAAAATCAAATGATTCATATATATGAGGGTAATTGGAAAACAGGAAAAGAAATACGTTTTACCGGCGACGAGGAGATTAACCCTCGAGTTTATGATAGAAGTAATAATTTCATCTTAACTTTTACGAATAGCACTGACCGTTTATCTGCACTTTCATCGACTTCCTCAACTGATTCTACGGAAATTATTCATCTCGGTGGATTGAAACAAGATATAATACCTACAACTGCAAAGGGCTGGTCAATGGCAAATATAGTTGTTGTCGACGAATATTCAATTTCTTCTTTGAAGGAAGAAGAACAACAATCCTTGTTAGAGTGGGTAAAATTAGGTGGAACATTGCTAATTGGTGCATCTGACAATTTAGATGGGGAAATCGGAATATTCAAAGATTTTTTACCGTTATTCTTAAGCGATGAAACAGTTAAAACACAGTCTAAAGATATTCAGAAAAAGTTTAAAGATGTTAAGCTTTCTAATGAGATAGTTTCCTATAAAGCAAAAAAAGCAGACGCAGAAGTAAAAACTATTCTGGAACTAAATAATCATATTTTAGCTGCAAAAAGTGGTCTAGGAGATGGGCAAATTATTCAAACAGCTTTTTCATTGGGTGATGAGCCACTTTCTACAGAAAAAAATTATGGAGAATTATTGCAAAGAATTATTCCTTTCAATGCAATTAGTAATATTAATGCAAATTACCAATTTGCAAACTTTACAGAGGGGAATACTTCTGTGAATGAAATGTTCCCGACATTTCAAGTATCAACCTTACTGTTAATTATCATTATTGCGATTTATATTATCGTTGTTGGACCATTATTGTATTTTCTCTTGAAAAGGAAAGACAAACGAGAATATGCTTGGTGGATTATTCCTGCACTTTCATTGTTCATTTCTATTTTAGTATTTGGATATGGAGCAAAGGATCGATTATCAAAGCCACAAATCCAACAATCAGCTGTATATAAGATTGATGGAGACGATAGCTTGAATGGCTATTATATGAATTCGTTATTAACGAATAGCAGTGGTGATTTCACATTTACAACGCCAACAAATAGTACGTCAACATTGATACGTAATTTTAATAATGGAGGAACAATTCACAAACAAGGAATTTTAGAACATTATCAAAAGGAAAATAAAATTACAGTACTTAATAATCGCTATTGGTCTGTTTCAACAATTGCTGGGGAGATGCAAATGAGAAATGTAGGTAGTTTTGATATTGATATTGAAGTAGAAGACAGTGCGATCAAAGGAACTGTAAAAAACAATTTACCCTATACTGTAAAAGATTTATCAATATGGTATGGAAGCCAGTGGTTGAAGTTAGGTTCCATCAAACCAGAGCAAACGCTGAAGATTACCCAAACGTTTAATGGAGCTCTTTTATTGCCTGCAATGCCAATTTACTCAAATTATCCTAATCAAGTGAAAAATCAAGAAGATATCATGAATGGACGTAAGGAAATGTTAAAAAATGCTGCTTATGACTTAATCGTAGGAAAAGAGCAACCTGCACTCGTAGGATGGGTAGATGATGCTATTACGCCGATTTCTTTAAAAGACAGTAAAGCAGACATGTCAAATGTCAATTTGCTCGTTCAAAGTTTTAACCCAAAAACAAATTTAACAGGTGAGTTTGTATTACCAGCTAATTCTATGACTTACGATATCATTCCTACTTCTAATTCAGCTATGGCCGATAGACCTGAAAACAGTTCATCTTGGTACATTGAGGAAGGTACCTATGATTTCGATTGGGTGATTCCAGAAATGCTGCAAGATAAAAAATTCAAATGGACAGAATTACAGCTAGCTAATACAGATCCCAAAAATGTACAACTCCAGATTTTAAACGTAAAAACTTCAAGTTTTGAAGCTATTAATGATGGTAGGTTCACAATTACAAAAAATGTTAAAGATTATATTTCGGATGAGGGTCTTATCAAATTTAAACTTGATAGGAAAATGTCTGATGATCAACATACAAACATTCCTACTCTTCAATTAAAAGGGGAGGTTAAACAATGATAGAAATAAAAGGATTAACCAAAAAGTATGGCTCATTTTACGCCTTAAATGAGCTCAATCTCACTATAAAAGAAGGGATAGTTTTTGGATTTGTCGGTGCAAATGGAGCAGGTAAATCCACAACATTTTCAATATTGTCTACATTATTACAACCTACAGATGGAGAAGTGACTATTGATGGTATTAATATAATGCAAAATCCAGAAGAGATTCGCAAGCTAATTGGTTATATGCCAGACTTTTTTGGTGTTTATGATCAATTAAAGGCAGAAGAGTATTTAGATTTCTTTGGTTCTAGCTATGGTATTCCTGCTAAACAAAGGGAAAAATTGATCCCTCAATTATTAGAGTTAGTAAATCTGTCACATAAGCGTTATGAATATGTAGATGTGTTATCTAGAGGGATGAAACAACGTTTATGTCTCGCTCGAACGTTAATCCATGACCCGAAAGTTTTAATATTAGATGAACCTGCATCGGGACTAGATCCAAGAGCTCGAGTGGAAATGCGTGATATTTTAAAACAGTTGAAAGACATGGGGAAGACTATTTTGATATCTTCTCATATACTTCCAGAACTTGCTGAAATGTGTGATGAAATTGGAGTAATTGAACAAGGTAAGCTAATTGCACATGGTTCTGTAGCTGAAATTCAAGCACAACTTATGGGTGAAAAATATATTTCAGTGAAATACAAAGCTGGATATGACATGAAAATGGCGAAACAATACTTCGAGGAGATCCCGTTTGTCTCTTCTATTGAAATTATAGATTACAAGGTGAATTTCCGCTTTAATGGTACAGATGAAGATCAAATGAAATTGTTAAGGAAGATGGTTGAACATGAATTACCGATTCTTTCTTTTGGTGAGGAGGAAAAAGATTTAGAAGATGTCTTTATGGCAATTACAGAGGAGGTGGAAAGGGTATGAAATCCACATTTAATAATCCAGTCCTAATAAAAGAGTTAAAGCTTCGTTTTCGTTCGTTTAAAAGTTTTGCAGGAATCTTATTTTACCTTTTAGTTTTAAGTATCTTTGTTTTTGGGTTTATCTTTATTTCTACGAATTTTACTGGCAGTGGATTCATCAACCCTGAACAAAGTGTTATTTTGTTTGGCATGTTAACATATGTACAACTTGCGTTAATCTTATTTATCACACCCGGTTTAACAGCAGGAGCTATTAGTTCAGAACGTGAGAAACAAACTTTGAATATTTTACTAACAACATCTCAAAGCTCGTTCCAAATTATTTTTGGGAAAGTGAGCTCATCTATAGTATTTCTGTTTTTGCTTTTAATAGCTGGGTTACCACTTTATAGTTTAGTTTTTCTTTTTGGTGGTATTTCGCCAGGACAATTATTAATCATTTTCGCTTATTTAATCGTAACTATGATAACGATTGCGAGTATTGGCATTATGTTTTCGACGCTAATTCGTAAAACGATTATTTCAATGATTACGACATATGGAGCAATGTTATTTTTGACGGGAATTACGGCATTTTTCTTTATGATTGGTATGAGCATGGTGCAAAACACTCCACCTTCGCAGATGAGTCCAGCACCTTTGACACATTTTTGGGCAATGATTAACCCAATCGCTTTAATGATGACATTAATCACTCCAGAAATGTCAGATTCCCTTTATGAGTTAACAAAAATTCATTTTCCAGTTTGGGCTGGATATCTGATTTTTTATACTTTGATTACTAGTCTTTGTTTATGGATTGCATTGAAAAAGCTTCGTGTAAATATGAAAAAGAAAAAATAGGGAGTGTGTAAATGAGCAAACGTAGTAGTCAAATAGCTAATGCTGTTCAAAAGGCTCGATATAGTATGCTGTTTGAGTATTTTTTGAAAAATAGTCAGCAAGTGATTGTCTATACCTTATTATTGGCATTTCTAATTTTGCTTCTATCTCGCTTTTTTGTCCTTCCTTTTTATCAAGAGATTGCAATGGGGGTAGCTGTTATAACATTTTTTATAGCAGCTTTCTATTTATGGTGCAAACGACCATCAAAAAAGCAATCATTAGATGTTCTGGATGAATATTTTCCAGACAACTTACTGCGTACAGTGTATTCGATAGAGGATGTAAATACACCTTTAGCACAAGAGTTAATAAAACGGACAGAGAAAAAAACAACAAGTGCAATATCTGAATATAAGAAAAGGCAAAAAAATTTATGGGATTTTAAGTTAATCATTTCTAGTACGGCCATTATTTTTGGGATTGCAATATTGTCCCTCTTTCCTTCTGCATCACAGCAACTTGCAAAGACTTTTAAAGAAGAAAAAATCATGATAGCAAAGGTGAAAAAGGATATTAGTGAAATAAAGAAAAAAGCACACTCAAAAGAAACAAAGAATGCAATTGAGAAACTTCAAAAGGATTTAAAAAAGTCAAAAACGACTGAAGAAACATTACAAGCACTAGTGAAAAAGCAAAAAGAGCTAGCACTAAAAAAACAAAAACTTGAGGAAAAGAAAGTTTCTAATGGAAAAGGATTATCAAAAGAGGAATTAGAACAGTTAAAAGATTTAAGGAAAACAACTACAACACTTTCAAAAAAAGTTTTACAAACCCAAAAAGTATTAAGTCAATCTGGAACATCAATCAGTCCAAGCTTACAACTTGCATTGAATCAGTCAGCACAATCAAATTCATCTCTGGCACAAAGTCAAAATTCATCTTCACCATCAAATGCCACCAATAACACAACAAGTAGTAATCAAAGCGGTGATCAAAATCAGTCACCTTTACGATCTGGTAACCAAAATAGCCAAACACAATCAAACGGTCAACAAAGTAGTAGTAACAATGGAAGTACTAATAATGGCACTAACAGTAACAGTGGTAGCAGCAGTGGAAATAGTAATGGAAGTGGCAACGGAAATCAAGGTAAAGGCACTGGCATTGGTTCTAGCGGTGTTGGTGCAGGTATAGGTAAAGGGAATAGGGATTTAATAGCTATTCCAAAACGCATGGGGGAAAAAGGAAAAACAACGATTGATAGTGGAAAGTTAAATGGAGGAAGCCCTCAATCTATACAAGAAAGTAATAATGCGAAAATTTCAAGAGGATCTGTCCGCTCATACAAAGAAGTGGTAGGCAATTATAAAGATTCTTATATGCAAACAACTGAACGTTTGCAACTTCCAGGAGAGTTGCATCAAATTGTTCAACAATACTTTTCAACCGTTGAGAAATAGTAGGGGGAATATAATGACATACACTGCAGAGCAATACGAACAAACAAGTAAACAGTTAGAGCAAGTGAGAAGAGAAATTGGACGATATATAGTTGGGCAAGATGAAACAATCGACTTCACGCTATACGCAATATTAGCAGATGGTCATGCACTGTTAGAAGGCCTTCCAGGATTAGGAAAGACAATGCTTATTCGTACAATTTCTGAGGTTTTAGATTTATCTTTTACGAGGATTCAATTTACACCTGATTTGATGCCAGCAGATATTACAGGTACAAGCATTATAGAAAGAATGCCTGATGGAACATCTCAATTTAAATTTAAAGAAGGTCCAATTTTTAGCCAAATGGTACTTGCAGATGAAATAAACCGTGCAACCCCAAAAACGCAAAGTGCTTTGCTAGAAGCGATGGGTGAAAAAACAGTGACAGTTCTAGGTGACACGAAACAAATGTCAAAGCCTTTTTTCGTTCTAGCCACTCAAAATCCAATAGAAATGGAGGGAACATACCCACTTCCGGAAGCACAAATGGACCGTTTTCTATGTAAGATTCAAGTTGCTACTCCAACCAAAAAAGAATTGATAGAAATTATGAAAAGAACGACAGGTGTTAACAAAACTGTGCTTGAAAAGAAATTATCAACAAACCAACTAATAGAGATTCAAAAAATGGTCAAAGAAGTCATTATTGCTGATGATATGTTGGAATACGCTGCTGACTTAGTTGTTGCTACGCATCCGGATCAAGAAGATGCACCAGAAATAGTACGGCAATACGTGGAGTATGGAAGTGGTCCTCGTGGTTTACAAAGTATTATTAAATTAGCAAAATCAAGAGCTCTGATGAATGGAAGATTCCATGTTTCAATTGCAGATATAAAAACGGTCGTTAAACCTGCTCTTCGTCATCGCTTACTATTAAATTATGAGGGTGAGGCTTCAGGACTAAAAGTTGATGATATAGTTGACCAACTTCTCGAAGCATTACAACAAGGACAAAAAGTATGAACATAAAAAATACAATATTACCTCCAGAATGGAGTAGTAAGATACGCAGGTATTGTTTACAAAGTCATTCTAAAATACGTGGTCAATATAAAGGTTCTCACCGCTCACAACGCTTTGGTTCATCATTAGAGTTTTCAGATTTTAGAGAGTACCACTCCGGTGACGATGTACGCCAGATTGATTGGAATGTCTATGCACGAACTGAAAAATATTATATTAAAAGATTTTTGGATGAACAAGAAATGCGTGTTCATATTCTTTTAGACACTACAAAGTCGATGTCCCAAGAAGTTAAATGGATGGTCGCAAAACAATTAACAGTAGCACTTGGTGCCATGGTACTAAACCAAGACGACCATTTATCATTTAGTTTTGTTAGTGAAAAAAATGTCCCTCCTTTTAGAAGAAAAGGCGCAAGCTTTCAAAAAGCATTTGAACAAATAGTAGCTCAGCTTGAGGAGCCTACTATAGCTGGTGATTTTACTGATCATGCGATGAAAGTCATTCCAAAAGATTTAACAGTATTAATAATTATTTCAGATGGATTAGAACCTATTGAAAAGTGGCGAACTTTTTTGAAACAAACGCCAAAGGTTGCTGGAGATATACGTTTTTTACAAATACAAACTACTCAAGAAATTGCCCCAGCTTATACTGGGGATGTAGAACTTCTAGATATGGAAACAAAAGAATCCTTAAATGTTTCGATGTCTCAAACAGTGTTCAATTCATATCAACAACTGCGTGAGCGTCATCAAAGTCAATTGATAGCGTTATGCCAGCAATATGGAATTTCTTTTTTGCCAGTTAACACGAATGATGGAATCCAGCATATATTATTCCAACAATTGTTAAAGGTACATTGGATTGGGTGAGGTGATGTAATTGGGATTTTTAAATTTATCATTTTTATGGACAATGATTATGCCACTAATTGTCATAATCTATTATTTCTTTCGTAAAAAATACATTCAGCAATCTGTTTCATCCACACTTTTTTGGCGAGAAATTATGAAAGAAACGAAAGTATCCCCTTATTTACAGCATCTACAACAAAATGCACTATTTTATCTGCAATTGTTCGCATTACTTCTTATGATGTTCGTATTACTACAACCCTATATAAAAACAAAAAACATCTCAGGTGAACAAATTATTTGGGTAGTGGATACATCTTCGACCATGCTAGCGAAGGAAGAAAACGAAACTATTTTTGAAAAGCATAAGAACGAAATGCTAGCACTATCAAAAAAACTAGGTGGTAAAGCAGTAACAATTGTAACTGTAGGGGCAGAACCTAAAATAGTATTACAAGATGAAAAGAATAGAGCAAGGATTGAAAGAGCAATCCAACAATTACAAGTTACATATAGTCATGAAGATTGGCCAAATACGATGGACTTTTTACAAAGCATAATAGGAAAAAAATCAACGGCAGTTTACATTTTTACAGATGCTATTGAACCAAAACAATTACCAAAGCGGACGAAAAATATAAAATGGATTGTTCAAGGATCTGAAAAAAAGCATCAAAACATTTCACTGCAAAGGTTCGGTGCAATTCAATCAGCAGAGGGTATTGAGGCTATTGCTCAAATAGAAAACCAAAACCAAAAAAGTCAACAAACTACTTTGAAAATATATAATGCAAATCAAGAAGAGATTGCTAGAAAGACCATCAATTTAAAAGCAAATCATATTACAAAAGTAAGATTGGATAATTTAAAGAGCACAGATGCTTTAACAGCTAGATTAACGGCAAATGATGAATATGCTGCAGACCAATCAATGAGTACGTTATTAGCAACTGATAGTTCTCAAATATTTGTCGACCAATCTTTGCATCAGTTAATTTCAAAAGCATTTCAATCGATTGATTCATCAGCAAGTACCATTTCTTCAAATCAATTGGAAAGTATACAGAGTAAAAGTATATTAGTAACAAATCATACAGATCTACTGCATCAATCAAAGAATCCAATATTATTAATTGGAAGAGATGATAAGAAAGCTCTAAAAGTTGACGGTGAAGTAAAAATAATTGATCCAAAACTATTTTCATATGCATCAATTGAGGATATCTATGTAGAAAAAGTTTATCCAAAAGTACGGAATGCAAAAACTTTAGTAACGGTTGGAGATACTCCATTAATACAGCAAACAGAAAATGGTCATATTGTTGTATTAATGGATTTGCAGATGACAGATTGGGCATTACATCCTTCATTTCCTCTTTTCTTATGGAGTGCAAAGGAAAAACTGACTGCCCATAACAGTCAACTCGGGACCTTTAAACCCGGAGAAAAAAGAGTTGTTTCCTTACCAGAAAGTAAAAAAGGCATAGATATTTATACTCCAAATAACGAATATATCAAGAGTATAGCGGATGGTGGTAGCTTTGTAGCGCCATCAAAACCTGGATTATATTATGTTAAAACCGATAGCGACCCCCTTTATTTTGTAGTTGCACTGGAGCAACAAGAAAAGACTTTGTCTGAAGGTACGAGTTTCCAGTATGGTGAGCTGTCAAAACAAAATACTATCAATAAAGACAATTCAATCTTTAGTACAATTCTTATCATTATGATACTTGCTTTACTAATAGTGGAATGGGAGGTGCAGCGTAGATATGGATTTACGAATTGACCAACCAATTTGGCTATTATTAGTCATTCCCCTTGTCTTATATATGATTTGGATTTTGAAGACAAAAACGTTACAAACACGTGAACACTGGTTCATCTTTTTCTTACGATTTATTGCGATTTTTTGTTTACTATTTGCAGCTACTAGCCCATATCTCTCGCTCCCTATTCGACAACAACAAGTAGTTTTTTTAGTCGATCGCTCTGCATCGATGAAGGGAACAGATAAGAATGTAGCTTCTTGGATTGAAGAGAGTTTAAAGACTAGAAAAGATAAGCAAAATGTAGGTGTTTATAGCTTTGCAAAGGGGATTCAAACAGATGTTGGTATTACAAACGTAGCGATTCAATTACCAAAATGGCAAGATTTATCTGATACAAGCGAAACAAATATAGCAAGTGCACTACAATTGGTCACGAATCTGTTACCGAAAAATAAAGCATCACGACTTGTATTGCTTTCTGATGGTTTAGAGACAAATGGAAATGTAGAAAATCAATTAAATTATTTCAAGAATAATAATATACAAATCGATACAGTCCAACTTGCAAACAATCAAGTGACAGATACAGCCATCACGGATCTCCAAACACCAAACATAGCTTATGAAGGTGAAGAACAACCACTGCAAGTTCAAATAGAAACAACTGAACCAACAGATGGAGAGTTAGTAATCACATTAAATGATGAAACGATTGCAAAGAAAAATGTTTCATTAGACGTAGGGAAAAATACGATCACAGTTAAACATATTGCTAATAAACAAGGCTTATTAAAATATGAAGCTATACTTAAAGTGAAAAATGATACATTTATCGAAAATAATAAATGGATGAGCATCACAAATGTAAAAGGTACCCCACGTGTTTTACTAGTGCACGGAAACAATCAATCTACTACTTTGGCAAAAATAATAGGAAGAAAAGAGCTAACGATTAAGAATATTGCAGCTTCTGAATTACCTTCTAGCCAAACTTCATACTTGCAATACGAAGCGATTATTTTTGATAATGTCCCTGGTCATGAAGTAGGAGAAGCGAAAATGAGGCTGATTGAACAATCCGTTAAAAACTTTGGTGTCGGTTTTATGATGGTAGGGGGAGATAATAGTTTTGGGCTAGGTGGATATTTTAAAACGCCAATTGAGAAACTATTACCTGTAGAAATGGAAGTGAAGGGGAAGGAACAATTACCTTCTTTAGGGCTAGTCATCGTCATGGACCGTTCAGGAAGTATGTCAGGAAACAAAATTGAACTGGCGAAGGAAGCCTCAGCAAGATCTGTAGAATTACTAAGAAAAAGTGATACATTCGGATTTATCGCATTTGATAGTCAGCCGTGGAGCATTATTGATACAGCTCCTTTGAAAAACAAAAAGCAAGCGATTAAAGACATTTTAGCTGTTAATCCAGAGGGTGGAACAGAAATATACCAATCGCTGCAAATGGCATATGAACAATTAAAGCCATTAAAGCTACAGAGAAAGCATATTATCTTACTAACAGATGGGCAATCCTCAACAAATGCTTCGTATGAAGTGCTGACTGCAGAAGGTAAAAAATCTAATATTACTATGTCGACTGTTGCAATTGGTGATGATGCTGATCGTAAATTATTAGAAGAACTCTCGCGTTTTGGAAATGGACGTTTTTATGATGTAAGGGATGAGGAAACGATTCCCTCCATTTTAGCGCGTGAAACATCAATGATGACAAGAACATATATTGAAGATCATCCATTTTATCCAATTATATCTTCTGTAACTCCATGGGATACATTATTTAATGATGGCGTTCCACAGATGAATGCATATATTGCAACTACAGCAAAGCAAACTGCGAAAGTCATTGCGAAAAGCGAAAAAGACGATCCAGTTATTACACAATGGAATTATGGTCTTGGAAAATCTATTGCCTACACATCAGATACATCTGGAAAATGGGCAGGTGATTGGGCACGTTGGAACAAATGGTCACAATTCTGGAATTTAGCGGTTTCTGAAATTCTTCCTTCATTTGACGAAGTACCATACTCCATTTCTCAACAAACGGATGGTTCTTATTTAATCACTGACGTAGCCCAAAAGAGTGCTTTTATGGATATATCAGTAGTAGATGATGATGGAAAAGATGTAGAAATAACAGAAGAAACAATTGCACCAGGAAAAACAAAGGTTTATATTGACCATAAGCCAGGGCTTGTTTACTTTAGTGTTTCAAACGAAGACAATGGTACATTTAAAGCGGGTATTACTATACCATATAACAAAGAATATCAGCTGCAACAGCCAAACTCTGAACTACTACAACAAATAGCTAAATCTACTGGTGGGAAAATGTTAGAAAAACCAAAAGAGGCATTTCGCAATTTGCCTAAAAGTAGTTTTGAACAACAAAACATAACAATTTGGTTTGTGTTAATAGCTATGGTCTTGTTCTTTGTTGATATTACTTTAAGACGTTTTGGTTGGAAGACTATTAGAGGAGTATTGATAAGGGAAAACTCTACAAAAACAGAAAAACAAATTGAAGACAAGCGATTAGATGTTGAATCTTTATTAAAGAAAAAAAGAAAATAATAAAAGCGGCACATCTCGCGATCAGAGGGTGCCGCTTAATTTTAAGATTATTGAATTGAAAATGATTTTTTGTTCCAAATATAAGTGATTCCGAAGCACACTATTAATATAACAGTCCCTAAGATAAAAGGAATATTCATATGCCAATCTAACAGGGTTCCTGCTAATGCTGGTCCAATCATATTACCAAGACTCATATAAGCATTGTTCATCCCTGCAGCATAACCTTGTTCCTGCCCAGCTACTTTTGAAATAAGCGTATTTACCGCTGGTCGGATTAGAGTAGTCGCTGTTTGGAATGTGGTTGCAACAAATAAAATAATAAAGAAACCACTAACGAAAATCATACCGAGCATAGAAATAGCCGCTACAACTAAACTGATCAAAATAATATTCATCTCACCAAATCGTTTGAATAGACGTCCAAGTAAAAGGCCTTGGACAATTACCCCAACGAACCCACCAACCGTCATTAAGATAGCAATATCATTTGGAGTGTAGTGAAATTTATAGGTTAAAAACATAGATAATGTTGCTTGGAAATTAGCAATACCAAATGAGAAAACAAAAACAACCACTAACAATATAAAATAAGGTGTTTTAACCGAGCGAATCATTTCTTTTACGATATTATTGCCAGCTGGTGCTTCAACAATAACTGGTGCAGTTTTGGGTAAAAAGAGTAATGATAAAATACCAGAGATAATAGCGGCTGCACCTGCTACAAAGAAAGGAAAGTGCAAACTTACATTAGATAATGCGCCACCAATTCCTGGTCCAATCATAAAACCAAAAGAAATAGCTGCACCAATCATCCCCATGGCTTTACCACGTTGTTCTAAGGTAGTAATATCAGCAGCGAATGCCATTATAGGAGGAGTTATGAAAGCAGAACCTACCCCTATTAGAAATCGTAATATGAACAATTCCCATAAATCTGTAGCTAATCCAAATAGAATTTGGCAAGAGCCATTAAGAAGTAAACCAAAGATGATTAATTTTTTTCTTCCAATGCGATCAGAAAGACTTCCTGCAATTGGCGAAAAAATAAATTGAGCAAAAGCAATAATGGAGATTAAATATCCTAATACTTTTGCCGTTGCGCCAAATTCCTTAAGAAAGTTAGGCATGATTGGAATGATTAAGCCAATAGCGCTCATCGTTATAAACATATTGAACATTAATAATAGGAGTGCAAATTTGTTGCTTTTGTTCATAATAGTATAATATCTCCTTATTTATTTCGTGATGCTAAATATATGTTAAAACTATTTTTCATTATAACGGTTGTGTATATGTCATTCAATAAAATTAGATTAAAAAAGTTATACATATATGCAGAAAAGGGAAATTGCGTCATGCAATTTCCCTTTCTCATATACTTAGATAACTTATATTTTTTAAATCTTACCGAATGGACATTTTGAATTTCAAAAATTGTTCATTGTACTCACCGATTTTTTGTTTTCCTAAGTTTTTATATACATGAAGCTTGTTACGAACTTCTTTAGGAGGGTAGTAGCGTTCATCATTGACAACTTCGGGATCGAGTAACTTTAATGCCGCTCTGTTCGGAGTAGAGTAACCGACATAGTCTGCATTTTGTGCAGCAACTTTAGGATCTAACATGAAGTTGATAAATTTATGTGCTCCGTCAATGTTTTTTGACGTTTTTGGAATAACCATATTATCAAACCATAAATTAGATCCTTCTTTAGGAACACTGTAGGTCAAGTCTTCATTTTCGTACATCATATCTGCAGCTTGCCCAGACCATGTTAAGGCTACTTCAGCATCACCGTTAATCATTAACTGAGTAACTTCATCTCCAATAACTGCTTTTACATTAGGTGCCATTTTAATCAGTTTATTAGTAGCAGCCTGTAATTCATGGCTATCGGTTGAGTTAAGAGATTTACCCATACTATTTAAACCAACACCCATAACTTCCCGAGCACTATCGACCAAAATAACTTTACCTTTTAAAGAAGGATCCCAAAGTTCGTCCCAGCTTTCAAAGTTATGGTTCTTAATCATTTTTGTATTATAAACAATTCCTACTGTTCCCCAGAAATAAGGAATAGAATACTGATTATCTTTATCAAAATCTAGGTTTAAGAAATCGGGTTCTATATTCTTTAAATTTGGAACTTTACTATGATCGATTTTTTTTAATAAATGACGCTCTTTCATTTGTTCAATCGTATACTCAGATGGAACAGCGATATCATAGTTCGTTCCACCTTGTTCGATTTTTGTCATCATTGCTTCATTTGAATCAAAGGTTTCATATACAACATGAATACCTGTTTCTTTTTCAAATTTCTTAAGTAATGCTGGATCGATATATTCTCCCCAGTTATAGACCGTTAAAATATTTTTTCCGGATTTACCTGAAGTAGTATCCATTGCATGCGCAATATACATAAGAACACCACTAACAAGTAGAATACCGATGGTAGCTCGTACTAATGCTTTCATTTTTGAGCCCCCGTTCTAGATTGGTGATTTGAGATAAAGTAATAACCTAATACAAGGATCAATGTTACAAAGAATACGATTCCTGATATAGCGTTAACGGTTAAAGATACTCCAGCACGAGCCATTGAATAGATTTCAACAGAAAGAGTGCTAAAACCATTTCCCGTAACAAAGAATGTAACAGCAAAGTCATCTAAAGAATAAGTTAAGGCCATAAAGAATCCTGCAAAAATACCAGGTTTGATATATGGCAAGATGACACGTGTTAAAACATCACGACGGCTTGCCCCTAAATCCAATGCGGCATCAATCAATGATGAATTCATTTCTTGCAATTTTGGTAATACCATTAAGACCACAATCGGAATACTAAACGCTGCATGGGAAAGTAAAACGGAAGTAAACCCTAATTTAACGCCAACCATCGTAAATAATATTAAAAATGATGCACCGATAATAACATCTGGGCTAACAATAAGAATATTATTTAATGATAAAACCATATTTCGTAGTTTGCGATTGCGAATAGCGATGATACCGATTGAACCAAGTGTACCTATAATTGTTGATATCAAGGCCGAAAGTAAGGCTACGACAACCGTATTGATCAATATTACTATCAATCTTGAATCATTGAACACATCTTTATAGTGACTTAATGTGAATGATTTAAAGTTCGTCATTGAATCTCCACTATTGAAAGAATAAAATACTAGGAAAAGAATAGGTGCGTAAAGAACAACAAAGACGAATGCTAAGTAGAGTTTAGATTTTTTACTTAGTTTTTCCATTACGTACCGCTCCTTTCCGTTTTTCACCAGTAAAGAGCATGATGATCAACATGAAGATAATTAAAAATACAGCAATTGTGGAACCCATTCCCCAGTTTTGAGTCACTAAAAATTGTTCCTCAATAGCAGTACCAAGCGTAATCACTCTGTTCCCTGCTATTAAGCGTGTAATCATAAATAGAGATAGGGAAGGGATAAATACGGCTTGAATCCCTGATTTAATACCATTCATCGTCAACGGTATCACAACTCTACGTAAAGTAGTAAATTTAGAAGCACCCAAATCACGTGAAGCATCGATTAATGCAGGATTTAACTTATCGAGTGCATTGAAAATAGGTAGTATCATAAATGGTATAAAGATATAAACAGCTACAAATACAAATGCAATATCTGTAAATAGAATTTGTTGTTTTGGTAAGCCAATAGCTTGTACAAAAGCGTTAATAGGTCCTTTATTACCAAAAATACCTATGAATGCATATGTTTTTAAAAGTAGATTAATCCATGAAGGAATAATGATTAAAATAAGCCAAAGCTGTTTATGCTTCAATTTTGTGATGAAATATGCTGCTGGATAAGATACCAACAATGAAAATAAAGTAATTAAAAACGCATACCAGAAAGAACTTAATGTCATTTTCAAATAAACACTAGTAAAGAAATTTTTATAGTTTTCTATCGTAAAATGACCATGTAAATCTAATAGGG
This sequence comes from uncultured Rummeliibacillus sp., assembly GCF_934216135.1. NCBI lineage: Bacteria > Bacillati > Bacillota > Bacilli > Caryophanales > Caryophanaceae > Rummeliibacillus > uncultured Rummeliibacillus sp. The sequence continues at coordinate 34,738 of NZ_CAKQBI010000012.1, read as the reverse complement.
AATAATATGCGACTAAAAGAATTGGTGCAATTACAAATAATAGAATCCAAATATAATAGGGGATTAGTGAAAGTAAATTCCCTTTCTTACGCATTTTCATCTTCTCCATAGGATTCTAATCGTTTATCGAAATCTTCTTCAGATTCATTTAAACGCATTACATGAATAGCTTCTGGGTCAAAGTCTAAGCCGATTTTTGCACCAACATCTGCTTTTTTCAATGAGTGTACAAGCCATTCGTTGCCATCTTGGTCATAAGTTGAAAGTTCATAATGTACGCCACGGAAAAGCTGAGTATCTACTTTAACAACTAGTTTTCCATGCTCAACATCAGTTATTTCTAAATCTTCTGGGCGGATGACGATATCTACCTTTTCATTTGGATTCAGCCCTTGGTCAACACACTCAAAAGTTTTACCCGTAAACGTAACTTCGAAGTCTTTTACCATAATCCCTGGAACAATATTGGATTCACCAATGAAATCAGCTACAAAGCGGTTAATTGGTTCATCATAAATATCAACAGGGGAGCCACTTTGTTGGATAAGTCCTTCATTTAATACGAAAATCTCATCTGACATTGCAAGTGCTTCTTCTTGGTCATGTGTTACAAAAACAAAAGTTTTTCCTAAACGTTGTTGTAATTCACGAAGTTCGTATTGCATTTCTGTACGTAGTTTTAAATCAAGTGCGGAAAGAGGTTCATCTAGTAGAATGATTTCTGGATCATTTACTATCGCTCTTGCAATCGCAACACGTTGACGTTGACCACCTGACATTTCCGATATTTCTCTTTGACTATAACCAGCTAAGTTAACAAACTTTAAAGCTTCTTCCACTCTTTTAATAATTTCTGCTTCGCTTACTTTTTTAATACGTAAACCAAATGCAACATTTTCGAAGACATTTAAATGAGGAAACAGTGCATAGTCTTGGAATACAGTGTTAACTTGTCGTTCATTTGCAGGAACATTATTAATTTTTTTACCATTAAAATAAATAGTCCCGTTTGTTGGTTCCATAAAGCCAGCGATAAGACGTAAAATAGTTGTTTTACCACAGCCTGATGGACCTAGTAGGGTATAAAACTTACCACGTTCCATTTCAAAGCTAATATCTTTTAATACAATCGTGCCATCGCTATATGATTTTGAAACATTATCAAAGCGAATAATAGTGTTTTCTGTCATTTACTGTCCTCCAATGCTACAAATATGATTCAGTTGCAACTAATAAAATTTCTGTCTTACCTGCAAAATCATTGAATAATTGATGATTGTCAGAAGCATCAAAGTAGATTGTCTGTCCTTTTGATGCGACAAATGTTTGTTTACCTAAAATAAGTCTTACTCGTCCTTCTAAGACGTATATAAAAGTTTCGGATAAAGAAGGCTCGAATTGCTTGAATTCCCCGTGTTCTTCAAAAGTGATCATGACGGGTTCAATTTCTTTTTCATTGGAAGTTGGAATAAGCCATTCAATACAATATTTTTTTTCCTCGTCCGTGTAAATAGTGTGATCTTCTTCTGTATATACAACTTTTTGTTCCTCTACTTCATCATCAAAAAATTCCTTGGGGGTAGAACCAAGAACTTCTAATAATGCGAAGAGTGTTTCAATAGAAGGAGAGTTTAAATCTCTTTCTAGTTGAGAGATGTATCCTTTGCTCAAATCTGTTCTTTCGCCTAATTCTTCTTGGGTTAGCCCTTTTTTTAGGCGAAGTCGTTTAATTTTTTTGCCAATTTGCATCTAAACGAACTCCTCAATTATTTACTATCTGTAAACTAGGAGCTAGGTAAGTTTACTTTCGCCTAACTCTGAATAACAAAAGTTTAGTTTTACAAAACTTCAAGTTTACTAAAACGTTATTTATTATACAAAATTAAGCATATTTTTCAACCTTTTTTGTAAAAATAAATATATTTTATTTATTAAGAGAAGAAGAAATTTTATATTTCAAAAGTGATAATAATAAATAAGATGTTTTGTAGTAATTTATATAGTTACATAGGATTATATTTTATTATTAAATTTTTGAGTATAATTACCTTTTCGTTTTACTAAATAAGTGAATATAGTATAATGTTACAGTGTCGAATATAGTCAAAAGGAGTCGTAATATGAAAAAAACAATAGCTAAAAAGATGTGGGTTGGTTTTTCATCCATTTTAATCTTATTAATAGTAATTTCTACTCTATCTATCTATTCAACCTTTGATCTCACAGGCAGATATGAAGCTGTTTTAGATAATGATGTTGAGCGCATTAACTATGTAGAAGATATTGTTGTCATTCAAAAAGATATGGCAACTGCAATCTTGGAATATGTAATGTTTGGTAAAGACGAGGCTGTAGCCAATTTTCAGGCTCAAATTGAGAAAGGGTCAGCTTCCGCAAAAGCATTGATTAAGAGTTCCAAGGATAAGGAATCCAAAAAACTATTAGCAGATCTTAGAACGCAAAGTCAATTATTATTTGAATCTAACAACAAAGTTATCGAACTAAAGAAAGCGGGAAAAGATTACAGTCAATATTCAGCTCAATCGTATAAATTAAATGGGGAAGTTTTAAAAATCTTAGCAGATTTAAAAAAAGTCCAAGAAAATCATATGGCAGATACGAGAACTGAGTTACAAAAATATCAAAATACAGCTAATATAATTGTCATTGTATTAACCATCATCAGTTTATTAGTTGGTATTGTTATTTCATATTTAATAAGTAAAAGTATTTCAAAACCTGTACATAAAATCACAAATGGATTGGAAGAAATCGCAAACGGTAATTTAGCTGTTGAACCGATTAAAGTAAACAATAAAGATGAAATAGGTGTAATGGCCTCTACTTTTAATCGCATGTCGAAGGATTTAAGAGGTATTGTTTCGAGTGTACGTGATACTTCTTTGCAAGTTGCTGCGAATGCAGAAGAATTATCTGCAAGCTCACAAGAAAGTTTAGCATCTACACAAATGGTTGCAAAATCAGCAGAGGAACAAATGGCAGCTAGTGAACAACAGGTTAAACATATAACTAGTTCTGTAAATTCTATGTTAGAAATGCAACAAAGCGTCGATCAAATTGCTAGTCATAATACAGAAATGCTTCAAGCAACAAATGGTGTAAATCGTTTAGTCGATCAAGGTTCTTCAGTTGTTTCAGATGTAGCTACTCAAATGGATACCATCCATAGTACATTCCAAGAAACAACAGAAATTATGCAAATGATGGCTAAGCATTCTGATGACATTCAATCTATTACAAATTTAATAACAGATATCTCAGAACAAACTAATTTACTTGCGCTAAATGCAGCAATAGAAGCAGCTAGAGCTGGAGAATATGGTAAAGGTTTTGCTGTAGTAGCTGAAGAAGTAAGAAATCTCGCTGAACAATCTAAAAATTCAGCATCTGAAATTGAATCAATGGTTCAATTAATCCAAAATGCTTCTGCCAATGCAGTAAAAGCGATTACTACTGGTGGAGAAAAAGTAAAAGAGGGACTTAATAAAACTCACGAATCACTAAGTGTTTTCAATGAAATTGAGACAGGCGTTCAAGGCGTTGTTGAAAAAGTTGAATTTGTTTCTGTTGCAATCAAAAAAATCCAAGATGAAACAGAACGAGTAACTAATGGAGCAAAACAAGTTCAAGAATTGGCATCTTCAGTTGCTGATGGTGCAAATGACACAAGTGCTGCTACTGAAGAACAACTTGCTTCAAATGAAGAAATTAGCAAAAATGCACAAGAGTTAGCTAACCTATCCGAAGAACTTCAAAATAAAGTGGTACGATTTAAACTATAATATTAGTAAAATAGCATCTTAAAAAAGAGGGGCTTTCCTATAAAAATCTTATAGGAAAGTCCTTCTTTTTGTAAAAAATATAAGCTATAAAGTACTGCTCTAGCGATTATCCAATCATTACTTTCACGTTTCGTTACTATGGATGTGTCTTAAAGGGCTTTTCAGAAATAGCTTTTTGTTTAAATAAAAAGATTAAAATTCTAATACTCGTTTCACATCAATTAAATATGAATTACTTACAGGAAGCTCTGTACCATTTTTCATGCTAATGATTAAGTTCGATGAAAAATCACGTGTTATTCGATCAATAGAGTGGATGTTAATAATATAGGAACGATGGATTCTTAAAAAGAAGTCTGGTAATCTTCTCGATAGTTCTTTTAAGGTAAAATTGATTTTGTATTGTTCATCATCAACATAAAACCAAGTTTTTTTATTTAGACTTTCAAAGTGAGATATTTGTTCAATGGAGATTGGTACCCATTGATCTTGCTGTTTTCCTGTCACGAATCGTAAAGGTTTACCTTTAGCCTCTGGGTGTTCAGGGGAAAGAATAATGATTAAAGCAGCAGGTTTCCCTAAGAAATTTATAGGATAACCAATACCGTAGTATGCAGTACCAAGAAGTTCCTCATCTATAATAGCTTCTACTTTCCTTCGCTTATTAATCACTTGATCTGCAATACTTCCTCTTTTAATCTTTTTCCCGTTATCTAATAGAATGTCATGTGTACCAGCAGCGTAATAAACATAGGTCTCCTCAACTGCAATTGCAATTGAAGCATCTTCTGGAAGCCAATCTTTTAATAAAGAACAGTACTGATTTGCTGCTATCTTAATAGAAATTTCTGTTTCCTGTACCATTTTATCTTCCTCCTCATTCATCTTTGAAATACAATCATTTATCTCAAAAAAAGGGGATTTCATCCAAAAATAATAACAAAATACACCTTCTGTTGTATATTAGTTTATAACAACGATAGCTGTTATGCAACAAAATATAGGGGTGTATTTTATATAAAGAGCTAGCGTTAAAAAGACAAAGTGGAAGGTGTGGATTATATGTTAACAAGACAACAACAAATTGAGCAACTTGAAAAAAGCTGGAAAAATGAGGAGCGCTGGAATGGTATTGAGCGTCCATATACGGCTGAGGAAGTAGTAAAACTAAGAGGATCAGTACAAATTCAACATACCTTAGCAGAAAAAGGTGCAAACCGTTTATGGAAATCTTTGCAAGAAGAAGATTTTATCAATGCACTTGGAGCCCTTACGGGAAATCAAGCAGTTCAACAAGTTAAAGCAGGTTTAAAAGCAATTTACTTAAGTGGTTGGCAAGTTGCAGCTGATGCAAACCTTTCTGGTCAAATGTATCCGGACCAATCTTTATATCCTGCAAACTCTGTTCCACAAGTAGTAAAACGTATCAATCAAGCACTACAACGTGCAGATCAAATTGATTATGCAGAAGGTCGTAAAGACGAGTTTGACTGGTTTGCTCCAATCGTAGCAGATGCAGAAGCAGGATTTGGTGGCCCGTTAAATGTCTTTGAATTAATCAAAGGAATGATCGAAGCTGGTGCAGCAGGAGTTCACCTTGAGGACCAATTAGCATCTGAGAAAAAATGTGGTCACTTAGGTGGAAAAGTGTTATTACCAACACAAAATGCAATCCGTAACCTAATTGCTGCTCGTTTAGCAGCAGATGTATCAGGTGTTCCTACTATTTTAATCGCTCGTACTGATGCGGATGCAGCAGACATGGTTACAAGTGATATTGACCCTCGTGATGCAGAATTTATCACAGGCGAAAGAACACCAGAAGGATTCTTCCGTACAAAACCTGGTATCGATCAAGCAATTGCTCGTGGTTTAGCTTATGCGCCATATGCAGATCTTGTTTGGTGTGAAACATCTAAACCCGATTTAAAAGAAGCAAAACAATTTGCTGATGCGATTCATGAGAAATTCCCAGGCAAGCTATTAGCTTATAACTGTTCTCCATCGTTCAACTGGAAAGCAAATCTTGATGATGAAACGATTGCACAATACCAAATTGAACTAGGAAAAATGGGATACAAATTCCAATTTGTAACACTAGCAGGTTTCCATGCATTAAATCATAGTATGTTCAAATTAGCTCATGACTATAAAGATAATGGAATGGCTGCATACTCTAAATTACAACAAGAAGAATTTGCAAGTGAAGAAAAGGGTTATACAGCAACTAAACACCAACGTGAAGTGGGTACTGGATACTTTGATGAAGTATCACAAGTGATTTCAGGTGGTACGTCTTCAACTACAGCTATGAAAGGTTCAACTGAAACTGCACAGTTTGCTTAATTGAACCAATTAGTCAAATATGACAACACGACTGTTTATTGTACCTTCTATTTATAAAACCTATATTTAAATTGCTTACAATAATTTGAGATATAGATATTCATAGAGTGCTTCAAACAGTCTATCATTGTTTTTCTAAGTAGCTAATTTGAAAGGATGATTCATTTGGGGATTCAACAAACCACCAAGCCTACTATTGAGATAAAAGGTTCAAAAAATGCATCAACAGAAAAAATATTGACACCGGATGCTTTGCAATTTATTGCAACATTACAGTTGCGATTTAATGAAAGAAGAAAAGTATTATTAGAACAAAGGGAAGAACGCCAAAAGCAATTAGATGAAGGCACTGCTTTAAACTTTTTAGATGAAACGAAGGAAATCCGGGAAAGTGATTGGACAATTGCCACCTTACCTGAAGATTTGCAAGACCGCCGAGTTGAAATTACTGGTCCAGTTACACGAAAGATGGTTATTAATGCTTTAAATTCAGGAGCTAAAATGTTTATGGCATGTTTCGAAGACGCTACTTCTCCAACATGGGAAAATATGATTGAAGGTCAAATTAATATGTACGATGCAGTACGTAAAACAATTTCCTTTAGTCAATCATCAAATGGTAAAGAATATCGTTTGAATGATAAAACTGCAACGTTGTTAGTTCGTCCAAGAGGGTTGCACTTATTGGAAAGAAATGTAGAAATCAATGGTGAGCAAATGTCAGGAAGCCTTTTTGATTTTGGTTTATATTTCTATCACAATGCAAAAGAATTAATCGAACGTGGATCTGGTCCATATTTTTATTTACCAAAATTAGAAAGTCATTTAGAAGCGAGATTATGGAATGATGTGTTTGTCTTTGCGCAAGACTATCTTGATATTCCGCAAGGTACGATTAAAGCAACAGTCCTAATTGAAACGATAACGGCGGCATTTGAAATGGATGAAATACTATATGAGCTAAAAGATCACTCTGCTGGCTTAAATTGTGGGCGATGGGATTATATATTTAGTTATATTAAGCGACTACGTAATCATTCGGATGTTATTTTACCTGATAGAGGCCAAGTAACGATGACATCGCCATTTATGAGAGCGTATACACAATTATGTATCCAAACTTGCCATAAACGTAATGCACCTGCTATGGGTGGTATGGCTGCACAAATTCCTATCAAGGATGATGCTGTAGCAAATGAGATTGCGTTTGAAAAGGTTCGTGAAGATAAAAGACGTGAAGTGACAGATGGACATGATGGAACATGGGTTGCGCATCCTGGCTTAGTACCTGTTGCAATGGAACAATTTGATGAGCATATGAAAACGCCAAATCAGATTCATCGTAAGCGTGAGGATGTACATGTAACTGCTGAAGATTTATTGGAAGTTCCACAAGGTACGATTACTGAAGATGGATTACGAATCAATTGCAGTGTTGGTGTGCAATATATTGCTTCTTGGTTGAGAGGTAACGGTGCTGCACCTATCAATAATATGATGGAAGATGCAGCTACAGCTGAAATTTCTCGTACACAAGTATGGCAATGGATTAGACATCCTGAGGGTAAATTAGAAAATGGCCAAAAAATTGATGTCGTGTTATTTAAAAAAATACTAAAAGAAGAGCTTCAAAAAATTGAAGACCAAGTTGGATATGAAAATTATGTAACTGGGCGTTTTGAAGAAGCAGCTGAAATTTTTTCTGAGTTAACAATACAAGATGAATTTGAAGAATTTTTAACAATCCCAAGCTACCAACATATTTCTTAAAATTCTAAACAGCTTGGTAGCCAAACATTAACTATAATTAGGAGGAGATAGTATGCAAAACGAACAAAACGAAAGATTTCCAAAACTTTGTACTGAATGCGGATGTGAAATTGTGGAGCAAGTCGAATCTACATTATATGAATGTGAACGCTGCCTAGGAAGCAAAGAAGAATAGATTTTCACAAAATATCATGTTGATAAAACACAATGGATGGCCTATTTTCTTGGGGGCGATCTATTGTGTTTTTATAATTAAACTATTAATTGTTGATAGAAATAAATGCGGACGATAAGAAAGAAAAAATTAGAAATTTCGCCACATTTTATCGGAATTACGAGAAATTATAGGTTGTAATCTTTGCGTTTAATAGAAGTATTTGTTACATTATCAAATAGATGGTAGACCGAAAAGCTACAGAAATTAAAGATTAATGGAGGGATTTAAGATGGCAGAACGTATGGTAGCAAAACAAGCACCACGCTTTGAAATGCATGCAGTAATGCCAAACAAAGAATATGGCAAAGTAAGTCTGGAAGAAAATATGAAAAACGACAAATGGACAGTACTTTTCTTCTATCCAATGGATTTTACATTTGTTTGCCCAACTGAAATTACTGCAATGTCTGACCGTTTCGACGAATTTGAAGATCTTGATGCAGAAATTATCGGTGTATCAACGGACACAATCCACACTCACTTAGCGTGGATTAACAAAGACCGTACTGATAATGGGATTGGTCAATTGAATTATCCTTTAGCAGCTGACCATAACCAACAAGTAGCAAAAGAATATGGCGTTCTAATTGAAGAAGAAGGCGTAGCGCTACGTGGTCTATTCATCATCAATCCAGAAGGCGAATTACAATACCAAGTAGTACATCACAACAATATTGGTCGTGACGTAGACGAAGTTTTACGTGTACTTCAAGCATTACAAACTGGTGGCCTTTGCCCAGCAAACTGGCACCCAGGTGATGCATTACTAGAAGGTTAATCCTGATAGTTCTTAATTTTAGGGCCTAACATGAGTTAGGTCCTTTTTTAAAAAAGTATATTGAAAAAACATACTTAATGAAAATTATGAGGTGAAATAGTATGAAATTACGTTCTGAAATGCCTGAATTAGTAGGTGAAGTAGCTTGGTTAAATGGTCAAGTTTCAAAAGCTGATTTAGTTGGTGAAAAACCAACATTAATCCACTTCTGGTCAATAAGTTGTCATTTATGTAAAGAAGCTATGCCAGAAGTAAATAACTTCCGCGATAAATATAAAGATGAGTTAAATGTAGTGGCAGTTCATATACCACGTTCTGAAAAAGACTTGGATCTGGATGAAATTAAAGTTATTGCTGAAAACCATGGTATTACTCAACCAATCTTTGTTGATAGTGAGTTGAAACTTACAGATGTATTTGAAAATCAATATGTACCTGCATATTATGTTTTTGATAAAGACGGCAAACTTCGTCATTTCCAAGCAGGTGGTAGCGGCATGAAAATGCTTGAAAAACGTGTTAATCGGGTGCTTGATGAAGTAAGAAATGCATAATTTAAATCAATTTAAATAAAAGGTTGCCTTTGTATAGGGTAGCCTTTTTTTAATCTTGAAAGCGAAACTTGAAATTGTTTGGTAAAATAGATTGAGATACAGCTTGGAGATGTGCTACAGAAATCGGAGGTATAAGCATGAAAAAGGAATTTGTTGTCATCGGTTTAGGGAGATTTGGAGGTAGTATAGTCAATGAACTTGTCCATCAAGGTGCAGAAGTCATGGCTATCGATAAACACCCTGAACGAGTCGATGAATTTGCAGCAATAGCTACACAAGCCGTTGTAGCAGATACAACAGATGAATCTGTTTTAAAATCTTTAGGAATCCGCAATTTTGAACATGTTATTGTAGCAATTGGTGATGATATTCAATCAAGTATTTTAACGACGTTAATGTTAAAAGAAATAGGTGTACAAAAAATAACTGTTAAGGCTCAGAATGATTACCATGAAAAAGTACTTCGGAAAATAGGAGCTGATCACGTAGTGCACCCAGAACGGGATATGGGGATTCGGATTGCTAACAATATGATGTCTAATAATGTACTCGATTATTTAGAATTATCAGATGAGCATTCTATCATGGAGATCAAAGTAAACAATCAACTTGAAGGACATACGATTATAGGACTAGATATTCGTGCACGATATGGTATTAATATTGTTGCTATTAAACGAGAAACCGATATTATTGTATCACCTCAAGCTGATGAAGTTATTCATGAAGGCGATATACTAATTGTTATTGGTGCAGATGCAGATATTAGTCGCTTTGAGAAGAAAATGCTTAACTAAACGAATTAATTTTGGAAGCTAAAAGGGATTATCCAATAAGTGAAAAACTTTTGGATAACCCCTTTTTTTATAATAAATTTATGAAGTATGCCCCAGCGGTGGGCGAATCAAAATTCCACCATCTTTGGTGCAAAGGAGTGTCTCTAAATTTTCAGACACTCTTTTTCATAGCCTATCATGTAAAGAACTTTCTATTATACTTCCATTATTATTGGCAAAATCATTGGACGTCGTTTAGTCTTTTCAAATAAGTATGGTCCTAAAACATCTGTGATTTCACTTTTCAATTCTGACCATTGAGGTGTTTTCTCTTGTAATGTTTGTTGCAAATGTTTGTTTAGCATTTGTTGTGCTTCATTAATCATCATACCAGACTCTCTCATGTAAACAAATCCACGTGAAATAATATCTGGACCAGCGACGATTTTTTGTTGTTCCATATCAACACTTACTACTACAATAACAAGGCCTTCTTCTGAAAGGATACGACGATCTCTCAATACGATATTACCTATATCACCGATGCCATTCCCATCAATATAGACTGAACCTGAAGGGATACGACCTGCAACATGGCCTTCATCTGAACTTAATGCTAGAACTTCACCATTTTCCATGATAAAGATGTTATCTGGATTAACGTCACAATCTTCAGCCAAACCTGCATGCATACGCAACATACGGTATTCACCATGAATTGGCATAAAGAATTTTGGTTTAATAAGACGTAACATTAACTTTTGCTCTTGTTGAGAACCATGACCAGAAGTATGGATATTATTGAGTGAACCATGAATAACTTCGGCTCCAGCACGATATAACAAGTTAATGGTTTTGTTTACACTAATCGTATTTCCTGGAATTGGAGAAGAAGAAAATACGACTGTATCACCAGGTTGAATTTGAATCTGACGATGTGTACCATTTGCGATTCGAGATAAAGCAGCCATTGGTTCACCTTGACTACCAGTACAAAGAATCATAACTTCGTTAGCTGGTAAACGATTTAATGCTTGTGCATCTACAAATGTTTCTTTAGGTGCCGTAATATAGCCTAATTCTCGACCTATTGTAATCGCATTATCCATACTTCTACCGAATACAGCTACTTTACGACCGTGTTTGGCCGCTGCATCTGTAACCTGTTTTAATCTATGAATATTAGATGCAAATGTTGCAAAAATAATTCTAGATTCTACGTTACGAAGTATTTCATCAATACTTTCTCCTACTTTACGTTCAGACATTGTAAACTCTGGACGCTCAGCATTTGTACTATCGGATAATAAGCAAAGAACTCCATCGCGACCAATTTCAGCCATCTTAGTGAGGTTTGCTGGTTCTCCTACAGGAGTGAAATCAAATTTAAAATCACCTGTGTGAACGATATTACCAGGTGGTGTTTTTACAACGATACCGAATGCATCTGGAATACTGTGTGTTGTTCTAAAAAAGCTTACAGATGTTTTACGGAATTTAATAACGTCGTCTTCTTTAATTTCAATCAGTTTTGTTTGACGGAGTAAGCCATGCTCGTCCAATTTGTTGCGTAACAAGCCGAGTGCTAATTTGCCTCCGTAAACAGGAATGTTAATTTGGCGAAGTAAATAAGGTACACCACCAATATGATCCTCATGACCATGAGTAATAAAAAGACCTTTAATTTTATCGACATTACGTACTAGATAAGTATAATCAGGTATGACATAGTCGATACCAAGAAGATCATCTTCGGGGAATTTAATACCCGCATCTATTAAGATAATCTCATCTTGGAATTGAACTGCATAAGTATTTTTACCGATTTCGCCCAGTCCGCCGAGTGCGAAAACTGCAGTTTGGTCATTTTTGACAAACTTCATTAAATTAGAAGTTCTCCAATTTGTAATTTTCACTTGCTTGTTCGTATTCTAAATAATTTCCTTCAAGCAATTGAATATATTCGATGTTGTAACCGCGACCTTGAAGCTTTTCACGGGCTTCACGTACATCCTCTGCTTCAAGGTATAAGCTTTTAGTATTTTCGCGAACTGGTACTTCAAGCACATTTTCTTGGTAATAAACTTTGTAAATCATTTTTTTGCTCTCCTTTAACACGTTCAAAATAATTGCATTTCCTTTATATTATCATGTAGATAAACTAAAATAAAGAAAAGCCCTCCAAATTATGAAGGGCAAAGTGATTTTATGCGATTGTTTTTTTCTCGAGTAAGCCACGAAGCCTTTTCAACAGTTGTTTTTTTAGACGTTTGAACATGGCATATCACTCCTTATGTTTATTATATTAAATTAGGTAATAAATGTAAAGATAATTTCCTTAACAGTGAAAATATGAAAGAGGGTTGGCAAAATTTTATGAAAAATAAAATTTTATTTTTTGATATTGACGGAACTTTATATAATTCAGAAAAAAAGTTACCAAGAGCAACCTACAATGCTATTCAGAAGGCGAAGGAGAATGGACATGAGATAGCGATAGCGACCGGCAGATCACCATTTTTTTTGAAACCAGTATTAGAGGAGCTCGGTTTAGATTCCTTTGTTAGCTTTAATGGACAATATGTTGTATACAAAGGAAAGGTAATTTCAAAAAGACCAATTCCGATGGAGACAATTGATAAACTTGTGGCACAAGCTACAAATGAAAATGTCCCTATTGTCTATTTAGATGATGTGAAAATGACTTCAGCAACAAAAGATGATGAGAGAGTACAAGTTAGTATGGATTCTTTGTATTATCCGATGCCAGAAGTCGACGAAGAATATTATAAGCATTCAGATATTTATCAGATATTGCTATATGTTAATGAAAAAGAAGAAGGGAATTATGCATCTCTGTTTCCTGAGTTGAAATTTATTAGATGGCATAAATTTTCTGTAGATGTTATTAATAAAGACGTGTCAAAAGCATACGGAATAGAACAGTTCTTAAAGAATACGGATTTTGATATTGAGGATGCAATAGCGTTTGGTGATGGATTGAATGATGTAGAAATGCTTCAATCTGTAGGAACTAGTGTTGCAATGGGGAATGGCCATAAAAAAGCAAAAGAGGCAGCAACATTTGTAACCGATCATGTTGATCACGATGGATTAGCGCTAGCTATGAAAAAATTAGGTTTATGTTAATGTATTAAATTTAGTTATAAAAAAAGGCTATACAAAAGTGAAGGATTTTCACTCTTGTATAGCCTCTTTTTTATTCTTCTAATGGACTAGCATTTGGTATTTCAGCGAAAGGATTGTCCTTATTAATGTGATCGTAGAACATGATGCCGTTTAGATGGTCTAGTTCATGTTGAAATGCTATCGCAGGTAGACCTTTTAAACGCATTTTCTTTTCTTCACCATCTGGTGTAAAGAATTTTACTGTAATACGTGCATGACGGGGAACATATCCCGGTACATCCCTGTCAACTGAAAGACAACCTTCTCCAGAGGATACATAAGATCCTTCTACAGAATGGCTGACAATTTTAGGGTTGATGACAACCATGCTAATTTGTTTGCCTTTACTATCAGGTAAATGCAAAGCAAACATTCTTTTAGAGACATTTACTTGTGGAGCTGCAATACCAATGCCTGAACGTAAGCTATGCTTATTTGCTATTTCTGGATCTTGACTGTTAATCAAAAATTGAAGTAAATCTTCACCTAGTTGCTTTTCTTCTATAGATAGAGGGAAAGTCATTTCTTTTGCAACTTCTCTTAAAGTTGGATGACCTTCTCGAATGATATCGTGCATTAAAATCATAGTGCTCTCCCTTTCAATAATAGTTCCTATTTATTATAACCTAAGAACCTTTGCATTCAATGGAAAGTAACTAATATACATAAAAGATTGTTTTAGGAATGAAAGAAAAGGTAATAATTGAACTGTTAAAACTGTGTTAGTAAAGAATGATGAAACAATACTGTTATATATAACAGTGTGCCGATTCTGTATGATACAGTATGTTATCTAAAAGTTTACGCTTATTATTGGATATTATATATACTTACGTTGACCGTTGAGTGACTATTCGGTATACTATTATAAATGGTTGCTGTATTACTGAAATTAGTATAAAGTTATAATACAGAAATGAAGGAGATGTGATAGCATGGTTTCTAAAAAAGTTCAACAATTCGATCCGGTAGTAAATTTACAGGAAATCGAAGAGAAATTTGAAATGTTCCAGATTTTAAATGAAGAAGGGGAAATTGTTAACACGGAGGTAGACCTTCAGTTATCCGATGAACAATTAGTTGAATTGATGAGTCGTATGGTCTTTACACGTATTTTGGATCAACGTTCAATCTCATTGAATCGTCAAGGACGTTTAGGGTTCTATGCACCAACTGCTGGTCAAGAAGCTTCTCAAATTGCTTCACATTATGCACTTGAAAAAGAAGATTATATTTTACCTGGCTATCGTGATGTACCACAAATTGTATGGCACGGACTTCCACTTTGGAAAGCTTTCCTATGGTCACGTGGACATTTCGTAGGCGGTCAAATTCCTGAAGATGTGAATGTGTTATCACCTCAAATTATTATTGGTGCCCAATATGTTCAAACAGCGGGAGTTGCACTAGGTATTCAAAAACGCGGCAAAAAAGAAGTTGCCGTAACATATACAGGTGATGGTGGTTCATCACAAGGTGATTTCTATGAAGGAATCAACTTTGCAGGAGCATTTAAAGCACCGGCAATATTCATCGTCCAAAACAACCAATATGCAATTTCTACTCCACGTGAATTGCAAACAGCTGCTTCTACAATTGCTCAAAAAGGGATAGCAGCAGGTATTCCAAGTATTCAAGTAGATGGTATGGATCCATTGGCAGTTTATGTGGCAACTCGTGATGCTCGCAAACGTGCAATTGCAGGTGAAGGTCCATCATTAATCGAAACAGTTTGTTACCGTTATGGTCCACATACAATGGCAGGAGACGATCCAACTCGTTATCGTACTTCTGAAACAGATTCTAAATGGGAAAAGAAAGATCCTATTGTTCGCTTCCGTAAATTCTTAATGTCTAAAGGATTATGGAGTGAAGAAAAAGAAGCAGAAGTGATTGCAAATGCAAAAGAAGAAATTAAAGCTGCTATCAAAAAAGCAGATGAAACACCAAAACAAAAAGTAACAGATCTTATCCGTAATATGAATGATGGAGATCTTCCATTCAACTTGAAAGAACAATTTCAAATCTACACTGAGAAGGAGTCGAAGTAACCGATGGCACAAATGACAATGATTCAAGCAATTACAGATGCACTTCGTTGTGAATTAAAAGAAGACGAAAATGTGTTAGTATTCGGTGAAGATGTAGGTGTAAACGGAGGCGTTTTCCGTGCAACTGAAGGTCTTCAAAAAGAATTTGGTGAGGATCGTGTATTTGATACACCACTTGCTGAATCTGGAATTGGTGGTCTGTCTATTGGACTCGCTCTTCAAGGATTCCGACCAGTACCTGAAATTCAATTTTTCGGTTTCGTATATGAAGTAATGGATTCGATTTGTGGTCAATTAGCGCGTATGAGATATCGCTCAGGGGGAAGCCTAGGAGCACCTGTTACAATTCGCTCTCCATTTGGTGGCGGTGTACATACGCCTGAAATGCACTCAGATAGTTTAGAAGGTTTAGTTGCATCTCAACCGGGACTTAAAGTAGTCGTTCCATCAACTCCTTACGATGCAAAAGGTCTTTTAATCTCATCTATTCGTGATAATGATCCCGTTGTATTTTTAGAACACTTAAAACTTTATCGCTCTTTCCGTGAAGAAGTACCGGAAGAATCTTATACAATTCCTCTTGGTAAAGCTGATATTAAACGTGAAGGGTCAGATATTTCTATTTTTGCCTATGGTGCTATGGTTCATGAATCGTTAAAAGCCGCTGAAGCATTGCAAAAAGAAAATTATTCAGCTGAAGTAATTGACCTACGAACTATACAGCCATTAGATATTGAAACAATTATTGCATCTGTTGAAAAAACAGGCCGTGCAATTGTTGTTCAAGAGGCTCAAAAACAAGCTGGTATTGCTGCAAATGTTGTAAGTGAAATTACAGAACGTGCTATTTTAAGTCTTGAAGCACCAGTTTTACGAGTAACAGCACCTGACACAGTTTACCCATTCCCACAAGCGGAAGCTGTATGGTTACCAAATTCAAAAGATATTGTTGCAACAGCTAAAAAAGTTTTAGAATTCTAATTTAACTAATACAAAGAAAGGGTGAATTACATGGCATATAAATTCCGTTTACCAGATATAGGAGAAGGTATCCATGAAGGAGAAATTGTAAAGTGGTTTGTTAAACCAGGTGATAAAATTGAAGAAGATACTGTATTGGCAGAAGTACAAAATGACAAAGCAGTTGTAGAAATACCTTCTCCAGTTGAAGGTACAGTTGAAAAGGTTCTTGTTGAAGAGGGTACATTAACAACAGTTGGTACGGTTCTTTTAGAAATTGATGCGCCTGGATACGAAGATCTTGAGCTTCATGGTCATAAGGAAGATGAGGAAGCAGCAAATACAGAAGCACAAGTACAAGCGACTGCTGAAGATGGCAAAAAGGTAGAAAAAGCGCCTGTTGTAGAACAAAAAGAACCTGAAACTAAAGCAGTAGAAGCAGATTCACCAGCGCGTGTAATTGCGATGCCATCTGTTCGTAAATTTGCTCGTGACAACGGTGTGGATATTAAATCAGTTGCAGGAACAGGGAAAAATGGTCGTGTCCTAAAAGAGGATATTGAGGCATTTAAAAATGGCGGAGCAAAAGAAGACGCAGAAAAAGTGGATGTGTCATCTGCAATTGATGAAAATTCGACTGAAACAGTTACATCAACACCTGTTGAACTTCAAGGTGAATTCCCAGAAACACGAGAAAAAATGTCTGGCATTCGCCGTGCCATCGCAAAAGCAATGGTTCACTCTAAACAAACAGCACCTCATGTAACGCTAATGGATGAAGTAGATGTAACTGAATTAGTGGCACATCGCAAAAAATTCAAAGCTATTGCCGCAGAAAAAGGTATTAAGCTAACTTATCTTCCTTATGTGGTAAAAGCTCTAGTAAGTACTCTTCGTGAATTTCCAGAGTTTAACCGTTCCTTGGATGATGCAACACAAGAAATTATTCAAAAGCATTACTATAACATAGGTATTGCAGCAGATACAGATAAAGGATTACTTGTTCCTGTTATCAAACATGCTGATCGTAAATCAGTATTTGCCGTTTCAGATGAGATCAATCAATTAGCGACAAAAGCTCGTGAAGGAAAATTGGCTTCAAATGAGATGAAAGGTGCTTCTTGCTCAATTACTAATATAGGTTCAGCAGGTGGTCAATGGTTTACTCCAGTAATTAACCACCCTGAAGTAGCAATTTTGGGAATCGGTAGGATTTCTGAAAAACCTGTGATAAAAAATGGTGAAATTGTAGCGGCACCTGTGTTAGCATTATCATTGAGCTTTGATCATCGAATGATCGACGGCGCAACAGCTCAACATGCGTTAAACCATATTAAACGTTTGTTAAGCGAACCTGAATTATTATTAATGGAGGCGTAATTAAAATGGTAGTAGGAGATTTTCCAATCGAAACAGATACAATTGTTATAGGAGCTGGCCCTGGTGGATACGTTGCAGCAATCCGCGCAGCACAAACTGGACAAAAAGTAACAGTTATAGAACGTGAATACGTAGGAGGCGTATGCTTGAATGTTGGTTGTATTCCATCAAAAGCATTAATCTCTGTCGGACATCGTTTCGAACAAGCAAAACACTCAGATGATATGGGCGTTATTGTTCCAGAAGTTAAAATGGACTTTAAAAAGGCTCAAGCATTCAAAGATTCTGTAGTTAAAAAATTAACTGGTGGAGTATCAGGCTTATTAAAAGGAAATAATATTGAAGTTGTAAAAGGCGAAGCTTATTTCCATGATGCTAACTCTTTACGAGTAATCACTGAAAACTCTGCACAAACTTATACATTTAAAAATGCTATTATTGCAACTGGTTCACGCCCCGTTGAAATTCCAACATTTAAATTCTCAAAACGTGTATTAAACTCAACTGGTGCACTTTCATTACAAGAAGTACCTGAAAAACTTGTTGTAATTGGTGGCGGTTACATTGGTACTGAACTTGGTTCTGCATATGCAAATCTAGGTTCACAAGTAACAATTCTTGAAGGCGGTAAAGATATCTTAGCTGGCTTTGAAAAACAAATGACAACTATTGTTAAAAAAGGTCTTAAGAAAAAAGGTGTAACAATTGAAACAGAAGCTTTAGCACAAGGTGTTGAAGAAACTGAAACAGGTGTTACAGTTAAATACGAAGTAAAAGGCGAAGCAAAAACTTTGGATGCTGATTATGTATTAGTAACAGTAGGTCGTCGTCCAAATACAAATGATATGGGCTTAGAAGAAATTGGTATTGAATTTGGCGAACGTGGTCTATTAAAAGTTGACAAACAAGGTCGTACGAATATACCAAACATTTATGCAATCGGTGATATCGTTCCTGGACCACAACTTGCACATAAAGCATCTTATGAAGGTAAAGTTGCTGCAGAAGCTATTGCTGGACAAAAATCAGTTGTCGATTATCTAGCTATTCCAGCTGTATGCTTCACAGATCCAGAAATGGCTACTGTAGGTCTTACAGAAGCACAAGCAAAAGAAGAAGGCTTTGAAGTATCTGCTGGCAAATTCCCATTCGCAGCTAATGGCCGTGCTCTAGCATTAAACGAAACAGAAGGCTTTGTAAAACTTGTTGCTCGTAAAGAAGATGGTTTATTACTAGGCGCTCAAATTATTGGTGTTGGTGCATCAGATATGATTGCTGAATTAGGCTTAGCAATTGAAGCTGGTATGACACTTGAAGATGTAGCAATGACAATCCATGCTCACCCTACTTTAGGTGAAATTACAATGGAAACTGCAGAAGTTGCATTAGGTAACCCAATTCATATTATTGCTAAAAAATAATAATTTCTTTGAAATTACCTCTTAAGATACATTTCCATGTATCTTAAGGGGCTTTTTTATTTTTGATGCCAATTATACTTTTTCAGTTTTATACTTCTTAAAAAACTACGAGGAGGACTGAAAAAGCAGCTACATATGTGATACCAATTTTTATATATGATGAGGATAAATACGTTAATATCTATTGAATGTTAGATTAACTGGCGTTTTATAAAAAAGTAAAACAGGTTTTATCTATCTCTTGTATTTAATCAGCTTAATCCTTCGAGTAAATGCTTTTTTAACAGAAAATATTATACTTTTGAAATGATCTATCTATTTTTATATAATAGATTTTCCTTTTTATTACAATGGAAACGAATACATTTGGAAAATTAAATAAAATAATTACATAATAATAACATATTCATGAATAAAAAGACCCTTTTTAAAAATAAGTACACATTTTATACAAATTATATCCACAAAATGTTCAAAATGAGTCAATTAAATTATGGAATTAGGTTTTTTTTATTTTTTTATTAAATATATGGAGGTATAATTCATTTGAATTAAAAAATGATTGAAAAACCTCAGGAGAAAAAGGCGCGAAAACCTGGGTGCCATTTTTCCACTATATAGGTTGTGGGAATATTATTATATTGTCCGTTTATATAACATGAGCTATTAAAACATTGAGTGAGTGTTATATACCTACAATCTATAACTGTAGCAAATTCAATCTATATTAATTCAGAAGGTAGTTTCAAATCTTAGAAGGACGAATACTTCAATAAAACATTTTAAAAGCTTTATATTTTAATTGTTTTTTGAGAAGGGAGTACATTATGAAGAAAAAAGTTCTTATTATGCCGACAGTTATGGCTTTCTTGGCATTAATGTTGTCTGGCTGCCAACCTTTGATGATTTTTGATCCAAAAGGTCCGAATGCTAAGACTTTATCGGATACAATCATCTTATCCATAATAGTAATGGCTGTTATTTTATTAGTCGTTTATGTATTACTTGTTAATATGTTAACGAAATATCGTGCATCAAAACAAACAGCAGATTATGAACCTCCACACGAAGAGGGAAGTAAAGTATTGGAAATCACTTGGACAGTAATTCCAATTTTAATAGTAACCGTTTTAGCAATTGTAACGGTATTTACGACTTCTAAAGTTGAAAACCAACCAAAAGGTTATGGGGATAAAAAACCGCTTGTTGTTTATGCTTCATCATCTAACTGGAAATGGCACTTCAGCTATCCAGAACAAGGTATTGAAACAGTAAACTATGTGAACATCCCTACAGATCGACCAATTGAATTTAGATTGTATTCATTTGGACCAATCACAAGTTTCTGGATTCCTCAATTAGCAGGTCAAAAATATGCTATGAGCGATATGGTAACTAAAATACATTTAGCTGCTGATGAAGAAGGTTCATATATGGGTCGTAACTCAAACTTCAACGGTGAAGGATTTGCGAAAATGGAATTCGAAACACAAGCAATGTCACAAGATGACTTTGATGAATGGGTTAATGACGTAAAAACAAATGAACCAAAATTAACAGAAGCAAAATTCAATAAATTATTGAAAACATCTTTCGTAGGAAGAGAAAGTTTTTCTTCAACACACTTATCATTTAGTCCAGCTCCAATGGATATGAGCAAACACAATGATAGTAAAAAAGAAAAAGATGATTCAAAAGAGTCTCACGAAATGGAAGGAATGGATATGTCTCACTAGTTTTAGTGATCGATTTAAAAGATTACTAGACTATTGAGACAAGAAAGGAGTTACACACATGAGCATGGAAGAATTATTCGCGCCGATGAAAGAGCCGATGATTTTAGGTGCTGGGATAAGTATTGTAGTTGGTGCTATTGCGGTATTTGCAGGATTGACTTACTTCAAGAAGTGGGGCTGGCTTTACAAAAACTGGCTAACTACTGTCGATCATAAAAAAATCGGTGTCATGTATATCTTTGTAGCATTGGTTATGCTATTTAGAGGTGGTATTGATGCATTATTAATGCGTGCACAAACCGCTGTCCCAGAGAATGGCTTATTGAATGCGGAGCACTACAATGAAATATTCACAACTCATGGTTTAATCATGATTATCTTTATGGCGATGCCATTTATCATTGGTTTGATGAATGTCGTTGTACCATTACAAATTGGTGCACGAGATGTAGCATTTCCAAGATTAAATGCACTTAGCTTCTGGTTATTTGCAGCTGGTGCAGGTTTACTAAATATTTCCTTCGTAATTGGTGGTTCACCAAACGCAGGATGGTCTTCTTATTTCCCATTAGCAGGTATTGAATTTAACCCTGGTGTAGGGAATAACTATTATGCATGGGCTTTACAAATCTCTGGTTTGGGTACTCTAATGACAGGGATTAACTTTATCACAACAATTATGAAAATGCGTGCACCTGGTATGAAATTAATGAAAATGCCTATGTTTACTTGGTCAGCATTAATCACAAATATCATCATTACATTTGCATTCCCAGTATTAACTGTTGCACTTGCTTTGATGACTTTAGATCGTCAATTTGGTACTAAATTCTTCGCTATGCAAGATGGCGGTATGGATATGCTTTGGGCAAACTTATTCTGGGTTTGGGGACATCCTGAAGTATATATCGTTATTCTTCCAGCATTCGGTATCTTTAGTGAGGTTATTTCAACATTCTCACGTAAAAACTTATTTGGTTACACATCAATGGTATTTAGTATGGTATTAATCTCACTATTATCATTCATGGTATGGGTTCACCATTTCTACACAATGGGTCATGGTGTTATGGTTAATGGTATTTTCTCAACAACAACTATGTTGATCGCAGTTCCAACGGGTGTTAAAATCTTTAACTGGTTATTAACAATGCGACATGGGAAAATTTCATTTACTACACCTATGCTTTACGCATTAGCGTTTATTCCGATTTTCACAATCGGTGGTGTAACAGGGGTTATGCTTGCAATGGCAAGTGCCGACTATCAATATCACAACACAATGTTCTTAGTTGCTCACTTCCACTATGTATTAATCCCAGGTACAGTATTTGGTGTATTAGCTGGTTATCATTTCTGGTGGCCAAAAATCTTTGGTTTCCGCTTGAATGAAAAATTAGGTAAAGCAGCATTCTGGTGTATAGCAGTAGGATTTAATGTTGCATTCTTCCCTCTATTTATTTTAGGGTTAGATGGATATGCTCGTCGTATGTACACATACTCAGCAGATACAGGATTCGGTCCTTTGAATATGTTATCATTCGCTGGTGCTCTTGTGATGGCAGTAGGATTTATGTTAATTTGCTATAACATTTACTACAGCTTCCGTCATAGTCCACGCGATTTAAATGGCGATCCATGGGATGCACGTTCTCTTGAATGGGCAACTCATAGTCCAGTACCAGAATATAACTTTGCAATTGTACCAAAAATCAATCGTTTAGATGAATTCTGGTATGCGAAAAAAGAAGGTAGAGATATTACAGCAGGCAAATATGAACGTATTCATATGCCAAATAAT
Source organism: uncultured Rummeliibacillus sp. (assembly GCF_934216135.1). Classification (NCBI taxonomy): domain Bacteria; kingdom Bacillati; phylum Bacillota; class Bacilli; order Caryophanales; family Caryophanaceae; genus Rummeliibacillus; species uncultured Rummeliibacillus sp. The sequence goes on along the minus strand of NZ_CAKQBI010000012.1, from coordinate 11,956 downwards.
AGTGGCGCTCCAATGTGGATGGCTGGTGTATTATTCTTATTCTCATTCTTCTTTGTATTTAGTGTATGGTCTTTAGTAATTGTATTTGCTATTGCAACATTAGGCTTTATGGCTTATCGTTCATTTGAAAAAGATGAAGGTCATCATATTGAAGTGGCTGAAATCGAAGCAACTGAACGTCGATTGAGAGGTGAACAATAATGTCAAAAGAAAATAAATCAGTTCCTTTAGAATACAGTACAGAAGAAAATGAATTGAAAATCTTTGGTTTCTGGGTTTTCCTTGGGGCCGAAATCCTTCTCTTTGCGACATTATTTAGTGTATACTTCGCATTAGTTGATCGCACAGGTTCAGGTCCAACAGGTAAAGAAATTTTTGAATTACCACCTGTATTAGTTGAAACATTCGTATTGTTAACAAGTAGTTTCTTAATTGGTTTAGGTGTTCATGCGATGCGTATTGGACGAACTAAAGCAATGATGGTTTTCTACATCTTAACTTTACTTCTAGGTGCTGTATTCCTAGGTGTAGAAATTAATGAGTTCTTAACATATATTCATGATGGCGCAACAATTCAAACTAATGCCTTCATGTCTTCATTAATGACATTACTAGGTACCCATGGTGCTCACGTAACATTCGGTCTTCTATGGGGTTCAGGCATCTTAATGCAAATTAAAAAACGTGGTTTAAATGCTAAAACAGCAAACAAAGCATTTATCTTCTCACTATACTGGCACTTCCTTGATGTTGTATGGATCTTCATCTTCAGCTTTGTTTACTTGAAAGGAGTGTTGTAAAAATGAAAGAACTATTTCCTAAAGAACATGTAATGGGCTTTGTCGGTTCTCTTGTTTTAACACTCGCAGCACTAACCGTAGTGATGTTTAAAGGAATGTCTAACGGTGTTGCCATGACAGTTCTTCTTGTAACAGCAGCTGCACAAGCGCTTGTTCAATTAGTATTATTTATGCATATTGGTGAAACAGAAGATAAAAAAGCTTTATATGCTACAATTATTTACTCAGTTGTAGTTGGTTTAATCACTGTGTTTGGTACATTGTTAGCCATGGTTTGGGGATATATGTAATACTGACAAAATGAAGAAGCAGTCTAACATTTAGATGTTAGACTGCTTTTTTACATTTCATCAGTAAATTGGTTGAGCAATACAGCCAACCATTTTAAATGATTGGTAGTCGTAAGATTTGATGCCATCCCTAATAAGATGGCTTTTCTTGGGGAATCTTTTTGTAATTCTTCAATGATCATATCAAAGGTGTCAATGAGAAAACTATTATCTAGATAATTTTCTTTACAATTTTTAATTTCGTCAATAATGTTTTTCTTTTCAATACGTTGTACGTTTCGTGGATTATGTTCATACATTTCCTTTGTTATCAGTGGAGGTACATTTGCCTCAACAAGTAGATCAATACGATTCACAAAGTATTTACTCAATTGATAATAATCAACTTTTTGTTTTTGCATAACTATGAATTCAGCGTATCCTTTCATCATACTTCGAATACATATTAGTAAATCATATTGAGTTTCTTCTATTTTAGATTGATACACTTCTTTAAGAATCGTTAGGGTCATGTGATCAGCAATTCTAAAATGATTATGAATTTTTTCTGAAACATTTTCATCTACAATTTTGATAAGTTCACGTATATGAGATGAGATAAAAGGTGAATTTTTTTCAAAAAAATGAAATGATAACATAAAGTATTGTGTTAATTTTTCTTTTGGGTCAACTTGTAGATTTAGTAGGTCCTGATATTTTGAAGTCATTTCTTGAATAATATACTCAACAATTGCAATTAGCAGTTCTTCTTTAGATTTAAATGAAAGATAAAATGCGCCTTTTGATATCCCACATGCATTTGTTATATCTTGTATGGATGTAGATGCTATTGATCGTTCAGATAAGATCTCTATGGATTTCTCAATAATTAGATCACGTTTAGACATATTTTCACTCTTTCTATGATTCTTACTATAGTATAGTTTGACTTTTGACTTATTGGTCATTATTATATTGAATAGTGACCGATAAGTCAAAAAAGGACGGTGTAAAATGAATTCGCTGATTAAATTTGTTTTAAAAAATAAACTAGCTGTATGGCTTCTAACGATTATTGTGGCTGCTGCAGGCGTATATTCAGGAACAAAAATGAAGTTAGAAACTATACCAGATATTACAGTTCCGATTGCTACTGTAACAACTGTCTATCCTGGAGCAACGCCACAACAAGTTGCTGATGATATTTCGATTCCTTTTGAAAAGGCAGTAAACCATTTGAAAGGTGTTTCAGCTGTTTACTCCAATTCATATCAAAATGCTTCTAGTCTACAAATAGAATTTAAATATGAGACGGATATGAAAGAAGCAGTTAGTGATATAAAGGAAGCACTTGAAAAGGTAGAACTACCAGAAACAGCTCAAAAACCTACTGTAGATCGAGTGAATATTAATGCTTTTCCTGTTGTTGCGTTAAGTGTTGCCAATAAAGATCAATCTATAGCAGATTTAACAAAAACAACAGAAAATTATTTTGTACCAAAACTTGAGGGAGTAGATGGTGTTGCATCTGTAACAGTATCTGGTCAACAAGTAGAAAAAGTAGAGTTAACTTACGATCAAAAGAAATTAGCTAAATACGGTCTTACAGAAGACACTATTAAACAATATGTTCAAGCAATGGACACCCAAGTACCATTAGGTATGTTCCAATTCAAAGATGAGGAACAATCAGTTGTTGTTGATGGGAAAATGACAACAATAAAAGATTTGAAAAATTTAGAAATACCTGTAACGATGCAAAGTGCTTCTGCCAATGCACAAGCAGCTCAAGCACAGGCAAAAGCAGCTCAAGCAAATGTACAAGGAGCGGCAAGTGCAAAAGCTTTCCAACAAACTAAACCATTTGTGAAATTAGGGGAATTAGCATCTATTAAAGTCATTGGTGATGTAGAGTCAGTTTCGCGTACAAATGGACAATCAGCTATTGCAGTTCAAGTTGTTAAATCTCAAGAAGCAAATACAGTTGATGTTGTAAATGATATTAAGGATGAAGCGAAGAAGTTTGAAAAAGAAAACAAAGGTATGGATATTGAGGTAACGCTCGATCAAGGACAACCGATAGAAGATTCTGTTCAAACGATGCTCGATAAGGCATTATTCGGGGCAATTTTCGCCGTTATCATTATTATGTTGTTCTTACGTAATGTTCGTTCAACTATTATTTCAATTATTTCAATTCCAATGTCATTATTAATTGCTGTTACTGTACTAAAACAAATGGATATTTCGTTGAATATGATGACATTAGGTGCGATGACAGTTGCGATTGGTCGGGTAATCGATGATTCAATTGTGGTTGTCGAAAATATCTATCGAAGAATTTATCTAGAAGATGAAAAGTTACATGGGCGTGCTTTGATCAGAGAAGCAACTATTGAAATGTTCAAACCTATCTTATCTTCAACAATAGTCACAATTGCGGTATTCTTACCACTTGGTCTAGTAGGTGGCATGGTAGGTGAATTATTCTTACCGTTTGGTTTAACAATGGCGTTTGCATTAATCGCATCCCTAATTGTCGCGATTACAATTGTTCCAGTTTTAGCGCATACATTGTTTAAAAAAGAGTTATATGGTAACAAAAAAACGAAAAAAGAAGAACATGGTAAATTATCGAGAGGTTATAAACGTATTTTATCATGGGTATTAGATCATAAATGGACCACATCTATTATTTCGATAGTAATTTTAGTCGCAAGCTTATTCTTAACTCCTCTCGTTGGTTTTAGTTTCTTACCAGATGACCAACAAAAAATGGTGTACTTAACATACACACCTGAACCTGGTGAAACACGAGACAAAGTCATTGATGATGTAGAAGTTATTGAAAAAATGATTATGGACAAAAAAGATGTTAAAACAGTTCAATCTTCAATTGGTGGATCTAATCCAATGATGCCTGGTGCATCGAATGGTGCATTAGTTTATGTTATCTATGATACAGATACAGAAAACTTTGGCGATGTAAAAGAAAAACTTATTAAAGAAGTTCTTGCTGTCAATCAAAAAGGTACTTGGAAGAGCCAAGATTTCACATCTACAGGATCAAGTAACGAACTCTCTTACTCTGTTTATGGTAATACGGTTGAAGATATTAGACCGGTTATAAAAGACATTGAAAAATTAATGAAGAAACAAGATAACTTAAAAGATGTTAAAACTTCACTTGCTGAGAACTATGCAGAAAAAACATTAGTAATTGACCAAGATAAAGTTAAAGCTCTAGGGTTGACAACTGGCCAAATTGCAATGGCGATTAATCCAAATACACAAACAGAAGTTTTAACCACTGTAACTAAGGATGGTAAAGAACTAGATGTGAATGTGCATAAGGAAGCCGCATCCCCTGAAAAGTTCCAAGAAGTTTTAAATGAAGAACTTGAAACACCAGTAGGTAAAAAAGTAAAAGTATCTGATGTTGTGAAAGTAAAAGAGGGAACTACATCAACTCAAGTTAACCGTAGTAAAGGTAAAATTTATGCAAATGTTACCGCTACTGTAACGTCAAAAGATATTACAAAAGCATCTTCAGCAGTTCAAAAAGATATTGATAAATTAGACATACCGAATAATGTCAATGTCGATACCGGTGGCGTTGCAGAAGATATGAATGAAGCCTTCTCTAAATTAGGTTTAGCAATCGCTGCAGCAATTGCCATTGTTTACTTCACGCTAGTTGTTACATTTGGTGAAGGTTTAGCACCATTTGCAATCCTATTCTCACTACCATTTACAGTGATTGGTGCACTTGTTGCCTTGTATATTTCAGGTGAAACAATTAGTGTATCCTCTCTGATTGGATTATTAATGTTAATAGGTATTGTTGTAACCAACGCCATTGTATTAGTCGATCGTATCATCCATATGGAACATGCAGGTATGACCATGCGTGAAGCAATATTAGAAGCAGGTGCAACACGTTTACGACCAATTCTAATGACAGCTATCGCAACAATTGGTGCGTTAATCCCATTAGCAATCGGTGCTGAAGGTGGCGGCCTTATTTCTAAAGGCGTAGGGGTTACTGTTATTGGTGGATTAATCAGTTCTACAATTTTAACATTAGTAATTGTACCTTTAGTATACGAATTGATTTCTAAAATCTTGAAGAAAGACCGTGCACACGAGAATAAAGAAGACTAAAATATATACCAATAAATCACAAGTCAGTTTTTGTAGAATATTCTACAAAGACTGGCTTTTTTATATCAGTCTTTTAGAAGAAATAAACTAGACAAATTTAGAATATTTTGATAAATTGTACTATATTAGTATGGGATGGGGTGTTCTGTTATGCAACAGAGAGGGTTGAAATATTTGAAAATTTTAAGCCAAGTAGCATTCTTATATGTATTATCTGAGTGTGGAAAATTGCTGATGGGAGCTTTACATATTAAATTTCCGGGGAGTATTGTAGGACTAATCTTATTGTTTGTGTTACTTGCTACAAAAATAATTCCTGAGAGTTGGATTTCCAGCGGAGCTGAAACATTACTAGCGTATATGACATTGTTTTTTATTCCAGTAACAGTAGGAATTGTAGATTATCCAGAGCTTATTTCTTGGCAGGGGCTCATTATTATTGGAATTATCTTAGTTAGTACAATACTGTCTATTGTTGCATCAGGAAGAGCTACGCAATTAGTTGAAAATCATATAGAAAAGCAATCAGAAAATTTAGTAGAACCTATTGTGGAAACGACTATTGAAAAAATACAACAAAAAGGGGAGTTATAAAATGATAGCGATAACCGTTTGTGTGGCAACATTACTTGTGTTTTTTCTGATGAAAAAGGTTTATACGCATTTTTATCATCCTATCCTTTTCCCTGTATTTACAAGTGCGATTATTATCGTCAGTGTATTATTAGTATTCCAGATTCCGTATGAAACATATATGATAGGAGGACAATGGATTGATCGGCTTCTTGGGCCTACAGTGGTAAGTTTAGCTTTGCCATTGTATAGACAACGAGAGCTTATTATTAAGAATTATAAAGCAATCTTAACAGGAATCGGATCAGCGTTATTTTGTGGTATTGCTATTGTAATAGCACTTGCAGGTGTATTACATCTAAAAAATGAGTATTTAATGACGCTTATTCCAAAATCTATAACATCACCAGTTGCAATGCAGATTAGTAAAGTGATAGATGGGAATCCTACACTAGCTGCAGTATTTGTAATTATAACTGGAATAATTGGTGCAATCATTGGTCCATTCATCTATAAAATTTGTAAAATTGAAACGCCAATTGCAAAGGGTGTCTCTATGGGAAGTAGTGCTCATGGAATAGGTGTTGGAAAATTAACAGAATATGGTGAAAAGACATTATCTATGGGATCTGTATCGATGACATTAACGGCCGTATTGGGTTCAATAATATTACCTTTATTTGTCATAATATTTTTTTAGAATAAAGTCATTTCCCAGGGAATATACTATTTATTAATAACGAAAAGTTGCAGACCTTTCGCTATACAGTTTACAATATTAATGAAGTCTCAATATTTAATATTATGAAGAGGTGGCTTGCCATATGGAATACTCATACCCATTTTCAACAGAGTGGTCTACTGATGAAATTGTTGATGTAATCGCATTTTTTCAAACAATTGAAAAGGCATATGAAAAAGGTGTAAAACGAGAAGAAGTATTATCGAAATATCGTAGATTTAAAGAAATTGTTCCATCTATGGCAGAAGAAAAAACAATTTTTCGCGATTTTGAAGATGAAAGTGGTTATGGAAGCTACGAGATTGTTAAACAGACAAAAACAAGTCAAAATGGTACAATTATTAAAGGAACAACAGTGAAACGTAGAAGATAACAAAAAGCAATCGGTCTGCTCAAAAAAGAGAATTACCGATTGCTTTTTCGCTACACATTTACCATTGTTTTGTAAATAGGCAATAATGCATCAAATGTTTCTTCTACTGTTGTCGCGAATTCTTCCGCGGATAGATTAACAGCTTGTTCTCTAGGGATTTGAATGCCGATCATAAACTCGCCTTTTTTAACATCTCGTAGTCGTTCCAAAAGTTTTTCAAGTGAACCATCTGTTATTGCGTCACTTAATGAAATGCCATTTGGATCAAAATGGTCGCCAGAAATATAAAAATCACCTGGAACTCCGCTAAAAATATTCAGATTTTTCAATAAACTATTTGCTATTTCTTTCTTTGTTGGAGCTTCGTAAATAGAGCATAATATGATAAAAATATGCGTTTTAAAAAGTCCAATTTCAAAATGAGGAAGTGCTTTATAGCCTCTTTTATTTGGTGCGAAAGCAACCCAACTATCGATGGGAGGATTTACTTTACGTCTTGCATGTTTTGCAACATGCGGGAAAAATTCTTCACCCGTTTTAACTGAAAAGTATGTACTATATGTTGTTCCTAATTCTTCAAATTTAGGGCGTACATGCTTGATAAGCTCTGACATTCGTTCTTCAAGACCAGGCGTTGTAAAAACATCAAAGTCTTGGTTAGTCCATTTTACAGTCACTTTTTTTCTCTCCTTTTTCAACTTTATGTTTATTTTATTTCAAAAATGGGAAAAAATCTTGTAGAAGGACTTACCAAACGTAATAAAGTGAATATAATGTAGAAAATGGTCAGAAAATTCTATTTTCTGATGTTGAACCTCAAATTTTAAGGAGTTGATTTGCATGAAACAAGTCGTTCATATCATTCGTAAAGTTGATTTTGAAAAGCAATATATTAAAGGACTCCATCTTGAAGTGGATTATGAATTAGCTACTTTATTTGATGCAATGCAATTGAATGATGCAAAACAAATTGCTCAAAGTAAGGCGAGGTTAGCTGAAATTCATATGGAACTGGAGGCATTTCATGCGTTCGCCTAGAGAAACCTCAAATATTTTAACATGACACTTGCTTTTCATTATGAGAAGCAGGTGTCTTTTTTGTTATAATGAAAAGAATAACAATAACTCTGTATTTTGGGGAAGGTGTGGTAACGATGGGGATTGCTGAAGTTCATCAATTTGCAAAGTCAATTATAATAGAAGCAGGAGAACGTATCCGGCATTCATTTTCAGAAAAGTGGAAAATTGAAACAAAAGCTGATGCCAATGATTTAGTAACCAATATAGATCGAGAAACTGAAGTATTTTTTATACAAAAGATTAAAGAGTTCGATCCCTCCTACAAAATTTTAGGTGAAGAAGGAATGGGGGAGAAGATTGATTCACTTGAAGGGGTTGTTTGGATAGTCGACCCAATTGATGGGACTATGAATTTTATTCGACAACATCGAAACTTTGCTATTTCAGTTGGTATTTATATGAATGGAATAGGGAAACTTGGATATATATATGATGTGATGAGAAATCAGATGTACTACGCAATTGAAGGTAAGGGTGCTTTTATGAATGATGTACCATTAAAACCACTCAAACCAATTTCGTTAGATAAATCAATCATTGGCGTAAATGCAGTTTGGGTAACTCCAAATAAGAGAATCGAGCATGAACCTATGATAGAGCTTATTCGGAAGGTTAGAGGGACAAGATCTTATGGTTCTGCATCGTTAGAAATTGCATCAGTTGCAAGTGGAAGAATGGATGCCTATCTATCATTACGGTTATCTCCTTGGGATATTGCCGGTGGTGCAGTAATTGCCAATGAAGTAGGAGCAATTGCGAGTAATCTAGTAAACAAACCGATTAATCTGTTAAAACAAGATGGATTTATTATTGCAAATCCTTCTATTCATGAGGAAATTATTGAACATTATATTAAATTAAAATAGTATTCTAAAAAAAGAGATTGTCCCAAAGCAATTAATTGGGGCAATCTCTTTTATATATTGATGCTACTAGACACTCGAGGTCGCTTCGACTTCTCGGTCGAAAGCTGAAAAGATGCTTTCGATTCGAAGTCTCCAGCGCAAGTCGTGTCTAAACGAGCCGCTTCCGCTTTTATTATATCCAGCTCCATGCGCTAGCCCTTCGAGTCGTTTCGGTCTCTCGGTCGAAAGCTGGAAAGATGCTTTCGATTCGAGCCCTCCAACGCACTTCAGGGCTAAACGAGCGCATTCCGCTTTTATTACAATAATCCTTTGTCGCGGAATTGGCGTTTTGTTTTAAATGCTAATCCAAAGACGACACAAACTGCTATAATACCACCAATAATACCTAAAATACTACTAGCAGCGATTGCATATCCGATTGAACACATGGCTAAAATTCCTGCTAATGCAAAGATAGCCATGACGATTTTTGCTTTATTCATTATAATCCTCCAAAAAAATATTTGTTATAATTCTATTGTCAAACGAAATAATAAGATTATCAAGGATTTCATGACTAATAAATAAAAAAGTTGAAAAAGTAAGTGAAAAAAAGACAATTCCCTGTTTTTTATGTTATAATAGCAAAGTTATGGACTCGAAAAAAGAATGTGGAGTGGAACAATGACAAATTTAAGAGAAGATCTCAGAAATATAGCAATTATTGCCCACGTCGACCATGGTAAAACAACTTTAGTCGACCAATTATTAAAACAATCAGGTACATTCCGTTCAAACGAACATGTTGAAGAACGTGCAATGGACTCTAATGATATTGAACGTGAACGTGGTATTACAATTCTAGCCAAAAACACAGCCGTTCATTATGGAAATACTAAAATTAACATTTTAGATACACCAGGACATGCCGATTTTGGTGGAGAAGTAGAACGTATCTTAAAAATGGTAGATGGCGTTTTACTAGTTGTAGATGCATATGAAGGTTGTATGCCTCAAACTCGTTTCGTTCTTAAAAAAGCTTTAGAACAAAAACTTACACCAATCGTAGTTGTCAACAAAGTCGACAAAGATTCAGCTCGTCCAGAAGAAGTTGTAGACGAAGTTTTAGACTTATTGATCGAATTAGGTGCAGACGAAGACCAATTAGAATTCCCAGTAGTTTACGCTTCAGGTGTAAACGGAACTGCTTCTTTAGATCCAGATCCTTCTAAACAAGAACCTGATATGAAATGTCTATTTGAAGAAGTCATTCGTCATATCCCAGCACCTGCTGACACTCGTGAAGAACCATTACAATTCCAAGTGGCATTACTTGACTACAATGACTTCGTTGGTCGTATCGGTATTGGTCGTGTATTCCGTGGTACTATCCATGTCGGTCAATCTGTAGCACTTTCTAAATTAGATGGTACAGTGAAAAACTTCCGTGTAACTAAAATCTTTGGTTTCTTCGGATTAAAACGTGAAGAAATTCAAGAAGCTTATGCAGGTGACTTAATCGCTGTTTCAGGTATGGAAGAAATCAACGTAGGTGAAACAGTTTGTCCACAAGACAATATTGAACCGTTACCACCAATGCGTATTGATGAACCAACTTTACAAATGACTTTCTTAGTAAATAACTCACCATTCGCAGGTCGTGAAGGTAAATGGGTTACAGCTCGTAAAATTGAAGAACGTTTAAATGCACAATTACAAACAGATGTATCTTTACGTGTAGATCCAACTGATTCACCTGATGCATGGACAGTTTCTGGTCGTGGTGAACTTCACTTATCTATCCTTGTAGAAAACATGCGTCGTGAAGGTTATGAATTACAAGTATCTAAACCAAAAGTTATCATCAGAGAAATTGATGGCGTTAAATGTGAACCAGTAGAACGTGTACAAATTGACGTACCAGAAGATTGCGTTGGTTCAATTATTGAATCATTAGGTGATCGTAAAGGTGAAATGCAAGATATGATCAATGAAGGTAACGGACAAGTACGTTTAATCTTTATGGTCCCTGCACGTGGATTAATCGGTTACACAACTGAGTTTATGTCATTAACTAAAGGTTTCGGTATTATTAACCATACTTTCGATTCTTATCAACCAGTAGCATCTGGTCGTGTTGGTGGTCGTCGTAATGGTGCCCTTGTTTCTATGGAAACTGGTAAATCTACAACTTACGGTATGATGCAAGTAGAAGATCGTGGTGTGTTATTCGTAGAACCTGGTACTGAAATTTATGAAGGTATGATCGTAGGTCAAAACTCACGTGATAACGACATAACTGTTAACATCACTAAAATGAAACAAAAAACAAATGTCCGTTCTTCTAACAAAGACCAAACAAATGTTATTAAAACACCAAAAATCTTAACTCTTGAAGAAGCGTTAGAATTCTTGGACGATGATGAATACTTAGAAGTTACACCAGAAACTATTCGTCTTCGTAAACAAATTCTTAACAAAAATGAACGTGAAAAAGCTGCTAAAAAACAACGTAGCGCTGAATAATAATTTCACTAGACGGGGAGATGTTAATCTTGTTTAATTCCGGTTTCCTATTAAAACTGAATTTTATACAAGCCGCTGCATCTACTTCTACGGATGGTCATGACCAAGTATTTGATCGTATGTCAGGTGTTGCTCGCTATATTTACGAATATTCACCAAATTATACGATTGCAGGTTATATTCTTTTAGCTGTTATCTTCGTTTTGACAGCAATTGTGTATCATCTTGGATTTGCAAGGACTGCACTTAAAGCATGGCAAACAGCTGTGATTTATGTGTTCTTGTTCTTGGGATGTATTATATTAACGTTTTTAGCATTCTTCTTACCAATGGTAGAGGGATTAATAGTTGCGGCTTTAGTGTTAATCGTCTACAAGGTACGTCTACGTAGAGATAAGAAAAAAGAAGCTACTTCATAAAAAAAGAGTTGCCCTTTTCGGGCAACTCTTTTTTTATGAATAGGATAATGGATTTCTTTATAGTCCTTTGATAGAAAGTAATTAAATTTGGCTCTTTGTAAATAGTTGGGGTGGGGACACAATTCTCCACCCTTATCCTATTGTGTTACCTATATCTTTATATTG
>NZ_CAKQBI010000011.1:0-115455 GCF_934216135.1 uncultured Rummeliibacillus sp. | reverse complement strand
AATATAAAGATATAGGTAACACAATAGGATAAGGGTGGAGAATTGTGTCCCCACCCCAACTATTTACAAAGAGCCATTATTTTTAAAACAGATGAATGAGAAGATTAATAGTTTTTTTATCGCAACTTGCGCTCTCTTTATTACAACTCGGTTTCTTTATCACAACTCAGGCCCCTTTTATCACAACTCGCACTCTCTTTATCACAACTCGCACTCTCTTTATCACAACTCGCACTCTCTTTATCACAACTCGGTTTCTTTATCACAACTCGAGCCCCTTTTATCACAACTCAGACTCTCTTTATCACAACTCAGGCCCCTTTTATCACAACTCGCACTCTCTTTATCACAACTCGGTTTCTTTATCACAACTCGAGCCCCTTTTATCACAACTCGCACTCTCTTTGTCACAACTCAGGCCCCTTTTATCACAACTCGCACTCTCTTTATCACAACTCAGGCCCCTTTTATCACAACTCAGACTCTCTTTGTCACAACTTGCGCTCTCTTTATCACAACTAAACATAGCTTCCTTTATCACAACTAAAAAAGCACTCCGTAACAATCGTGACATTGCTCCGGAGTGCCTTTTTGTATTAATTAGTCTTCGTTTTCAATAATTTTCACTAATTTTTCTAGTGCTTGTTCTTCGTCATTTCCTTCTGCACTTAGAGTGACGGTAGTACCTCTAGCAATTGCTAAACTCATAATACCCATAATACTTTTAGCGTTTACTTTTTTATTTTCCTTTTGAAGAAATACATCAGCTGTGTGACGATTTGCTTCTTGCACGAATAATGCTGCTTGTCTTGCTTGCAAGCCTGATTTTAGTTTTACTTCTACTTGTTTTTCTACCACAATTACTCCCCCTTTAATAATAAGTACAAAGTCAAAAACTCTTATACTTTTTGGAATGATAAATTACATAAAAAAGATTTTTATCTTATGTTTATATGTGTTAGATACTATTCTTTAAATTTTTCGCCTCTTCGAAGGGCATCGGCAATTTCGTCGATTTTTCGAAGGCGGTGATTAATACCCGATTTACTAACGACACCTGTTGATACCATTTCACCAAGTTCCTTTAAGGTTACTTCTTGATATTCTACCCTTAATCGTGCAATTTCACGCAATTTCTCGGGTAGTTGCTCGATACCAATCATGTTGTCGATAAAGCGGATATTTTCAACCTGACGAATAGCAGCACCAATTGTTTTGTTTAAATTAGCTGTTTCACAATTTACTAGTCGATTAACACTATTTCGCATATCCCGGACAATTCGTACATCTTCAAATTTTAGCATAGCTTGATGTGCACCAACAAGACTAAGGAAATTTGAAATCTTCTCCGCTTCTTTTAGGTACGTTACAAACCCTTTTTTTCTTTCAATCGTCTTAGCGTTAAGATCAAAGTGGTTCATAAGGTCCATCAAAGCTTCTCCATGTTCTTTATATAAAGAATATATTTCTAAATGATAGGAGGAAGTTTCAGGATTGTTAACAGAGCCTCCAGCTAGAAAGGCTCCTCGTAAGTATGCCCTTTTATCTGCCTCAAATCTAATCAACTCTTCTGAAATTGTATGATTAAATAGAAAATTACCTGAGAGAATATGTAGCTCTTCTAATAATTCTTTTGCTCCATCACGAACCCGACATATATATACGTTGTTTTTTTTCAGTCTCATTTTTTTCCGTACTAAAAGTTCAATACGGTAATTATAGAATTTTTTCAAAATGGTGTACATTCTTCGAGCAATGGCTGCGTTTTCAGTTTGCACATCAAGACTTAACTGACGATTAGCAAAAGACAGAGAACCGTTCATTCGGATAATGGCAGAGAGTTCTGCTTTTAAACTAGTATCTTCTGCTTCAACTTGAGTAAGCTCTTTTTTAGTTTCCGAAGCAAATGACATTTAGATTCCCCCTCTCTTTCAATTATCTATTTTACGCTAATTCGACAATGATTGCTTCTTTTGTTGATAGATTGTTGCATATTCTACAATCCATGCAGCAACGCTATTGGTTTCGTGACGTACAACACCATTATGGATCGTGGCAATATCTTTTTTTACAACTTCGAGACCCATATTTTCTAAACGCTCAATATCGAATTGGACAGGTTCTGATGATTCTTTGATATATGCTTCTCGTATTGCTTTTGGTACCTCTTCTTTATTGATCAAAATTGTTTGTATAAAATCTTCACCAACATGATCATAAAGCGCTCTCACATGATCCCCAGCAGTATAGCCAGAAGTTTCGCCAGCTTGCGTCATTAAATTGCATATATATATTTTATGTCCTTTTGCTTTTAATACTGCCTCTTTTATACCTTCTACTAATAAGTTCGGCAAAATACTAGTATATAAACTTCCCGGGCCAATGATAATAATATCTGCATGTAATATAGCATTCACCGCTTCTTGCAACGGTTTGACATCTGGTGGTGACAGAAAAACTCGTTTAATACGAGTCCCAAATGTAGGTATTTTTGATTCGCCTTGAACAATGGTGCCATCTTCCAACTCAGCAAGTAATGTAATTCGCTGATTGGCAGCAGGCAAAACTTTACCATGAACATTTAATACACGACTCATCTCTCGTATTGCATGTGAAAAATCGCCTGTTATTTCTGTTAATGCTGTTAACATCAAGTTTCCGAGAGAGTGACCTCCCAATTCTTCTTTTCCCTTAAAACGATACTGAAACATTTCTTCTACTAATGGTTCTACTTCTGAAAGTGCCGCAATAACATTTCGAATATCCCCTGGTGGTGGAATTGCAAAGTCATCACGGATTCTACCTGAGCTTCCGCCATCATCGGCAACGGTTACAATAGCTGTCAAATCTACTGGGCATTTTTTCAAGCCCCTTAATAGAGTAGAAAGCCCTGTACCGCCGCCAATAATGACTATTCGCGACTGACGTTTTGGCATTCAGCTATCCCTTTCTCTTCGCAATATCACGATGGGTAATTACAGTTGGAGCAAACTGATCAAGATGATTACCGAAGTACTCTGCTAAAGTAACTGAACGATGTTGACCCCCAGTACATCCAAAAGCAATCACCAACTGTGTTTTTCCTTCTTTTTGATAAAGCGGAATCATGTATTCAAATAAATCCATTAACTTTTCGATTAATGCTTTCGTTTCATCATACTTTAATACATATGACGAAACATCCTCATCTAATCCAGTTTTAGAACGAAGTGACTCAACATAATATGGATTTGGTAAAAAACGAACGTCAAATACCAAATCTGCATCAATAGGCATACCGTGCTTAAATCCGAACGACATAACATTTACTGTAAATGTTCGAGAATCCACATCAGAAAATTGAGCAATAATCCGCTGGCGTAACTCTCTCGGTTTCATACTTGATGTATTATAGATAAATTGCGCACGTTCTTTGACTTCTGCTAATAATTCTCGTTCATACTTAATGCCCATTAAAGGCAACCCATTTTCTGCTAACGGATGAGAACGACGAGTTTCTTTATAGCGTCTAACTAACGTTTCATCATCTGCATCTAAAAATAAAATTTTAGTTGCAACAAGATCTTCTCTTTCAATTCGATCTAATGCATCGATCAAAGAAGAGAAAAAATCTCCTCCACGAAGGTCCATTACAGCAGCAATACGAGAAATTTCTTTTTTTGATTGTTTCATTAAATTTAAAAAAGTTGGCAACAATGCTGGCGGTAAATTATCGATACAGTAAAACCCCAGATCCTCAAAACTTTGAATAGCCAAAGTTTTACCTGCTCCAGACATTCCTGTAATAATTATTAACTCGTTTACTGACTGTGGATTAGGCATTTCTTTCATCCCCTTCACAAGACATCTGAATTTTTTCATCTAACAATTGGAAATCCTCTGTATATGTAAAAGTTCCGTATTGAGTACCTTCTTGTTCAACTGCAAATAACAGATTTGTACGATCACCTTCTGCCATAGGCAAAAGATTTAAGTCTTCTACTGGATGCCATTCAAGTAAACCTTCGCGATTTTCTTTATAGGGTGTTCCTTCCAAATCTTCAGCTAAGAAAGTAAAGAGCATCCATTCATTGACCACTTCTTCTCCACGTCTTATCACCATTGTATAAACGCCTTTAAGATGTGGTTTGACAGCTTTAGCACCTGTTTCCTCTTGGAATTCACGGCTTGCTGCTTCGAAAATAGACTCTCCACTTTCAATTTTTCCTCCGGGCGCAACATACCAACCGCGTCGTGGCTTTTTTAATAATAGAACTTGGTCGTCTTTTTTAACTAACAAATTGGCGATTCTTTGCACACACGACACCTCATTTCTAACAATTCTTATAATAATTATTATACCGTTTTCAACTGCTTGAGTAAAAAAGAATAATCAAAATATAGAAATTCAGCTATCCAGTTGTATGAAATGGATAGATTAACTGATTATAACACTGATACTTAACATGAAATTTTATAAAAAAGAGGCTGCTCCATACGGTCAAGTGATCCGAAGGAAACAGCCATACCAATGTTCAATATTATAAAAGGGGTTATTACAATTCATACTATACACAATTATTATTGCAACTTGATGACAACCATATTAAAGTAAAATTAATTTATCCAACTTTAATGAGGGCACTAAGAACTTAAGTGGAAAAGTTAGTTTGAGAAATAACAACTCCTTGTAAAATCCCTATCGGTTCAACTACCCATCAATGTTTTGGAAAGTAAAAACACATCCTACTGCAACATTTGGCACTAGTATGTCATATTGACCCCTTTATATTGCTAGTTATTTTACTGCGAATTTTTCTTTTAGTTCTTCAACATAGTGTTGAACAGCTTGTGCTGCAATACTACCATCACCAGTTGCTGTAACGATTTGACGCAATGTTTTATCGCGAACATCACCTGCAGCGTAAATACCAGGTACAGAAGTTTCCATTTCTGCATTAGTTTTAATATAGCCAGTTTCGCTTAGAATACCTAGATTTTCAAAAGGAGCTGTAAGTGGCAACATACCAATGTAGATAAATACTCCGTCTGCTTGTACTTCTTGTTCAGTACCATCGACTGTAGAAACAAGTGTTACGCTACCTACTTTGCCATCTTTTTCATGAATTTCTTTTACTGTATTATTCCAGATAAAATCGATTTTTTCATTTGCAAAAGCACGGTCTTGAATAATTTTTTGAGCACGTAATTTATCGCGACGGTGTACAATTGTTACTTTATCTGCAAAACGAGTTAAGTACATACCTTCTTCGACTGCAGAGTCTCCTCCACCAACAACGATTAAATTTTTGTTTTTAAAGAATGCACCGTCACAAACAGCACAATAGCTTACGCCTCGGCCACCAAGTTCTTTTTCACCTGGCACACCCATTTTTTTATATTCTGCACCAGTACTAATAATGATTGCACGTGTTTTATATTCTTTTGTACCAGCTTTAATCGTTTTATACTCTTCGCCATCTACAATTTCAGTAACATCGCCGTAAGCATATTCTGCTCCAAATTTTTTCGCATGTTCGAACATTTTTGTAGATAATTCAGGGCCTAATATTGACTCAAAGCCTGGATAATTTTCAACTTCTTCTGTATTAGCCATTTGTCCACCAGGAATTCCTCTTTCTAGCATTAAAGTTGAAAGATTTCCTCGTGAAGTATAAACTGCTGCAGTCATTCCTGCAGGACCAGCACCGATAATGACAACATCATAAATTTTTTCTTCTGACATATCTGCTCCTCCTAAGTTGTGGCTATTCTATTTTTCTTTATCTTAGAGGATTGCCTTTCAGTATGACAAGATATCTGCTTATAACTAGTACGTTATTTGTCAAATAGCGGCAAATATTGTATCAATTCGTTCACATATTTTGTCAGGGTGGCTGGGGAAATCCCATAAAATTCAGCTATTTCTTTTTTAGTAATATTCTTCACTCGAGATGATTTATACATATATTCAGTTGCAGCAGCAAGCGCCTTAGGATTTTTAAACGCATAATCGTTTTCAAAAGCACGTTCATATAGAACAAACCACATTTGAAATAAGAAAGTATCATTCATATCTAAAGGTTTCATTTCTTCATATAAAATCTCAGCAACCTCTGCTGAATGTAAAAATGATTTTAAAGTACGATCATCATCTAGAAATTTATGATCCAAAGAATAAGCTAGATACAATTTTTCAAGTGGTGTGTAATTTTCAAGTTTAATCCAATTAGGATGAGCTACGATTTCTTGTTGATAAGGCGATTTCCCCAATAAAAATATGCCTAACAATCGTTCACTTCTATACTCACTTTCTAGTTTTTCAATGATAAAACTTCTATTTCTTTCAATTGAATCGGCCTGAAGTTGATCTTGCTCAAATGTCCATGGCTCATATCCAACTTTGTCAGGATCGATTTCAAGCAATTGTTTCCAAAACAATCTAGCTTCCTTTTCAAATCCGGAAAAATATGCAGAATGAGATAACCAAAAATAATAGCCAGAATCTCCTTCAAAGCCATGATTTTTTAGACTCTTTAACCACTTATACGCTTCTTCGTAACAGCCGATTAATGCAAGGGTTGCACCAAGTTTGTATCGTTGTTCAAATGAGTAAGGGCAAAGCTTTACAAGTAATTCTGTTAACTCTTGTAACTCCTCTTCCTCTTTTTCATAGTAGGCCATAACAGTCAAATTACAGAGTGCATGTAAATTACCATAGTTTCCTTGTAACACTTGATATAATAATGTTCTAGCTTGTTCTGAATCACCTTTATAAAAATACGCAAGTGACAAATTATTATATGCTGCCCAATAATCTGGATGATCCGTAATGATATCTTCTAAAAGCGTAATGGCTTCTTCAAGTTTGCCTTCTTCCATGAACTTTCTTGCCTTTTCTTGTAAATATACTACTTCTCTATCTACAGAGGTTTCAGGAGCAATATGCTTTTCCATCGATTTAGCAAAATCGATAATATCAATTGCTTCATCAGCATATTCTCCCATTTCATCAAGGCGCAAATATTCCTCAGCATAATACTTTGCATCATCAGTAAATCCTGCTTGTGCACATGCTTCTGCTAGGAACAATAAAATTTCAGGTTCTTCTGGATCTATTTCATTTGCCTTTTTCAATAATTCTAATGCGTGATCGATACGTCCGGCTTCCATTTCAACAATAGCATACTGTAGTAATATTAATGAATCCTCTGGACTTAACTCAGTTGCTCTTCTTAAATATTTTAGCGCTTTTTCAACTTGATCATGATCTAATGCTTGTACTGCTTTTTTATAATAAAAATCACCATTTGGAATAAAGGACACAACATTTTCTCGAGTATTTTGTTCACTATTCATATCCTACAGTTTTCCTCCAAAATAATAAGGAACGCATTTTTACGTTCCTTAAGCATCGTATCCTATATTATATCATAAATTAGTGTTGCTCATGACGTTTTTGCAGAACTCCTAAAACTTCATATAAATCTAATTTTTGTTCTTGCAAAAGTACTAACAAATGGTAAATTAAATCAGCTGCTTCCCATTTTAGTTCTTCATGATCACGATTTTTCGAAGCAATAACGACTTCAGTTGCCTCTTCTCCAACCTTTTTACAAATCTTATCTACACCTTCATTAAATAGATATGTAGTATAAGCACCTTCAGGCATCTCTTCTTCTCTTCCTTTAATCACATTTTTCAATGTTTCTAAAATATCAAGAGAACCGATTGAAGTTTCTTTCTCTGTTAGAACTTCTGTAAAGCATGAAACAGATCCTTTATGGCAGGCAGGTCCTTTTGGCAACACTTCCACTACTAATGCATCCTGGTCGCAATCTGCACGCATCGCTACAACCTTTTGCGTATTACCACTCGTTTCACCTTTATGCCAAAGCTCTTGTCTTGAACGACTGAAGAACCATGTTTCACCTGTTTCAATTGTTTTCTTTAAAGATTCCTTATTCATATATGCGACTGTTAGCACTTCTTTTGTTTGTGCATCTTGAACAACTGTTGTTATTAAACCTTTTTCATCAAATTTAAGATTTTCAATCATCGTATTGGCACTCCTTGTTGTTTTAAACTTGCTTTTACTTCTGAAACACTTGTCTCTTTATAATGGAAAATTGAGGCTGCTAATGCTGCATCTGCATCAATATTATGTAATACTTCATAAAAATCCTCCGCTTTACCTGCGCCACCACTTGCAATAATTGGTACATTGACAGCATCTCGAATAGCTTTTGTTAACGGCAAGTCAAAGCCGTTCTTCTCACCATCTTGGTCCATACTTGTTACAAGTAATTCTCCGGCACCAAGTGCGACTGCTTCTTTCGCCCAATCCACTGCCTTTTTATCTGTTTTGTTTCGGCCACCATGGGTATATACCATCCAAGTTTGATCTTCTTCACTCCACTTTGCGTCGATTGCAACAACAATACATTGTGCGCCAAAATAATCAGAACCCTCTTTTATCAACTCTGGACGGTTAATAGCAGAAGAATTGATCGACACTTTATCTGCTCCGGCACGTAACAGACGTTTCATATCATCTAGTGTCCGAATGCCACCGCCAACTGTAAATGGAATAGCTAGTGCTGCTGCTGTTTTACGAACAACATCAACCATTGTTTCACGACCTTCATGTGAAGCCGAAATATCAAGAAAAACAAGTTCATCTGCACCTTGTTCGTTATAAAACTTTGCTAATTCGACCGGATCTCCAGCATCGCGAAGAGATACAAATTGAACACCTTTAACTACCCGGCCTTCTTTGACATCTAGACATGGAATAATTCGCTTTGTTAACATTATTCCGCCTCCTTTAATGCCTCTTGTAATGTGAACCGTTCTGCATACAAAGCTTTACCAATAATCACACCACTAACTGAGGAATTCTTTGCAGCATCTTTCACTTTTGAAATATCCTCTAATGCACTAATACCTCCTGAAACAATAATATTCGCTCCAGTTGCTTTTGCTAATTGAATATTAGCTTCTATATTCGGGCCAGATAAAGTACCATCTGTTGCAATATCTGTGAAGATGAAATATTTTGCACCTGCTTTCGCAAAATCTTTTCCTACTTCAATAGCTGATTGATCGGATGTTTCAATCCATCCATGTGTTGCAACCATTCCATCTTTTGCATCTAATCCTATTACAATTTTCTCAGCTCCGAATTCCTTGATGAAATTTTTCACAAGTTGAGGTTCACGAATAGCAAGGCTACCAATGATGACACGATCAACGCCATTTTCTAGATAAAATCGAACATCTTCTTCGGAACGTATTCCCCCACCAATTTGAACTTTCAATGGTAACTCTTTTGCTACACGGATAACTTCCTTCGCATGTCTACGTTCTCCATCTTTTGCTCCATCTAAATCGACCATATGTACATAGCTTGCACCTGCTTTTGCAAAACGCTTCGCCATCTCAAATGGAGAATCTGCATAAACAGTTTCCTTTTCATAGTCGCCCTTTAATAGACGAACACATTTCCCACCTCTCATATCGATAGCTGGAAATATTTGAATTAAACTCATGAAACAGCAACTCCTTTCGCAACTGCACGCAGCCACTGTTGTAGTAAATAAACGCCACATTCTCCTGATTTTTCGGGATGAAATTGCATACCTGTTACATTTCCTTTTTGTACAATTCCAGGAACTTTCATATCACCATACTCTGCATAAGCGATAAGATTTTCCTCATCCATATCCGTTGCTAAATAAGAGTGTACAAAATAGACAAAATTATCTGTTGGTAATTGTTCTAACCATGTTGGCGATTTAGCAAATATTAAATCATTCCACCCCATATGTGGAACACGATAAGACTTTCCTGAAAGATCCTTACCCGAAAATTGTTTAACTACCCCTTTGAAAATTCCTAAACCTTTCCAATAGCCATTTTCTTCACTTTCTTCAAACAGAAGTTGCATACCTAGGCAAATACCTAAGAGAGGCTTATTAACCGCTACAATCTTATCGATAAATGTAACTAGCCCTGTATCATTAAGTTTTTTCATAGCATCCTCAAATGCACCGACACCAGGTAATATTAGAGCATCACATGTTAACAAACTTTTTTGATCTGATGAAATTAGCACTTCACAACCTAAACGTTTAATCGCTTGTTCAACACTAAAGAGATTTCCCATTCCATAATCGATTACGCCAATTTTCATGTTAACAACCCTTTCGTAGACGGAACTTTACCTTTCATTCGAGGATCAATTTGTACTGCATCATCAATCGCTCTAGCTAAAGCTTTAAAGATGGCTTCTATAATATGGTGTGTATTATGACCATAAGGAACAATAACATGAACATTCATACGTGCTTCTAATGCAAATTTCCACAAAAATTCGTGTACTAATTCTGTATCAAATGTTCCGACTTTTTGGGACGGGATTTCAGCACGAAATTCTAGATGTGGTCGATTTGAACAGTCAATAACCACTTGGGCTAGTGCATCATCCATTGGGACAAACGCATTTCCGTAACGTTTAATACCTTTTTTATCACCAAGCGCTTCTTTAATCGCTTGACCGAGTACAATTCCCAAATCTTCTGTTGTGTGATGGTCATCGATATCTGTGTCACCATTTGCAGTAATCTTCCCATTGAACAGGCCATGCTTCATGAAAAGATCAAGCATATGATCCATAAATGGTACACCTGTATCAACTGTTGCTTTCCCTTCTCCATCCAAATCGATTTCTACAGCAATTTGCGTTTCATTTGTCTTACGTTCTATTTTTGAATAACGTGCCAAATTATTCCTCTCCTTTGTTCCAGCCTCTTGACTCAACTGCTCTCGCATGCCCTTCTAATCCTTCTAATCTTGCTAAGCGAGCAATTTTAGGTGCATTTTCAGACCAAGTTTTTTCTGTATAATAGACAACATTTGTTTTCTTTAAGAAATCATCAACATTTAATCCACTAGCAAAACGTGCTGTACTATTTGTTGGTAACACGTGATTTGTTCCAGCAAAATAGTCACCTACTGGCTCTGAACTATAACGTCCGATAAAAATAGCTCCAGCATTGTCAATGGCTTCACTAACTTTCAGTGCATCTTCTGTTACAATTTCTAAATGCTCAGGTGCTAATTGATTGATAGCTTTTGTAGCTTGTTGCATCGATTCAGCAATATATATACATCCAAAGTTTTCTACTGATTTTCTTGCAATTGCTTCTCTAGGAAGGGTTTGTAATTGTTTTTCTACTTGTACCTGTACATTTTCAGCTAACAATTTACTTGTTGTAATAAGGATAGGGCATGCCATAGGATCGTGTTCGGCTTGTGACAGTAAGTCTGCGGCAATCTCATCTGGATAAGCCGAATCATCCGCAATAATCGCAATTTCACTTGGTCCTGCGATCATATCAATTGCTACCTCACCAAAAACTTCACGTTTTGCAAGTGCTACGAAGATATTACCTGGTCCGGTAATTTTATCTACCCCTTGAATTGTTTCTGTACCAAAAGCAAGTGCCCCGATTGCTTGTGCACCACCCATTTTATAAATCTCATCAATACCTAAGATAGATGCTGCAGTTAATACTGCGGCCGGAAGTTTACCGCTTTTATCACTTGGTGACGCTAATACAATTCGCTTAACACCCGCAACTTGAGCAGGAATAACATTCATTAAAACAGATGATGGATAAGCAGCAGAACCACCTGGAACATATAAGCCTACAGAAGATATTGGCAAAATACGTTGGCCTAGCCAAGAGCCATCTGCTATTTGAAGTTTGTAACCTTCACGTTTTTGCTGTTCGTGATATAAGCGAATATTAGATGCTGCTTCTTTTAAATCTTGTACTAATTGAGGATCTAACGATTTAACAGCTTCTTCTATTTCTTGTTCGGTTACACGTAAGTTTTCCGGCGCATAACCATCCCATTTCCGACTATAAGCTTTTACAGCTTCATCGCCTTTTTCTCGAACATCAGCAAGCACTTGGCGAACTGTTTTAAGCTGTTCCTCATTGCCACCTTCCAAAGGTCTTTTTAAAGAAATTTCATCTGTTAACACTTTAATCTTCATCGCAAATCCTTCTCTCATTTCACACATTTTTTAAGGCGTTTTACTAAATCTAAAATACGTTCACTTTTCATCCGATAACTTGCAGGATTAGCAATAAGTCTTGATGACACATCTGTGATAAATTCATATTCTACAAGACCATTTTCCTTTAATGTTTGACCAGTAGAGACAATATCAACGATACGATCCGCTAGCCCAATCATTGGTGCCAATTCGATTGAACCGTTCAGTCCAATAATTTCTACCTGTTCCCCTTTTTCACGATAATAATCTGAAGCAACTGTTGGATATTTTGTTGCAATACGAGGAGCTATTTCGTTCAAAGTTGTATTTGGCAATCCAGCAGAAGCTATATGACATTTACTAATATTTAAATCAAGTAATTCATGAACTTCGCGTCTTTGTTCAAGTAAAACATCTTTACCAGCAATGCCGATATCAGCTACACCATGTTCAACATAAGTAGGGACATCCATCGGTTTAGCTAAAATGAATCGAATCTTTTCTTGTGGGATTTCAATCATTAATTTGCGTGACATTTCAACATTTTCTGGCAATTCGAAGCCTGCCTCGATTAACATCTCATAAGCTTCTTCGAAAATACGACCTTTTGGCATGGCAATCGTTAACTCATTCATGAACGTTACCTCCTTGTCCAATTCGTACAATTTCTGCGAAGTGTTTTTCAAATGCTGCTAAATTATCTAAACCTTCCATCGATTGTAACGTAGTACGTTTTCCTTGTGCTCGAAGTTTTTCGGCAGTTTCAAGCGCTTCTGCTAACTGTGGTGCTACAAATAGTACCAGAACTTCATCATTTGTTTCTGATTGTTGTGGAATAACTTCTAATAGATGGTCAATTCGAAAGCCAAAACCAATGGCGCCAACTTCAATACCAAATTCATCAAGTAATCCGTCATATCGTCCACCATTTCCAATTGGAAAACCTGAACCAGTTGCAAATACTTCAAATAACATCCCTGTGTAATAATTCATATGACTTGCTAATGTAAAGTCGAACGCAATGTAAGATGTAGCGTCTGCAATCTCTAAAATAGATGCTAGTTGTTCCATATAGATAAATGCATCTTTTTCATATAGATATTTTGCAATTTCTCGAATACTTTTCATCTCCGTTGCATCTTCCACAAAGGATAACAAAGTTTGCTCTTTTTCAATCGCTAAATTATACGAAATAACAGCTTCCTCAAATCCAACGATATTTTTTTGTACTAATAAGTTATGTAGTTCCTCAAATTGTTGTTGATCTTGGACGTTCTTTTTAATAATTGCCTCTAAGATTCCAGCATTTCCAATTGTAATTTTAAAATCTTCAATACCCAATGTTTTTAATAAACGTATTGCTGTTAAAATAGTTTCTGCATCTGCATACACAGAAGAATCTCCAATGATTTCGATACCCATTTGTTCAAATTCTGCTGGTCGGCCACCTTCAAGTTGTTGTGCACGAAAAACATTTGCAAAATAAGCTAGCCGAAGTGGTATTTTTTCTTTTAATAATTTTGAAGTTGCGACACGCGCTATAGGTGTCGTCATATCTGGACGAAGAACTAATGTATTCCCTTGACTATCAACTAATTTAAAAAGTGAAGAATCGACAATAGCAGAAGCTTTACCTACTGTATCGTAATATTCAAGAGTAGGTGTTTGGATAAAATCAAAACCTCTCAAACGAAGAAACTCCATACCTGTTTGTCGAATCACTTCTTTCTTTCCAAAAATCTTTGGAAATGTATCGCGCATTCCTAATGGTTTTTCAAACTTTCGAATCGGTGACATTATTACACTTCCTAATCTATATACTTTAGTTCGCTAGAGTGTTAGAGTGATGATGTATGAAAGTATTTTATAATAACAACCACTTTAAGTCAATAGTTCCAGACAAATTTATTTGTATGTTACAACTCTTTAGAATTAACTGAATTCTTTTTATCCATCTCTTCTTTTGTATAAATAATCTTCATCGGATTACCACCAGCAAATGCACCAGCTGGGACATCTTTGTTCACCAATGTCATGGCAGAAATAATCGCATCATCACCTATTTCAACACCAGGTAAAATCGTTGAATTGGCACCAATCATTACACGATCGCCAATTACAACATCTCCTAATCTATACTCATTTACTAAATATTCGTGCGCAAGTATTGTTGTATTAAAACCTATAATTGTGTCTTTCCCTACTTTAATCCGTTCTGGAAACATCGTATCCGGGGTTACTTT
The DNA here is from genome assembly GCF_934216135.1 of uncultured Rummeliibacillus sp. Lineage (NCBI taxonomy): Bacteria > Bacillati > Bacillota > Bacilli > Caryophanales > Caryophanaceae > Rummeliibacillus > uncultured Rummeliibacillus sp. Next base: position 101,163 of record NZ_CAKQBI010000011.1, on the reverse strand, counting down.
CAATGCAAAAGATGTTTTCTCCCCAACTTTCATCTTTAAAAATGTACGATAAAGCCAATTCTTCACAGAGAGAAAAGGCGTATATCGTGCAATTTCTATAACAACAAAACATTTCACTACTTTCCAGAAAGAAACTGTTTTATAAATTTGCCAAAGTGATGTCGAACCAGATACCGAATATCTTTCCGTCCTACGCATTTGCATGCTCCTCTACTATAGTCAATAAATCTTTCATATCGTGCAGCATATAATCTGGTTTGAATTGCATTAAAAATTTTTCTCCCTTTAAAGACCAAGCAACTCCAGCTGTTTTTACACCTGCATTTTTGCCACCTAATATATCGTGAGAATTATCCCCAATCATGATTACATCTTCTTTTCTTAAATGCATCTTCTCAAGAGCTAAAAGGATAGGCTCAGGATCAGGTTTAACATTTTTTACATCATCCATACTAATAATAACTTCTACTAAATCCTCAATATCTAGTAGACGGATACCTTTGATCAAAGAATCATATCGCTTTGTTGACACAATCGCTAATCGAATCCCCTTGTTTTTTAGTTCTTGTAAAGTAGACTTAACTCCATCAAATTCTCTAGCTAGTTCATCATGGTGTTCACTGTTCCACAGACGATATTGACGCACCCATTCCTCAGCTTTTGAAGCATCAATTGTCGAAAAGGATTCGATTAATGAAGGTCCTATAAAAGGAACCATGTCGTCCTTTGTAAATTTCCCAGGAAATTCAGGTTCAAGTACATGCAAAAATGTTTGAATTATTAATTCGTTTGTATCTAATAATGTGCCATCAAAGTCAAATAGCAGCCCTTTAAATTTACTTGTTGTCATTCTGAAATTACTCCTTTAGATTCTCCGTTAAAGTTTTGATAGAATAATAATACCATTTTATCATATTGTCATTTTCAGCAATCCACCTACATTAGATAGAACTAAGAACATCTAATATAAAGGAATCGCCGTATTATAATGGCTCTTTAAATCCCTAGTTTAGGAATTTAATATTTGACCAAAATAATATCGGCGAATAATTTTATATATTTTTCAATAAAAAATGATTTTGTAATGAATGAAAATATCCCCTACTCATCTTTATAGTGAACAACTGGTTTTACTTTTAGTCGACGGTAGATGATTAAAGCAACACCTACAACAAGTCCAACTAGTGATACAATTTGTGCCATACGTAAATTACCAATCAACAAGCTATCTGTACGCAATCCTTCGATAAAGAATCGACCGAATGAGTACCAAATAATATAAGTTAAGAAGATTTCTCCTCGGCGTAAGTTTACTTTTCGAAGCAATAAAAGAATTAGTAAACCAACTAAATTCCATAAAGATTCGTATAAGAATGTTGGATGATGATAGAAACCTTGGACATTCATTTGTTCGATAATCCAATCTGGCAGATGTAAATTTTCTAGGAATGAACGTTCAACTATTCTCCCATAAGCTTCTTGGTTCATGAAATTTCCCCAACGCCCAACAATTTGTCCAATAATAATCGATGGCGCCAGAATATCTGCTAATTTCCAAAAACTAATGCCTCTTTTTTTAGAGAAAATAATCGCTGTCACAAATGCTCCTATTAGCGCACCATGGATGGCAATACCACCATGCCAAATCTGAATGATTTCTCCTGGATGTGCCGCATAATATGGCCATTCAAATGTAACATAATAAATTCTGGCACAAACAATTGAAATAGGCACTGCCCAAATAAGTAAATCTGTTAAGAGATCATCACCAAAACCTCTTTTCACCATTTCTCTTTGACCTATAAAATAAGCAATAATAATCCCACAAGCGATAATTATTCCATACCAACGAACCGAAATTGGTCCAAGGTTAAATGCTACTGGGTCTATTGCCATTAAAATTGAATCCATAGTAAGCTCCCTTCACTACTATCATCTTTAAATTCTTCTACTAGAATTCGTCATTTCCTTCAATTACATTATCTAAGCGACGTGAAAATTCTTCTGCTGCATTAACGCCTAGATTTTTCAAACGATGATTCATCGCAGCTACTTCAATAATAACAGATAGATTTCGTCCTGGTCTTACTGGAATCGTTAACTTTGGTAGCTCTGTATCAATGATTTTCATCGTCTCCGAATCTAAACCCAAGCGGTCATAAGTTTTATCTGAATCCCATGTTTCTAGATCCATAACAATTGAGATACGTTTATGTTTTCGTACAGCACTTGCGCCAAATAATGTCATAATATCAATAATACCAATTCCTCGTATTTCAAGTAAATGTGCTATTAAAGGAGGCGCATTGCCAACAAGTGTACTTTCACCTTCCTGTCGAATTTCGACACAATCATCTGCGACTAATCTATGTCCTTTTTTAACAAGTTCTAGGGCTGTTTCACTTTTACCTACACCACTTTTACCAGTTATTAAAACACCTATCCCATAGATATCCATTAATACACCATGGACAGCTGTCGTTGGTGCTAAACGACTTTCAAGATAATTCGTTAATAGACTTGAGAAACGAGTTGTTGGTAGCTTTGTTGTTAAAACAGGCACATGATGTTCTTCAGAAGCAACTATTAAAGCTTCAGGAACTTCCATGTCATGCGAGATAATAATAGCTGGAGTTTCTTGAGAACATAACTTATTCATCCGATCAAATTGAACTTCACGAGACAACATTTCAAAAAAGGATAGTTCTGTTTTCCCTAAAAGTTGCACACGTTTAGCAGGATAATGTGTAAAGTAACCTGCCATCTCAAGACCAGGTCTAGAAATATCACTCGTTAAAATATGTCTACCGATTCCTTCCTCACCGCTTATAAGTTTCAGATTTAAAACTTCCATAACATCTTTGGTGCAAACTTGATCCAAAGGCATTGTTATACCACCTTCCAAATAACCATAAGATAAAATAAATCTTCAGATACGAAACCTGTTTCCGCTCAGGGAGTAAATCCTCTACTCTTCATTTGCAATTAGTTCAGTCTTTATGATAGTACTGACCGCACTTTATACAAGATAAACAATATAACATATTTTAGCATAAAACTTTGTTTGAAGATGCTTGAAAAACCTGAAAAATAGAAAAGCATTATGTACGTTGAAGGGTACGATTAGAAACTAAGTAAATAATGTCTATAAGAAAATAAAAACCAAGTAAGATATTCCATACTTGATTTGAAAGTTTATTAATTTTCAATTATAAAAAAAACTAGCTTCCCCCTCAATGAAAGCTAGTCCAAAAATTATTATTTTTGTTCAGAAAGCCATTTAGCAACAGCATTTACTTCGTCATCACTTTGTAAACCATTAGCTGGTTTTGCAGGCATTTGACCTTGACCCTTATTTAAAATATTTTTAATTTCATCTTCAGATAAAGTAGAACCGATTTTTGTTAAATCAGGACCCATAGCACCTGTCAAATCATTACCGTGGCAAGAAATACATTTTTCTTTTGCAATTTTTTCACCATCGGCATTAGCAGTTGTGGCTTTGTCATCAGTTGTTGTATCGTTTGCTGTGTTATCAGTGTTTTCAGTTGTTTTAGTGTCTTCGGATGCTGAGTTATTGTCATCGTTATTACCGCAAGCACCTAAAACTAAAGCTGAACCGAGTAACAATGCAAGTAGAGCTTTTTGCATAATAGACCCTCCTATAAATTTAAATAATAACTTACGTAGTAAGTATACCAAATTCAATACTAAATTAAACCTGAGTAAAACATAAAATTTGTGACCATTTTGCGCCAAATAGACTACTCCAAAAGACCAATCTATATATTTTCTTAAAATTCAAAATTTAAATGTCAGTATTAATGGTAGTTTATTATTTAAACAAAATTAAATAATCACCCATTAAATACCATATAAATATCGGTTCTATTTCACTATGAAATTCGGTTTGACCATTTATTTGCAGCTTTAAAAATTTCAAATACTTCTTCTATATTTATACTTAAATCATTTGCAATTTTATTTATAACTTCAAAATCCATTTTTTCAACAGCAACTGTTAATTGAAGGTATGGTTGCATAGATGTATCACTCCCTGATATTGTTTCTACTATTTCATCAGATAGTGGTAATTGCATTAAGATGCTTTTTATCGGTCTACGTAAAAGTGCGTCAATTAGTGAGAACATACCAATTAAAAAGTATTCGGATGTATTTCTCTTGTTATTATATTTCGCTAATAGTTCACACATTTTGGCTCTACACAATGAAGTTTTCATAAGCTCATCATATGCGCCACTAGGATTATATTTTTGAGATTCACGATATGTTAATATGTATATCCATCTTTTCAAATCTTCTAGTCCTAAATGTAAGATTGCTTGCTTAATGGAACGGATTTTAAATTTTGACCGTTTAGATGAGGAATTGATCAGCTTCATAAGTTTATATGATAATGCGATATCATGCTCTATACCTTCAGTAATCTCATCAATATCTGGTTCTTCTACACGGAGTAAAGCGATAACACGATAATATTGTAATAAGTTTGCGGGAATGTCATTTGCACGAATGATCTGTGGCTTAGTAAAAAAATAACCTTGAAATAATTTATACCCTCTTTGAATCGCATCAATATATTGTTCCATCGTTTCGACTTTTTCCGCCAGTAAAATGATATGAGGAAATAGCTTTTTTATACGATTCTCAATTTTTTCTCTTTCATCTACTGAAGATATTATAAAGTCAACTTTTATAATATCTATATAAGGAAATAAATCGTTATAAATGCTAGAATCTTCTTGCATTATAAAATCATCGAGAGCAATGCGATAACCTTTTGCTTTCAGTTCCTTTACACGCTTTATCAATCCTTTAGTTATAGGGACATCTTCTAGAATCTCAATAACTACTTGTGATGGATTCAACTGTTCCATAATGTCATTCATCAATAGATTTTCAGTAAAATTGATAAAGCAAGGTTTACCATTTGATAATTCTTCAAAACCAATTGATAAAAAGGAATTGATAATTAACTCAACCGTAGCGATATCCGAATCAATATCAGGAAATGCATTGTTTTCAATTCCATTTCTATATAATAATTCATACGAATAGACTTGTTCATTAGTATTAAAGATTGGTTGTCTTCCAATAAAGATCTCCATTTTCTTTCTCCTTCAATACACATTTACCTATATTGTATCATTTTTCTCCAAATAAATAGTGCTTAATAATGATTTATTTTATAAAACTAGTCAGATTTATCAACACCCAACTCATACTTAGATAACTAAAATGCCCCACTAGAAAGATACTCTAAAATACTCATTCTTTCAACAAAAAATGGAATTATAAAATACTGTATATTGGAGTATATTGCTATAGTTACTACGATTAACTTTATATCAAGTAATTTAGGGGGCTAACTATTGAACAGTATAATTTTCGAAAAGTCCAATCATATTGCGACCATCACATTGAATAGACCAGAAGCATTGAACGCATTTAACTACGATTTGCTTGTTGAGCTACATGAAGTTGTGGAATCTATTCGTACAGATGAAGATTTATATCTTGTTATTTTCACAGGTGCAGGTGATAAGTCCTTTAGTGTGGGTGCAGATTTAAAGGAGAGGAGAAACTTACCAGAAAGGGACGTCAAACGAAATCTCAATAAGATTGGTGCATTATTTACAGCTATAGAAAAATTACCACAACCTACTATCGCTATGCTAAATGGTTATGCTTTTGGTGGAGGAACTGAGCTTGCTCTTGCTTGTGATTTTCGTTTTGCTGCTGATGATATTCAAATGGGACTAACCGAAACAAGTCTAGCAATTATCCCTGGAGCGGGTGGCACACAAAGACTTCCTAGAATAGTAGGAGAAGCAAAAGCATTAGAACTCATTTTAACAGCAAAGAGGATAACGTCTCAAGAAGCTACACAAATTGGGCTACTTACTGATTGTTTCAGCCGGTCTCAATTATCAGATAAAGTTTTAAATTTTGCCCATCAAATACTTTCAAACGGACCGATAGCCATTCAACAAGCAAAATTTGCTATCAAAAATGGGATGAATACAGATTTAGAAACTGGTCTTCAAATTGAACGGAAATCATATGAAATCACTATTCCAACAGAAGATCGTCTAGAAGCATTGGATGCATTTGCAAAAAAAAGAAAGCCTAATTTTAAAGGGCGTTGAAACTTAAAAAAGGTGTTACAAAGACATTCTCTTTGTAACACCCAAATGAATCAATATTATTTTTCTTCTGCAAAAATTGTGCTCCACTCATCACGTTTAGCAAGCATTTCTTTTGCCAATTCTTTCGCTCCATCTAAGCTATGACTTGCAGCCCAACCACATTGAACTTCGTTGCAAGCAGGAACTTCTGTTGCCTCAAGAACATCGTTAAATGTTTTTTCAATTATATCTAGAACTTCATCATAATCTGTATGATTGATAAGCGATAAGTAAAAACCGGTTTGACATCCCATTGGACTTAAATCGACTACTTGATCTGTATGGTTACGTATATTTTCAGCCATTAAATGTTCAATAGAATGTAATGCGGGCATATTCATATGCTCTTTGTTTGGTTGTTTGAAGCGGATGTCATATTTATACACTTCATCCCCGTTGATACCTTTTTTAATGCCTGCAAGACGTACAAAAGGTGCTTGAACTTTCGTATGATCAAGGTTGAAACTCTCCACGTTCAATTTTTCCATTAGGCAAAACTCCTTTTATGTTCATATAATTTTATTTTATCATTATTTTAAATTTTTAGAATACTTTCGTTAAAAAACACCTCTGCTAATATCAAATTATTTTTGTATATTAACAAGAGATGAGTTTATATTACTTTTTAAATTTGGAACGTAAAATTCCAATAATCGCCGGTAAAATGGAAACAAATACAATGGCTAAAATAACAGTAGAAAAGTTATTTTTTACAACTGGGATATTACCGAAGAAGTAACCACTAAATACTCCAACCAATACCCATAGTAAAGCCCCAGTGACATTATACATAATGAAGTAATTATAACGCATTTTACTTGCACCGGCTATAAACGGGATGAAAGTCCGAATCACCGGCATAAAACGTGCGATGACGATCGTCTTACCACCATGTTTGTTGAAGAAGTCTTGTGCTTTTTGCATTCGTTCTTTATTCACCATGCGCCCTAAAAAGCTATCTTCAGGAATTGATTTACCTAATTTATGACCTATCTCATAATTCAAGGAATCTCCTAAAACGGCAGCCACAAAAAACACAAGCAAAGAAACCCATAAGTTTAAGGCTCCTAGCGATGCAAGTGCTCCACTTGCGAATAGCAGTGAATCACCAGGTAAGAACGGCATAATAACGACGCCTGTTTCAATAAACACAATAAGGAAGACAATTCCGTAAACCCAAGCATGATATTGGGAAACAATTTCAGTTAAGTGCACATCAATATGCATGATAAAATCAAATAATCCTTTTATAAGGTCTATCATTACTTCCACTCACATTCTATACATATTCTTATTCATGATACTGTTTATGTTATCTTCTGTCACGGTATAAATACGTAACACTCTAATTGTAACGTTAAATGCTAGATGAATGTTGCAAAATTTATGACAAGTCAGATGAACATATCATTAAAAATAGTAATCCTTCTTCGAAAACAAATCTGTATTCTTTTTAATTTTCTAAAATGGAAGATTTACAAACACCACCGCATATACATAACTTATAATGATATTCCAAATCTAGGATTTAATCATTCAGAATATTTATATTTTTAGTGGCATAAATTCGTTTTTATTATCTCTATTTTGTGTTACCATAATGAAGTTACAATTTAATTTTATAGCATCGAAGGAGTTTTTATCTATGAACAAGAAACCACAGCTCCAACGAGGTTTGGAGTCGCGACATATCACGCTAATGTCGCTCGGTGCTGCCATAGGAGTCGGGTTATTTCTAGGTTCTGCAGGCGCTATTCAATTAGCTGGTCCTGCAATTTTAATCGCTTATGCCCTTGGTGGTATCGTAATTTTCATTATTATGCGTGCACTTGGTGAAATGGCGGTTGAAAACCCTGTCGCCGGATCCTTTAGTCGCTATGCTAAAGACTATTTAGGACCACTCGCAGGATTTATAACTGGATGGAACTATTGGTTTTTATGGATTGTGACATGTATGGCGGAAATAACCGCAGTCGGGATTTACATGCAATTATGGTTCCCAGGTTCACCAAAATGGATATGGGCACTTGCTGCACTTGTAATTATGACAATAGTCAATTTAATCGCAGTCAAAACATTTGGCGAATTTGAATTTTGGTTTGCCTTCATAAAAGTTTTTGCAATAATCGCAATGATTATAGTTGGATTAGGGATTATTTTATTCGGGATAGGTAATGGTGGTATAGCTATTGGCTTTAGTAATTTATGGAGTCATGGTGGATTTATGCCAAATGGTATAAAGGGTATCTTCATGTCATTACCAATTGTAATGTTCGCATATCTTGGAATTGAAATGATTGGTATTACTGCTGGTGAAGCCAAAAATCCTAAAAAGGTTATTCCTCATGCAATTGATACAGTACTTTGGCGGATATTAATATTTTATATTGGTGCTTTAACTGTAATAATGTCTATTTATCCATGGAATGAAATCAATACAAACAATAGTCCATTTGTTTTAATGTTTGATCAAATTGGACTAAGATATGCAGCAGGTATTATTAACTTTGTTGTATTAACAGCTGCATTATCAAGCTGCAACAGTGGTATATTTAGCACTGGACGAATGTTGTTTAACCTTGCTGAACAAAATCAAGCACCTGCTTTTCTTAAAAAGGTAAGCCATAATGGTCTTCCAACAGCAGCTATTATTGCTTCATCGTTTGTTCTTTTAATTGGTGTCATTTTAAATTATTTTGTAGCGGAAAAAGTATTTATGTGGGTAACCAGCATTTCAACTTTTGGTGCTATCTGGACTTGGATTATTATTTTAATCAGTCAAATGAAATTCCGTAAAACTTTATCGAAAACACAGGTTTCAAAACTTTCTTATAAAGCATATATGTATCCATTTGGCTCTTACTTCGCTATTGCGTTCCTACTTTTAGTTATTGTTCTAATGGGCGTATTTCCAGATACAAGAATTGCACTTGAAGTTGGTCCAGTTTGGATCCTCCTTTTAATTATTTTCTATTATACAAAATATAAAAAAGCTTAAATATAAGTCTATTTGTATTATGAAAAACCCGTCAATCAAAAGTGATTGACGAGTTTTTTGTATATTTAGAGTGTCTCTTTAAGCACTCTCATATTCTGTTTAAATCTCACTAAACGCGAGAAAGAGCTTGGTCTTTTAAATTACGACGTAATATTTTCCCAGTAGTATTCTTTGGTAATTCATCTAATATAATAATTTCTTTTGGACATTTATATTTTACTAAATGTTCTTTACAGAATGCATCTAATTCATCAACTGTAATAGATTTGTCCTTCAGTACTACGTATGCTAGTACTTCTTCACCTAGATTTGGATCTGGTATACCAACAACAGCCGCTTCTAATACTCCTGGATTTTTATAAAAGACTTCTTCTACCTCTCGTGGGTAAACGTTGAAGCCACCTACAATAATCAAATCCTTTTTTCGATCAACAATATAGAAATAACCATCTTCATCCATTCTTGCTAAATCGCCCGTATAAAGCCAACCACCACGAATTACCATAGCTGTCTCCTCAGGCATTTTATAATACCCCTTCATAACATTAGGTCCTCTTACAACAAGTTCACCGACTTCACCGACCGGTACTTCTTCACCTAACTCATTAAAAACTTTGTTTTCTACATTTACAATATTCGTACCAATTGAGCCAGGTTTTCGTTCACGGTCCAGTGGGTTAAAACAAGTAACTGGTGAAGCCTCAGATAGACCATATCCTTCTGATATTCTAACATTAAACTTATCCTCAAAATTATGAAGTAAAGCAACTGGCAAGGAAGATCCCCCCGAAATGGCTAAACGTAATGATTTTAAATCATCTGCATTTCCTTCCGGGAATTGATACAAGAAATTGAACATCGTTGGAACCCCAGCAAAAACAGTTGGTTGAAGTTCTCTACCAATTCTAAAAATTTCTTTTGGACTAAATTTAGGCACAATGATTAATTGCGCTGAAGTTAATAAAGGCGCATTGACAACAACCGTTAAAGCAAAAACATGAAAAATAGGTAAAGTAGTTATAATACGATCATTCTCATTGAATTGTAAATAATCAGATATATCTCTAGCATTTGAATATAGATTCTTATGTGTTAACATAGCTCCTTTTGGATGCCCTGTTGTACCTGAAGTATACAATATAATAGCTGTCTCATCATCATCAATCTCTACTGGTTTTACCACTGGCTCTGATTGAGCTAATAATTGCGTAAAAAGATGAACTTTTTCTTTCACAATTGGTGATAGCGTTTCCATTTTCTCGAATATATCTGGTTTCGTTTCGCATATTACATACGCTTTTACACTAGGAAATAATTGAACACCAGCTTCTACTAAAGGTAACAACGCATCTAAGGCAATCACGGCTTTAACATCACCATTTTGAATAATATATGTAATTTCATCTGGTGTATAAAGCGGATTAATCGGAATAGCTGTTGCACCAATTCGCATTGTTGCATATAAAGAAATTATAAAATGAGGTGTATTACCTAATAAGAAAGCAACATGATCGCCCTTATCAACCCCTAATTCTTTTAATGCAGTTGCCATTTTTGAAACAGAATTTTCAAATTCTGAGTAAGTAGTATCTTTTCCCCCAAAATGATAAGCTACTTTGTCTGCTTGTTCTATAGATGTCTTATAAACCGCTGAAACTAAATTCATATTCTCAACCCCTTTGTAAGAATAAAATGAACGGTAATTCATTCCCCATCCATATCTATTATATAGAAGTTGAAAAAATAAAACAACAGACATTCTATTTTTCGCTAACTGTTGTTAGTATTTTTCTATTTTTTGATGTTATTTTGTTTTTAACATATTTATCTTAAAGCCCTTATATAGAGTGAATTCTCTAAATTAAATAGCTCTTATATGCGACAAATATCGCCATCGAATTAGATAAAAATAACATAATTGCATACATGAGATGCCTGCTAGCACGAGGAATATCTCTCTTATAATCGATAAATCCGCAATTCCTTTCCAGAATACTTGTAATGCCATAAATGCAAATGTGCTATGAAACATCGCTAATCCCCATGGCATAAAGAACTGTGGAATCAGTTGACTATTTACTATTTTACGTAACTCTTTATCGGTAATGCCCATTCTACGTAATGCGTCAAATTGCTTTTTATCTTCTTCTAAGCCCGTATAAAGTTTAAAGTATATAAAGCTCCCTGATGCTAGGAAAAATACTGTAGCCGCTAATAATCCGATAAACAACAATAACGCAAACGTTGAGCGTATAAAAGAATAATCCAACCCTGAGTTTTCAAAATAGAAAGGCAAGTCATTTTCATGATTAGTCATATATGCTTCTGTCATTAAGGCGTCTAGGTTTTGACCGATATCTTTTGTTTCTGTCCATTCAGGTACTGAAAAAACAAAAATATGATTCGTGGATTGGTTTGCATTTGCACCTACCATTGGTTCTTTGATTAAACGAAAATCTTCATCGCTAACTACGATGACATTTGTTCCAAGCTCTGTAGGTGAGAATAATACTTTTGGATACACCTTATTTATCGTTAAAGGAATACTATTTTCTTGTAAAACTGTTTCAACATTTTTCTTTTTTAACATATCAATAGAATCCATTGAATAAGGTAGGAACATCGCTTCACCTGGTTTTAAGTTAACGACCGGATAACTATATAAAAGAGCTAGTCTATTAATATCTGATTGCGTCAATATTTTTACGGTCTTTTGAGTATTTGACGATGTTTGTCTTTTTACATCGAATTTATTGAGGTGATAACTTAACCCCTTATCCTCTAATTCCTCGATTAATCCAGATACATGCGTTTTTTCATATGGGTTATCTATTTTGCTAGAATACACCATTCCCAATGGATTTAATTGATGATACTGGTGTGTAAATGTGGACATTGAACTTAAGGAGCCGACTGCCAAAAAAGCTAGTGTAGAAACCATACATGAGATAAAGAACATTCTCGAATTTTCTCGCATAATCGACGAAATTTTGGCCAATGAGATAATCCGATATTTATGCCAATACCATTTTCGATGTCTACGTATTCGTGACAATATAAAAGGTACAGAATCTGTAAAGAATAGATATGTACCAATCATTGCAAAGGGAGGTGTTAAAGAAACAAATACAATAAGATAGGCTTTATTAATATTGGCTGCCATTACATACGCCATAGTTAATAACAATAAGCCTGCAATCCCTCTCCAAACGGAATACTTTGCAATCTGTTCATTACGCCAATATCCTCTCAAAAGATTCACCAAATTATTATCCTTGATGAACATAACACTAAAAGATGAAATAATCACAAATAGACTTGTGAATGTACCAATTGTTAACGCAAAGGGCTTCCAAGAAAAATACAATGGTAAACTATCAATTTGCAAAATTTCTCTGACAATCATAAAGAAAAATTTAGAAAAAGCATAACCAAAAACTATTCCAACAATGATAGCAGCAATTCCAATAATCATTGTTTCAAATAGAATTAGCTTATTGAGTTTTCTTTTCTCAATCCCTAATTGTAGTAATATCCCAAACTCTTTTGAACGAGCTTCTAAAAAAGCCCGCATAGAATAAAACAAGAAAAACAATGTGAACAGCACTAAAATAACTTCTGCACCGAACATCCCTTGAAAGGCAATTTCCCGGAGAAATTCATCTTCAACTTTTGGATGAAACATTAACATGGAATAGATAAAAAATACCATAACCGATGAAACACTTGATAGAAAGAAAGCTGCATAAACACGCTGATTTCTTATTACATTACGGAAGGCGAACTGTCGAAAAGTCACCGACATGACCCCCTAATAAGCTCAACACATTTAAAATAGCTTGAAAAAAAGTTTGGCGATGGTTATCTTTATATATTTCATTAAAATACTCTCCATCTTTGATAAAAAGAACCCGGTCACAATAACTTGCTGCAATAGGATCATGAGTCACCATCACGATTGTTGTGTTTTCGTGCTTGTTAATACGTCTAAGTAATTCTAATACATCTTTTGAAGACTTAGAATCTAAATTTCCTGTTGGCTCATCTGCTAATAGAAGTGATGGCTTATGAATAATGGCTCTCCCAATAGCTGTCTTTTGTGCTTGACCACCCGAAATTTCATTTGGACGCTTTTCGAGTATCTTTTCAAGTCCTAATTGTTCTGTAACATATTGAAGTCTCGTTTCCATTGTTTCAAGATTTTGATCATCAAGCGTTAACGGTAATACAATATTTTCTTCTACGGTTAACATCTGAAGTAAATTAAAATCTTGAAAAACAAACCCTAGTTGGCGTCTTCTAAAATAAGCTAAATCATTTTTCTTCAACTTATGAGGTTTTATGTCATTGACGATAATCTCACCTGATGTTGGTGTATCAATAGTAGAAATCATATTTAGAAGCGTTGTTTTTCCACTTCCCGATGGTCCCATCACTGCTAGAAATTCACCATTTTCCACTTCGAAGCTAAGTTGATTGACCGCGCGATGTGTAACTTTACCTTCATATACTTTCGTTACATCCTGAATTTTTAAAATTGACATATACGTTTACCTCAATTCTATTATGAATGCTGGAAGTGAACACGTATGGTTGTACCTCTTCCTACCTCTGAATCTATTTCTAGTTGATGCCCTAACTTATCACAAACCTCTTTTGCCAAATATAGACCCATCCCCGTAGATTCGGCTGTTTTCCGACCATTTTCACCAGTAAAGAATGCTTTCGTTACACGTTTTAAATCTGAAGGTGGTATTCCAATACCCTCATCTCTAATGGTTAAAATAATTTGTGTGTCATTAACTTCTGCAGATAAATACAGCTTTTTTCCATCTTCAAAAGTATATTTTACTGCGTTGGTGATAAATTGGCCGATGATAAACTTCATCCATTTCGGATCAGTTGGGACGATACAATCCTCAGCGATATCAATATTAGGGTATACATGATTTGTGATAAATAATCTTTTATTTTCATTTACGATTGAGCTTACCAATGGGCGAAGAGCAACCTGCTCAATTTTCATATCCTCTTCAAAAGTATCTAGACGTGCATTCATCAAAACGGTTTCCAGACCATGTTTTAGTCTATCTACTTCCTCTTGAACACTAACCTTATCTAACTCTCCATCTTCTTGCAAAAGTAGTTCCAAAACACTAATTGGTGTTTTCATCTGATGTACCCACTGATTCATAAATTGAAGATGACGATTTTGTTGAGCATATAAAGCTTGTGCTTCTAATTCATAAATTTTGTATAGTTCATGAATATATTCTTCTGCAGCAATATTTGCTGGGGTTTTTGCGTTTTTTTGTAATGCGTCTTCCATAGAATGAGGTAGTTGAAGGATCTTATTATAGAAAGAGCGGCGCATAATATACCTTGTACATAAAAAAGTTACGGTTAAGATTAACGAGATAATGATAGAATAAATAGCTGTATCAATATTACGAAAACCATCTAACCAATATAATAGTAGGATAAATAACACCAGCAATATATCAAATATGACATAGCCAACATGCTCCTTTAGAAAAAGTTTTATAGAATCCATGATTATTGCTCCTCTTCACATAAAACAAATCGATAACCTGCACCACGCACTGTTTCAATAGTAGATAGCACATGATAATCCGAAAGCTTTTTTCTCACCCTTGTCATATTAACGTTCAAAGTATTTTCATCAACAAAAGCTTGATCATCCCATAATTCTTCTAATAATTTTTCTCTAGAGACTACCTTTGGGGCTTGTCCCATTAACAATTCTAAAATGACACATTCTTTTTTTTGAAGTGGAATTTGTGCATTCTTTGTATGCAACTCCATACGTTCCAAAAATAGTTGTAATTGACCAAGCTTTATCGTTCTTTCCTCTTGCTTCATCGCATATTCTCCATACGATCTTCGTAAATGACTTTTAATCTTTGCTAACACAATTTCATAGTTAAATGGCTTTGTGATAAAATCATCGCCACCGTTCTCTAATGCAAAGATTTGATCCATTTCCCCAGATCTTGCTGAAATGAATATTATTGGGCAGGTCGTTAACTGTCTAAGCTGGCGACACCAGTAATAACCATCAAATGAAGGTAAGTTTATATCAAGCAAAACAAGATGTGGATCGAACGCTTTAAAATCATCTAGAATGTTATCAAAAGATTCCACGGTAGTTACATCATAGTGATACTTGCGTAATGTATCCGCTAATAATGATGCAATTTTCACATCATCTTCCACGATTAAAATTCGATGTGTACTCATTATTCTCCCCTCCATCTTATTCGTCATATCCGTAAAATTAATAGATTAGTTTCAAAAATTCTTCTTTTGAAACTCCTCCAAAATACTTAGGTATATCTATATTTTCAAGAGCTTTTGAAATCTCATGAGGTTCATATTTTTTGCCGTTCAGAACTTCTTCTATGTCTTTCATTTCACCGACACCAAAGAAATCACCAAAGATATGCACTTGTTCCATAATACCTTTTTTTACTTGTAAACGTAAATCGATAAAACCAGAAGCGAATTTCTTATTTCGTTGAATATTAAACTTAGGCGATTGTCCATAATTCCAATCCCATTGTTGATAACGCTCTTCTGATAATTTATAAATATTATCCCAATCTTCTTTTGTTAGTTCGTAATATTGAATATTTTCTTCTCCACCGAAAATCGATTTTAGTATTTCCATTCTAAATTCTTCGATTGTTATTGGATTTTCCATAAAATCAGCAATGTTCGCAACACGTGAACGAACAGATTTAATACCTTTTGATTCGATTTTTTCCTTTTTAACTTTTAGTGCAGATACAACATGATCAATATTTGTATTGTACATTAAAGTACCATGACTAAACATACGACCCTTTGTTGAGAACATGGCATTTCCTGAAATTTTACGCCCTTCTGCCAGGATATCGTTGCGACCAGAAAGTTCAGAGTCAATACCTAGTTTTTTCATAGCATCAACAACTGGCTGCGTAAACTTTTTAAAGTTTTGGAATGATTCTCCGTCATCTTTTGTTAAAAAACTAAAATTCAAATTACCAAGATCATGATACACGGCCCCACCACCAGATAATCGACGAACTACAATAATATCATTTTCTTCAACGTAATCTGTGTTAATCTCTTCAATTGTATTTTGATTTCTTCCAATAATAATTGATGGTTGGTTAATATAAAACAGTAAAAATGAATCCTTTTCTACATCCATTGTTTTTAATGCATACTCTTCTATTGCTAAGTTAATACGTGGATCGTTGATTCCTTTATTATCGATAAAATACATGTATGTCACTCCCTCAATATATTCATAAATTATTTTAACTTAAATTTGGAATTTTGTATTGACATTTACTCCTCTGTTATAATACAATACTTAATAACAAAACAGTAATATAACAGTATTGTGAAGGAGGGGACTTTCAATGTTAGAAAATGTTGTTGAATTTTTCAAAAACTTACCTGATAAACATTGTGCAGAATGTGGAGAAAAAATTGAAGAACAAAGCGAGTGCTATACTAACACTTGTGAACATTGCAATAACCTTTAATAGTTTATATTACTTACTAGACTAAACGTCTCCCAAGATTCGTTTAGTAATCGCTCACTCCTCATCACTGTCTGAACCGCAGATGATGAACTTATAAGTAAACCGCTTACGAAAAAAGCGTAAAGAGCCCGAACCCCTCTTTACGCTTTTTTATTAATCTTTGATATATTCATATTTTAAAAAGGCCAAGGACTATTCCCTGGCCTTTTATATTGATCTATTCTGCAGTAGCTTCTTTTGAATGGCGTTTTGCAAATAATAATGCAAAAAATCCAAACGTAATTGCTAAGAAAGCAACCAAATATGTTAACAAAATCGCGATATTAAATCCGAAAAAGCCCATATCTCCAGTTGAAATAGCCGCCTTGAAGCCTTGAACTGTATATGTCATCGGTAAGATTTTGTTAAATACATGCAACGCTTTTGGTACTAATTCTAACGGGAATGTACCAGCACTTGTTGTAAGTTGAAGAATAAGGACAATAATTGCTAAGAATCGTCCAGGATCTCCTAAAATAGTAACAAGCATTTGTATTAAAGCTAAGAAAACATAACTTGTTATTAAAGATAACAAGATAAACGCACCAATATTGGCCATTTCAATTTTTAATACAAATAATGATATTAATACTACGATTATAGATTGGAAGAAACCAACTACAGCTAAAATAACTGTTTTACTAGCAAACCATGAGAAGCCATTTTTTGGTTTGATAGCTGGTTCTACTAATGGGAAAACAATTGAAATTAGTAATGCACCAACAAATAATCCTAGTGAAATAAAGTAAGGGGCAAAACCTGTTCCATAGTTTGGAACTTTATTTACTTCTTGTTTATCTACATCAACTGGTTCGCCAACCATATCATATGTTTTTTGAGATGCATGAACACTTGAAGCAGTTTGATGAGCATCAGCAAGTTTATCTTGTAGTGTTCCTGCCCCATCTTTTAATTTAGTGGTACCATCTGCAAGTTGTTGCGATCCGTCAGAAAGTTTTCCTGCACCACTTACTAAAGATTGTGTTCCATTACTTAATGTATTTAAACCGTTTGCTAATTTACCTGAGCCGGCTTGTAGTTGACCCATTCCATTTACTAATGATTGTGTACCATTACTTAATGTACCCAAACCAGCAGTTAATTTTCCTGAGCCTGTTTGTAATTGACCAAGTCCATCAGTAAGCGATTGTGTTCCGTTACTTAATGTGCCCAAACCAGCAGTTAGTTTTCCTGAGCCTGTTTGTAATTGACCAAGTCCATTATTAAGTGAAGCTATCCCTGTATTTAGTTGGCCAGCTCCTGCATCTAATTTTTTAGCACCTTCTACTGAACTACTCCAATTTGAAGCGAGCTTATCTGTTCCTGCTGCTAATTGTTTTGTACCTGGCGCTAACTCTTTGCTTACTTTCTCATTCATCTGGTCTAAACCAGCTGAAACTTGTGCAGCACCTTCTTTTAATGCAGTTAAATCTCCTGTAGTTGGTGCATTCATTTTCGAAACTTTATCGTTTAGTGCAGTCGTTCCTGCACTTAGATTACTTGCACCTGTTTTTGCTGTAGTTGCTCCCGCTTTAAGAGTATTTGCTGTAGCTAATAATTGGTTCTTTTGCTCATCAGTTAATCCTAAAGAATTAATCTGTTGGATTAGTTTTTCTGTACCTGCTTCTAATTCGGCTGTACCTGTTGCTAAATTAGCTGCTCCACTATTTAAATCTGATACACCTGTTTTTAAAGAGGCAACTTGTGTAGGCATTTCTCCTAAGCCTGTCACTAACTGTGATACGCCATTTGATACATTGCTGGCACCTGGAGCTAATTTAGCTAATCCAGTACTCAATGTACCAATACCTGTATTCACTTGTTGTGCTCCATCATTTAAAGCATTGATATTAGCTGTATTGCCTTCTAGACCTGAAACTAAAGTTTCGGTTCCTTTTTTCAAATCAGATGAACCTGTTTGTAATTGACCTGATCCATCTTTTGCTGAGGTGATACCATTATTTAATTCATTTGATCCTTTTGCTGCGGATTTTGCCCCATTATTTAATTGGGTTGCTCCATTTGCTGCTGAATCAATTCCATTCTTTAAATCATTAGAGCCTTTTGCTGCAGATTTTGTTCCATCATTTAATTGGGTTGCTCCATTTGCTGCTGAATCAATTCCATTTTTCAAGTCACTCGATCCATTCGCTGCAGACTTTGCTCCATCGGCTAACTGAGTTGCTCCATCTTTTGCAGTTTGAAGCCCATCATTTAATTGGTTGGCGCCTTTATTTAATTTGCCCGCTCCATTTTCTAATTTACCTGCTCCATCTGCAGCTTCTCCGAAACCGTTACCCATTTTTTTGATATTCGCAAACAACGTTTTCGCATAAGTTGCTGAGACTTGCTTATTTACCTCTTTACGAACTAATTCTAAAGCCGTATTACCAATTTGTCCGCCTAAGAAGTTATAGCCTTCATTTGGCTTATATATTATTTTCATTTGTTCAGGATCATCCTCTAAGATTGAACCTGCATTCTTTGAAAAGTCTTTTGGAATAACAACTTCCATATAATAATCGCGATTTTTTAATCCCTTATTCCCATGTTCTTGGGTAGTCTCCGTGAACTTAAACTTTTTACTATCAATTAAATTTTCTGTAAGGTCATTTCCTAGATGCTTTGTCTTGCCATCAATTGTTGCACCTTCATCATTATTTACGATAGCAACTGGTAAATCCTCTAAATTTGCATATGGATCCCAAAATGCCCATAAGAACATACCAGCATATAGAACAGGGACAAATAAAACAGCAATTATAGCAACTAAAACTTTTCTAGAATGAAAAATTTTACTCCATTCTGCTTTAATCACAATTTACTCCTCCTAAAACTGACTGACCAATATTCTCATTTGGTCATTTTATTGCAAAAAGAATCTCATGGTAAGAGACCTTTAAAGATAGTATCTCGAAACAATGCTGCGATTCTTTCTTCGGATAATTCCGAATCATGTGTTTCGCCCCAATCTGCGACTAGACCAATATAAGATTTAAATAATAGAAAGGCTACAAGTTCCGAATCACATGGACACAATTCTTTTTTATCTACAGCAATATTTATCTTTTCCGAAATGTAGGAGACAATTTCTTTTTCGATACGAATTAGCATTGTTTGAACAGTTGGAGTTCGAAGCTCTTTTTCTTCTTCTACTAACTTTGCATATAGTTGATGTACTTCTCTAAATTGCAAGATTTTCATTAAAACATTATGTGCATTTTCTTGAAATGGACGGCTTGTTTCAATTTCCTGTTCGGCCGCTAATTTCATCTCCAAAATTAGTTTTACTACAATCTCTTGAAAAAGTATTTCTTTATTTTCGAAAAAAGTATAAATCGTACCTTTTCCTACATTCGCAATTTTCGCCACTTGATCCATGGTTGTTGCTTTATATCCAAATAGTGAAAAGGATTTGGATGCTGCTTCAAGAATCTCTTGTCTCCTATCCATATGGTTTCTTACCTACTTTCTGCTTACATAAAATGACCAGAAAACATTTTCGGTCATCTGGTCATTAATTTTACACTTATTAATTTTTAGTTGCAAGACATTTTAATAAATACTAAATCTTCCTCGAATATAGATTAATGGTCTTCGCTTGAAGAATCATTCATATCCATATTCATACTTCCATCGTCATTATCCTCTTTTACTTTACTCATATCAGGATTGCCAGCTACAATTTTTTGTTTAGGCATTGTGTGTAAACCGCGAGCTGTGGTGTGAGCATACATATAATAGACACCATCATGATCGAATTTTGTCGTTGCTTTGTATATGCCGTCTTTATCTAATTTACCTTCAAGCATTTGTCCATTATCTCTATTACCTGATTCCCAAACTTCAAATTTCACTTCATCAGCATCGTCTACATTTTCTCCACCTTGAGTAACATGAGCGGCTAATTCAACATCCTTTCCAACTTTTACTTTTTCAGGTGTTTGAATAGCTACTTTTACTTCTACTGTTGTTCCTTCGTTATGTGATGTAGAATCATCTGTCTTTGAACTATTTGCATTGTTACAGCCAGCAAGTACACCAGCTATTACAGCTAAACTTATTAGTAGTTTTTTCATCATTTAAATCTCCTTTATTAATGGTATTTGTATAGTCACTTTTGTACCATTACCTAATTCACTATCTATATGCCAAGTTCCTTTATGATATTTTACAAGCTGATCTACAATAGAAAGACCTAATCCACTACCTCCATCACTTCTGCTTCGTGCTTTATTGACTCGATAAAAGCGTTCAGTTATATGTGGTAAGTCTTCAGCAGGTATTCCAATACCATGATCTTGTACAGTTATAATTGCCATATTCTCTTTTCTCTTTGAACTTAGAATAATCTCTGTTCCTTCTTTAGAATATCGCAGTCCATTTTCTATAAGATTAATCATTATTTGCTTAATTTTTTCCTCGTTTGCATTAATAATGATATCTTCATCAATGTCTGTTCTCAAACTAATTGATTTTAAGTAAGCTTTTTGCTCCGTAATTGTTACAACTTCACGTAAAGTTTCCGCCAGCGGCAAAGGATATAAGGGTCCGGATTCTGTTTGGTTAACAGCTCTTGATAATTGCAATAATTCATTTGTCAGTTTTTCTAAGCGATTTGCTTCCCGAACAATAAGAGAAAGCGTCTCTTGTCTTTGTGATTCCTCTATATATCCATTCTGCAATGCTTCTCCATATCCTTTTACATAACTAATGGGTGTCCGCAATTCATGGGAAACTGTTGCTAGAAATTGCTTTTGAGCTTCATCCTCGCGTTGTATTGATGTGGCCATTTTGTTGAAGGTTTGTGCAAGTTCTCCTATTTCATCTTTAGATTTTACTTCAACTCGAGTTTCATAATTACCCACGGCCATCTTTTCAGCTGCATTTTGCAACTCTTTTAATGGTTTCATAATATGCTTGATACCTTTAAACACACCAAATCCAATTAAGACTATAAAGATAGCTGCACTGCCAAGTAAGATAAAGACTTCTTTTGAAGCCATTTCTGTTATTTTAGCAAGCGGGAAGTATATATAGATAATCCCCTCTAAACGTTTTTGATCAGTTAATGGAATAATGGCTGAAATTACTTGGCGATCAAAACGCTTTTCATAGCCTTTTTTTGTGATTGTTTTCCCCTCAAGAAGCTGCTGTCGTTCATCTGCACCGATTAAAGTATCATAATCGATATCAAATGGTACACATGCACTTAGTTCTCTAGGATTCCGAACTGCAAACACATTTATATTCGAGTAATCATTATATTCATCAATCTTTTGGATAAATTCATCAGTTACTTTTCCACCATTATAGATTGTTGACAATTTTTCTCCAACTTCAACCATTGAATCTTCTGCGTCTTTTACATAAAGGCCTTCATATAAGAAATCCGTAAGAACATACATAAATAATATTGTAATGGCTAAAAAAGCTACAATGACTGTCCAAATTTTCGTGGATAATTTTTTCATTTTGCAACCTCGAATCGATACCCCAATCCCCATACAGTTTGTATATATTTTCCGGTCTTTGCTCCTAGTTTTAATCTTAATGTTTTAATATGTGTATCAACCGTTCTAGTACCACCGCTATAATGTGCATCCCATATAATTTCTAAAAGTTGTTCTCGTGTATAGACTACACTTTCGTTATTCATAAACAAATGCAGGATTTCGAATTCCTTTAATGTTAATGGAACAACTTTACCACTCACACTAACTTTTCTTGACACATCATCTAATTCTATTTCTCCCTTAACAATTAGATGATTGGTATCTTCAACAACTTCTCCTTCAGTTCTTCTTAATACGGCTTGTATCCTAGCTATTAGCTCTGATGCAGAAAACGGTTTTACTACATAATCATCAGCACCAATTGTTAGTCCTTTTACTTTATCCTCATTCGCATCCTTTGCTGTCAAGAAAATAATGGGGACATCAGATTCCTTTCTTATTTCAGCACAAACAGAAAAGCCGTCCATCTCTGGCATCATTACATCTAAAATAACTAAGTCTATATGATGTTCTTTTAGCAGCTTAAACGCTTCTTGTCCTCCATTCGCTTGAAGAGATTGAAAACCAGACTGGCTTAACATTACTTCAACTAAATTTCTCATATCTTGTTCATCATCTACAATTAATATTGTCGTCATTCTTCGTTCCCCCTGACAAGCAATTGGAAAGGTCCTTTACCTACATTGATTGTTTTAGCAATTTTCCCATTTTGTAAAAAATAGACGTGATGATCATCATATCCAGCTACCACTATGTTGTCTTTAAAGATTGTTACAGTAAAGGGATTCGCCCCAACTTCCATTTTACGAATTACCTTACCATTGAAATCCACTTCAGAAAGTGCACTATCACCATGACTAATAACATAGACGCGATCTTGACTCTTTGCAAAACCAACAGGCATTAAAGGTAGTTTAATCTGTGATATTCTTTCACCTGTTTGTAAGTCATAAATATCGGCCGTTGAGTTTGGTTTAATCCCCTCACCATGACCACCAATCCATAATTCCTTATTCTTAACAATCTGCATACCATTTGATGACTTCTCAATAGTCCACTCTTTTAAAGGTTTTAAAGTATTTGTCTGCAATATTGATAAAGTAGTATCTTTGTAATTTACTATATAAAGTTGCTGATCATGGATGATCATGGACATAGGGTAATTTCCTACCTTTTGAGTTTTGGCTAATTTTCCATTACTAAAATATGCCGAAATACGGTTGGTTTTCCCGTTTGCTAGATACACTTTTTGATGTTTTTTATCATAAATAGCATTTGTTATACCAATTCCAGTAGCAATGGTGTATTCTTGTTTACCCGTGCTCAAGTTATAGACAGTTGCTTTTTTTAACTGATATCCATACAGCAAAATATAATCATGATCTATTAATGTTGCACCAGTATATCCTTCATCTAGTTTCCATGTTGTAAATACTTTTCCTTTATCGTTTATAAAACTGATTGATGGTGCTTGTAAATTTACAGATGCTACAAAATTTTTTGTTTTAGATATTGCAGGGTATGTAGTCTCACCGCATCCACTAAGAATTAGTGCAAAACTGACGATCCATAGAATCCACATTTTTCTCCAAATCACAAGCATCACCTCTATATACTATTTTACTTTGTAAATGTGAAATATAAATGAAGTCTTCTTAGCTATTTTTTGAAGAAATAATAACGTTCGCAAAGCTAAATGTAACTATTAAAACAAAAGAACTCCATCTCTTACTAGAGACAGAGTTCTTTTTGGAATATTGATGCTATAACTTCTTTTGCCGCATTTTCCCCTTGTAAAATACAATCGGTTAAACTGAAGCCTTCATAAGCATTTCCAGCAAGACGAATAGTCGGGTATGACTCATGCAATTCTTTTTTCGCCTGTTCAACTCTTTTTTGATGTCCTATTGTATAAATCGGCATTGCCTTTTTAAAACGGGATACTACTGTATGAATTGGTTTTCCAGCAACTTTAAGGGTGCTTTTTAAATCTTGTAAGACAATTTTTTCAATTTCTGAATCAGACAGTTCAACGATAGATTCATCACCTGCTCGTCCTACATAGCTCTTAATCACTTCATAATCTCCAGGGACTTTGTGTGGCCATTTGCGATGAGTAAGAGAACATGCAGTGATAGAATATTCACTACTTCTAGAGACAAAAAAGCCATATCCATCAAACGCTTTCTTGATGGTGTTGTGTGGAAAAATCATTGAAACCGTCGCAAATGAATTCACTGGAATATCGAGTAAACTTTTCAAAATACCTTCTCGCTCAAATAACTTTGTTGCCATTTGATGTGAAGTCGCAACAATCACACCATCTACAAAGATAGAATGCTGATTATTTAGTGACAGTATTATTTTATCCTTCGATTTTGTAATACTTTGAACCCGAACACTTTTATAAATAATAGCCATTTCTAACGCTTGCTCTAAAGCATCGATTAAACTCTCCAAACCGTCCTTTAACGTTAGATAAGAGTATCCATTTGCACCTTCTTTTAGTTTAGATGTTTCCTTTTGAATACCTTTAATCACACTGCGATGTTTTCTACAAGCATTAGATAAATTCGGAAGTGTTTCATGTAAACTCAATAAATCGATATCACCCGAATACGCTCCCGATAATATAGGTTCGATTAAATTTTCAACAGTCTCTTCTCCAAATCGTTTACGTAAAAACTTACCTAATGATTGATCTTGACTTATGTCAGATGGAGGTAATAATAAATCACAAGCCGTCCTTAACTTTCCACTCCAAGAAATCGCATCAGACTTAGCAAAGGGCAAAATTTCAGTTGGTATTCCTAAAATAGAACCTTTTGGAATGGGGGAAAGTTGATTATTGATAGCTACATAAGATTTTCCCGGGGAATTACTGATTAGCTGGTCTTCAATCCCTAACTGTTTTGATAAATCTACAACTACTTGATCTTTCTCAAAAAAAGAATCTGGACCTCTTTCAATGATAAAGTCATCCTTTTTTACTGTTTGAATACTGCCACCTAATCTGTGACTTGCTTCTATAAGGACAATCTCAAGCGGTAGCTTCTGTTTTCTTGCTTCTTGTTGCAAAAAGAACGCAGCTGTTAAGCCCGTAATCCCCCCTCCGATAACGGCAACCCTTCGCTTTTGTTCAGTCACATCAATCATCACTTTCTATTAAGCATGAGCTACTAATGTTTTTTGTACTACATCAACTAATGCATCTATAAATAATGGATTGTCATTTGGCATTGCTGGACGATGGTAGTTTGCTCCTAGTTCTTCACAAACAGTTTTACATTCATAGTCATTATCATAAAGAACTTCTAAGTGCTCAGCTACAAAACCAACTGGTGTATATACAAATGAACGATAGCCTTTCTTGTTATATAACTCACGTGTTAAATCTTGTACATCTGGTCCAAGCCATGGATCTTTTGTTTGACCGGCAGATTGCCAACCAAATTCCATATTTTTCACGCCTGTACGTTGTTGAAGAATTTCTGCTGTTTCATGTAGTTGATCTGCATATGGATCACCCATAGCGATAATTTTTTCTGGTAGAGAATGAGCACAAACGATTAAGCAAGCCTTTTCACGTTCTTCATCAGACATTGCAGCAAATTCTGCATTGATTTTTTCTGTCCAATATTGAAGATATTTTTCTTCTTTATACCAGCTATCAATAGTATAAATAGTTAAATTGCCAAGTTCCTTTGCTTTATCTGTTGCACGAGTATTATATGATTTTGTTGAGAATGAAGAAAAATGTGGTGCTAAAACTAGTGAGACTGCTTCAGTAATACCATCATTATGCATTTTTTCAACTGCATCTTCGATAAAAGGCGCAATATGTTTTAAGCCAATATATAATTTGTACTCAACTTCATCTTGTACTTCATTTAAACGTTTTTCTAATGCTTTTCCTTGTTTTTCAGTTGTTTCAGCAAGTGGTGAAATTCCACCGATTGCTTTATAACGGCTGCGTAAATCTTCAATATGTTCATCACTAGGACGGTGTCCGTGGCGAATATGTGTATAATAAGGAATTAAATCATCATCGTTTTTTGGCGTTCCATAAGCCATTACTAATAGTCCGATTTGTTTTTTCATTTCTAATCACCTCAAGATTATAATGAATGCGCTTTTATTTTTTGCGCACTATATTCATGTATTAAAGTTGTTAATCGTTTTAAAACATCTGGATTTACTGATGGAAATACTCCATGGCCCAAATTGAAGATATGACCTGGTACTTCTAACCCTTGATCAATAATCTCTTTTGTACGAGCTTCAAGAATTGACCAATCAGCTAATAATAATGTTGGATCAAGATTTCCTTGAACAGGTTTTGTAATACCCATTTCACGCGCTTCTCTAATAGGTAAACGCCAATCTAATCCAACTACATCTAACGGTAGATCTTGCCAATCTAGTGCTAAGTGACTTGCACCTACACCAAATAAGATCATCGGTACACCTTCGGCTTTTAGCTCATTAAAAATACGTTCCATAACCGGTTTGATGAAAATGCTATAGTCTCGATGACTTAAAGCACCCACCCATGAGTCGAAGATTTGGAATGCTTTAGCACCTGCTTTAATCTGTGCTTTTAAATCTGTAATCACCATATCTCCAAGTTTCTCCATCAAAAGGAACCATGCTTCTGGTTGTGACACCATAAATGATTTTGTCAACGCATAGTTTTTAGAGGGACCGCCTTCTATTAAATAACTTGCCAATGTAAATGGTGCTCCGGCAAAGCCGATTAAAGGTACATTAAGTTGTTCTTTAGTCAATAACTTTATCGTATCAAGGACGAACGGAACATGCTCCTCAGGATTAAATTCTCTAAGATTCTTTACATCTTGCGCCGAGCGAATAGGATTGGAAATAACAGGGCCTACTCCGCCTTTAATCTTCACATCTATTCCCATACCAGGTAAAGGAGTAACGATGTCTTTGTATAAAATCGCTGCATCCACATCATAATTTTGTACTGGTAAGTGCGTTACATAAGCACATAATTCTGGTTGGTGCGTTATTTCTTCTAGTGAATATTTTTCTTTAATCTTGCGATATTCAGGTTGTGAACGACCTGCTTGTCGCATGTACCAAACTGGTGTATAGGCTGTCCTTTCACCTCGTGCTGCGCGTAAAAGCGTATCATTAAATGTTCCCATGAACAGTAAACCGTCCTTTCATCAATTCAGTAATTATTTAATTCGACATTCATATCCATTGTTCATAATAGACGTTTCTTCAAGCGTTGTATAGTTCAACGAGCTGATTGTCAAAAAAATGTATAAATTGATGACATCTTTTTGACAAAGTGTCTACTTATGATATTTTCTAATTTAAAGGATATACTATTATTAACTTTCTTTCATAATGTTTATACCATTTTTTGTCGATTTAGAGGGATGATTTCCGAGATAGACATTGATTTTTCTTGATAGGATTACTCGTTCATACTTCTCTAATATAATGTATTAAATTTTCTTGTACTGTTGCAAGAATTCAAATTAGCTTACAAAGGTGGAATTTCTATGTATTTATATTTAACTTCTGGAACACCAGAATTTATGGAAAGTCTAAAAAAGAAGTTTTCGAAAGAAGATATGATTGTTTTATATGGTGAAGGAAATACAGTTCTACTTCATGAATCTGATAAAAAAAGTGTGTTTGCTACCCCGAGAAGCTATGAAGTTATAGGTAATATCAATACCTTAGACGAACATGGCTATTTTGTTATGAACCATATTCCTGTTAAAAGTGAAAGTCGAAAAATATTTGAAGATCGTTTCTTAGACACGATTAAAGCGATTGAAAACGAACCCGGTTTAATCGCATTTCGTTTACTAAGACCTTTGCATGACGAAACATATATTTCTCTTACTGAATGGACTGGTCCACATTCATTTGAAGCATGGAAGGCATCCAGTTCCTATAAAGAAACCCATGAAGATGTAAATGGAGTAGATCGTGGAAATATTTTCACAAGTGCTCCTTATGTAAAAATATATGTGACAAAGCGCCCTGATGAAGAGGAGCTATAAATCATTAAAAGTTGAGTGATTCGCTCGGCTAAAAGGAATTTATCTTCTCCGAATTTGTGGTTGATTTTCACTACTGAATCACTCTTTATACGGATGAAAAGAGCCTCCTTCACGTTAGGAGGCTCTCAACTTACCCATAGATATTGTTATTTCTACTCTTTTACTGCCGAAGCTAATATTTCATATGAACGTATACGTGAGGCTGGATCATAAATATGTGAAACAGCCATTATTTCATCCACGCCTGTTCTTTCAACAAAAGCTCCAAGATCATGTTCAATCGTTTCTTGGTCTCCGATAAATGAATAATACAATGACTGCATAACCATATTCTTTTCGGATTCTGACCAATAATTTTCCATATCATCTACTGGTGGTAGTAATTTATTTTTTGTATTACGAACAATGTTCAAAAAATGCAAATATAGACTCGTCGACATTTTTCTTGCTTCCTCATTTGTATCGGCCGCAATTACATTGACACAAGCAATCGTGTATGGTTCTTTTAATTGCTCGGATGGTTGGAATGATTCTCTATACATTCGAAGTGCTTCCATTAAATATGTCGGTGCAAAATGGCTAGCAAATGCATATGGCAATCCTAACATTCCAGCAAGGCGTGCACTGAAAAGGCTTGATCCTAGTAAATATAATGGTACGTTTGAACCTTCACCAGGATATGCATGTACATGACCATCTGGATTATTGCTTAAATAACGTTGTAATTCTAGTACATTCTCTGGGAAATCTTCACCCGAACTTTGCAAATTCCTACGAAGTGCTTGAGCTGTTATTGGATCTGTACCTGGTGCTCTTCCTAGACCTAAGTCAATGCGGTCTGGATATAATGCATCTAACGTACCGAATTGTTCTGCAATTACTAAAGGGACATGATTAGGAAGCATTATACCTCCTGATCCCACTCGAATTGTTTTCGTTCCTTGTGCAACATAACCGATTAACAATGATGTTGCGGAACTAGCGATACTCGGACTATTATGATGTTCTGCAAACCAATAACGTTTGTACCCTAACTTTTCTACATTTTGCGCTAACTCCAAACTATGTTGGAAAGAATATGATGCATCATGATCTTTTAATACAGATACTAAATCTAACACAGAAAGCTCAATATCCTTTAATTTCTTTTGCTTTTCCGTCACTTATTTCAATCCCCTTTCATGAGGTTAAACTTTAATCTCTCACAATCAATATATATCATTTGAGAACAATCATAAAAAAGGATGCTCTTTAAAGAATAAAAACTCCTTAAGGGCACCCTTTTATAATTCGTTATTTACTTAAACGAAGTGTAAGTTCACCAACTACTAGTACGATTAATCCTTGTACATAGAAATATGGTATTCCTAATCCTGCAAGTAACACAACAATTGCTTGTACAATAATAGTATACCGCACTATTTTAACCGCTGCTTTTTCACGCGCATTCTTTGGTAAAGGATACAACATGTCCATTCTGAAATCATTTGATGTTATTAATGCTTGTTTCAACTGAATAGCAGTTGCAAATGATAATGCTGCCACGACTACGCCAATGGCAATAGGAATGTTAACAAAGGCTGCAGCTAATGCAGAAATCACCGTTAAACGAAGCCATAAAAAGAAATGATCATCTGTCCGTATAAATGAACGGAATATTAAATATTCCTGCGTATTTTGTTTTGCATATGGTATAAGTTTATAAACTCCATCTAACCATGCACGACGTCTTATACTTCCATGTATATTAGGTACATCTGTAAAATAATTTGCAAATCGGTAAATCCCCATCATACGATTTTCTTCTAATCTAACAAAATGTTCATATGGGAATGGTGTTTGTTGAACTTTCTTTTTCCATGACATCGGATAAGATACGATGATTAAGATCAGAACAATCATCGGAATAAATTGAACGTTCAAAACAGAGAAAAGCATGGCAAATGAGCACACCATCCGAACAATCCGATCCATCCAAACATTGTGACCCTTATAAGCCCATCTGTAACTGAACTCACTATAAATATTCCACCACTTCAATAGAAGTGCTACAACTAATCCGATGAATATCGTTAACGGTTCTAGACCCGCAACTTGTCGAAGCATCGGCCATGTCACAATATAAAGAAGAGCAACAAGGATAATTTGTGAGCCAAATGTATATCTTAAAGCCTTGCTAAAATATAGAGGTAATTTTGTCTCCAGAGGGAGTAAATATACCTCGTCTGGTTTTCGAATTAACGTAATAGGTCTACTAATTCCCAATACAATTCCCAGAATTACTGTCGCTAATAATATTGAAGGAAAATCACTGGATGCTGTTTTTAGCCATTCACTGTATTTATAGCCCGCTGCTCCAAGAACGAACATAATAACAATAGCTAAATGACCAGTAAAGACGAATCGCAAATACTTTTGAACTTCCCCCATATAATGGGTAAACCGCGCACGCCAAACATCATGCAAGCTATTCATCATCTTGCTCCTTTGTCATCGCGATATATAAATCATCTAATGTTGCGTTCGGCATATTGAATGTTTGGCGTAAGTCATCCATTGTACCAAATGCACGCAAACGACCGTTATGCAATAATAGGATTTTATCGCAATGCTTTTCTGCGGTAGCCAATACATGCGTTGACATTAAAATAGATGCCCCTTCTTTTTTCTTTTCATCCATTTGGTCTAATAATGATTGGATTGCTAATGGATCTAGACCTAAAAATGGCTCATCAATAATATATAAAGAAGGATTGACTAAAAAGGCACACATAATCATTACTTTTTGGCGCATCCCTTTAGAGAAATGAGAAGGAAACCAATTCAATCTTTTTTCCATTCTAAATTCTTTTAGTAAGGGTGCTACTCTTTCTTCCATAGTTTCTAATTCAATTCCATAAGCCATAGCAGTCAACTCAAGATGCTCTTTTAATGTCAGTTCATCGTAAAGAACCGGGGTTTCTGGAATATAAGAGAAAGAAGAACGATATTGATCCATATTGTCTTTAATGGATACACCGTTTAACAAAATTTCTCCTTTTTGTGGTGTCATTATGCCAATAATATGTTTGATCGTAGTACTTTTACCAGCACCGTTTAAGCCTATTAATCCTACCAGCTCCCCTGGTTCAATAGTAAAAGACAAGTCATGAATAACAGGTTTTCGTGTATAACCACCTGTTACAGATTGTAATTCTAATACCGTCATTCAAAGTCACTCCCATTCTTATTTACAGTTTATCAAAAATTCCTCTTTCTAGCAGTTCCTATGTGGTAAAATGAATAGCAAAATAGTGAAAGGTGTGTTTTTACATGAGCGATTGTTTATTTTGCAAAATTATCGATGGGTCTATTCCAAGTACTAAAATCTATGAAGATGAGTATGTCTATGCGTTTATGGATATCGGTCCATTAACAAAAGGACATACTTTACTAATTCCAAAAGAGCATGTGGCAAACGTTTTTGAAATGTCCGAAGAAACAGCTGCTAATCTTTTCAAGGTTGCACCTCGTATCGCAAATGCGATTAAAGATACTTTCAAGCCAGCTGGCATGAATCTATTAAATAATAATGGTGCTCCCGCTGGTCAAAGCGTATTCCACTTCCATTTACACTTTATACCAAGATATGATGCAACTGATGGTTTTAAACCTACGTGGAATACAAAAGAAGACGAATATACTCCTGAAATCCTACAAAAACTAGCTGAAGAAATTAAAGCTAACTTGAACAAATAATAGAATTCTATCTATTGAATAGAGAGTATTAAAAGCACAGAAATTGTTCTGTGCTTTTTCTGCTTTATGACCCGAATACGCTATTGCCTTTCAAACAATTAAATTGTAAAATCATTATAAGTTTTCGCTTTCGAACAAGAGGATACGGAAGGAGAACATTAGCTTAGCTTAGGCAACTGAATAGGAGAGATGAGAAATGAATACAAAAAATTTAGTATTAATGGCACTACTCGTTGGTGTGGGAGCAGCATTATATGTTGTTATTCCTGGGTTTAATGGTGGGATGAAACCTGACTTCATGTTAACAATGATGTTCATCGGAATTCTACTATTCCCTAGAGTAAAAGAGGTATTTCTTCTTGCTGTGACTACCGGCATTATTTCAGGACTATTTTCTACATTCCCAGGTGGATTTGTACCAAATATAATCGACAAATTTGTTACAGCATTTATCTTTTATGTCATTGTTGTTTTGTTGAAAAAAATGGCTCAAAAAATTGTTGTATCAGCTATTCTTGCCGGTATTGGTACAATTATCTCAGGTAGTGTATTTTTAGGTTCTGCAATTGTAGTTACTGGTGCTAACATTCCTTTTGGAGCACTATTCTTAACAGTGGTCTTACCCGCTGTAGCTATTAATATTGTAGCTTTCGTAATAATTTACCCAATTATTATGAATCTCGTAAAACGTTCAAAATTTACAACAGCTTTACATCAAGCCTAACAAAAAGAAGGAGTTGACCTTCAGTATTATATAGGTCAACTCCTTCTATTTATATGATAAATGGGATAACTCTTAAGTATTTACTTAGCTCACGAGTTATCCCCATTTTATTTTTTTAATATCTTGTTTTAATATAGTATTAAGAGGAAATAACTATAAGAAAAAAGGAGACTGAATTTTATGAAAGCCTCAACTTTTTTATTCGGACTTACAACTGGTCTATTGGGTAGTGCTGCAGCGGTATTACTAACTACACCACAATCCGGAAAAGAATTACGCTCTACTTTAAAAACGGGTAAAAATATTGTAAATGAACAAGTAAAAGATTTAAGCCATCATGTTACGAATATCAAAAATTCCATTAATAATATTAAAAGTGAAGTAAAAGTTGCTGTTCCAGCTGTTTTAGAGGATACGAAATCATCTATTTCTGTATGGCAAGAAGAAACTGCTCCTATTCAACAACATCTTCAACAAGAAATTTCTTCATTGCAAAGCTCTGTTGAAGAAATTCAACAGCAAATAAATGCGTTTCAAAATAGAAAAGCCAAAAAAGAGAGTAATAATTAGCTAAATAATAAACAAAATATTATAACGATAAATTTTCTTCGCATAACATTTCTTTATTCTATTGTATATTTTTGTAAGAGAATGATATAATATTAAGAAATTACGAAAGTGGTGATAGCTATGTCTGAAGAATTACTTACGGCTAAAGAAGCCATGCTCTACTCACAACGTGTTGCACAATTATCAAAAGCCCTTTGGAAAGCCGTAGAAAAAGATTGGCAAGCATGGATCAAACCTTATGATTTGAATATTAATGAACACCATGTATTACTTATTGCTAACAATTTGAAAGGTGCTTCCATATCTGATATTGCTAAATTCGGTGTAATGCATGTATCGACAGCTTTTAATTTTTCAAAAAATTTAGAAGAACGTGGCTTGCTATCATTCTCTAAACGTGATGATGATAAAAGAAATACATATGTTGAGCTCACCGAGAAAGGTCAATCATTGCTTTTAGAGCTATACGAAAACTTCAATCATTCTAGACATAGTGTTATTGAAGGTTCTCTTCCTTTAAAAGGAATGTACGGTAAATTTCCGCAATTTTTAGAATTAGTCGCCCTTATCCGTAACATTTATGGGGATGACTTTATGGATATATTTGAAGATTCTTTAAAAAATATAGAAGATTAAATAATCGTTCCAACATCAATAAATGTGCATTTAAAATTTGATGTTGGTTTTTTTTACCGATTATTTGTTTGTGCATTCAGAACAAGTATTAGATATTAAATTAAGCTTAGTTCTTTGTAAAGATAGCAACTTGTTTAAAAAATTTAGCTTGATTTTCCTTCTAAAAAGCTTTAATGTTATGTATCGATGATTTGATTAAATTAAAAAAATTGGAGATGCTACAAGTTGCATTGTTGGAAAACCATTAATGTACAAAAACAATACGGACATCATCGTATTTTCTTAATATCAGCGATATTTGTAATGATGGTCTTTTCTGTTTTTTACATTTTAATAACGGCTTATAAAGACAATCCAGTCTCTGATCAATTATTTCCACTATTTGTTTTAGTGTTTTTAATGATCTACCCGATTCATAAGCTTTTGCATTTTTTGCCATTGATGCGTTTTCGTTCAAGATTACGCTTTTCTATAGAAAAACATTTTAATATTATTCCTGTATTAGCTATGCGCATTCATGAGCCTATTTTAAAATCACGGTATATTGTCGCTTTAATAGTACCGTTCATGGCATTAAATAGTATACTCATAGTTGGGGCAATTATTTTCCCGACATTCAGACATTACTTTGCTATTTTATTAGCTTATCATTGCGGATTATGTGTAATGGATTTGCTTTATGTAAAACATTTAATACGTTCACCCAAACAAGCGTTAATAGAAGAGACAGATAAAGGTTTTGAAATTCTAATTTCACCTACAAATAACTAATGATACCAAACTTGTATTTTCTGTCTTTTTTTTGATATGCTAAAAGGGTATATAGAGGGGAGGAAAAGACTTGATCATTGCCATTGTCGTCCTATTCTCGGTGTTCTATCTATTCCAAATTAATCGGATGACGTACGCTTTATGCGCACAGAAAGAAATTCCCGAGGAAAAGCAACCTAAAATTTATCGCACCATTAATGTGCTTATTACCATTTTATTAATTTCATTTTACTTAGAAATGATGTTTACTATATAGAATAGGCTACGCATGGTCATGATGCTTCTCGTGCCCTGTGAAACTATAGAAAAGACCATTTACTTTCGTAAATGGTCTTTTATTGATTAGTAACCTCCGTAACCCAAAAATGCTGCACCTACAATGATCAACAAGATGAATAGTACCACCACAAGGGCAAAGGAGTTAGAACCGTAGTTATTTTGGTAACCTCCACTCATGTTTGTCACCCCCTTTCTTACCTATCCTATGCATTTGTTTATTTCATTTCTAGGCACTTTTTACAGCAACCTTTTCCATTTTTTTTCGTTCTATGGTATAGTTACATTTGCATATATTCAAGTGACTTAAGTTGGGAGAGATAAGGAAGATGAAAAAAACAGTTTTATCATTAACACTTGCAGCATCCGTACTTGCATTGTCAGCTTGTGGTAACGCGAGTGACGAAAAAGTTGCTACTTCAAAGGTTGGCGACGTAACAAAAGATCAACTTTACAAAGAAATGAAAGACTCAGTTGGTGACTCTGCATTACAACTAATCATCATCGAAAAAGTATTGAGCGATAAATATAAAGTATCTGATAAAGCAGTAAGTGCTGAATACAAAAAGCAAAAAGAACAAATGGAAAGCCAAGGTCAAGACTTTAAACAAGCTTTAGCAGCTCAAAATATGACTGAAAAATCATTTAAACGTAGTGTTAAACTAAATCTTTTACAAGAAGCTGCATTAGCTGATGGTGTTAAAGTATCTGAAGCTGACATGAAAGCTTATTATGAAGAAATGAAAAAAGAAGTAAAAGCTAGTCATATTCTTGTGGCTGATGAAAAAACAGCTAAAGAAGTGAAAGCTAAATTAGATAAAGGCGAAGATTTCGCTAAATTAGCTAAAAAATATTCAACTGATACAGGTTCACAAGCTCAAGGTGGAGAACTTGGTTGGTTTGGTCCAGATAAAATGGTTCCTGAATTCACAAAAGCTGCATATGCACTTAAAAAAGGTGAAATTAGCGAACCTGTAAAATCTTCTTACGGTTACCATATCATCAAATTAGAAGATGAACGTGACGCAAAAGTAAAAGGTTCATACGAAGATAATAAAGCTGAAATCAAGAAAAAATTACAACTTCAAGAAGCTGATCAATCTCAATTACTAACAAAAGTATCCAAATTGATCAAAGATGCAGACGTAAAAATTAAAGATGACGATTTAAAAGATGCATTAGCTCAATTCAAAAGCTCATCTAAATAATCTTTCTAAAGTCCAGGACAAGCTAGGACAATGAATAAGTCAGTTTTCAAAAAAACAGGCGACTTTCCGTTAAATCGAACAGAAAGTCGCCTGTTTCTTTATGTAAGTCAATTTCAAATAAAAAAAGCGAATATGAGAACGAATGGGTCATTCTCATACTCGCAATAGACTTTCAGTATCTTCTTAAGCTGACAGTCTTTTTGCTTTGCCCATTAATTATTATTCGATTGTTGGTTTATAGAATGAACGGTTATCCAACGGGAATAGGCGCTCAGTAAATTCACCAGGTCTTGTCTTGCCTAAAGCACGTTTTAATGTATTCATCTTCGCATCAATATTATCAATATAGTGCAGTATCTCAGCTTCTTGAAGCATTGGCTTTTTAGGACTTCCCCATTCTTCTTTACCGTGATGTGATAAAACCATATGTTGAAGAAGCATTACTTCTTCTCCTTCAATATTTAACTCATTTGCAGCAAGAGCAATTTCACTTACCATAATAGAGATATGTCCTAACATATTCCCAGTGACTGTATAGCTTGTTGAAATTGGTCCTGATAATTCTACTACCTTACCAATATCATGTAAGATTAT
Organism: uncultured Rummeliibacillus sp.; assembly: GCF_934216135.1. Classification (NCBI taxonomy): domain Bacteria; kingdom Bacillati; phylum Bacillota; class Bacilli; order Caryophanales; family Caryophanaceae; genus Rummeliibacillus; species uncultured Rummeliibacillus sp. The sequence goes on along the minus strand of NZ_CAKQBI010000011.1, from coordinate 64,281 downwards.
TCCCGCATAAAGTAGATCTCTATTTAAAGTTGGATACAAATCTGCTATAGCTTTCCCTAGCTTTAGCATAGATACAACATGATCTAATAATCCGGATGCATAATCATGATGATTTTTTGTGGCTGCAGGAAAAGTCATTAGAGATTGTTGATTTTCCATGATTAAGTATCTTGTAAGACGAGAAATGTTAGGGTTCTTTATCTCAAAGAAAAAATTCATAAGCTGATCGAATAATTCTTCTTTAGGAGTTTCTGCTGATTGAACTAAATCAGTTACTGAAATATTCTCATCCTCATTTATAGGACGAATCGTTTTAATACGCAATTGTAGTTTTCCACGATAATCGTGAATTTCTCCACCGATTCGAACAATTCCACCCGCCTGATACAATTTTTCTTGATCTTCTCCAGTATCCCAAAGCTTTGCTTCTATGCTTCCACTTTTATCTTGTAAAATAAGTGTCATAAATGGTTTTCCCATTGTTGTAACACCTTTTGTTGCTTGTTTAATAAGTAAATATTGATCGACTGGTGCTCCTGCTTGTAATGTTGCTACTCCATTCATACCGAAGTCAATCCCCTTTCATTATTAAGATTTGCTACTTGGATGATATTAGCTTTCTCCCATTGTTCCAGCATTCCATCATGACATGTAAAGTAAAGAATCTGATGTTCACTTGAAATTCTTTGTATTAATTGTACCATGTAAATTATTCTTAAACGATCAAAATGGACAAACGGATCATCCATAATAATCGGAAATGGTGCTGATTGTTTAAGTGAACCAGCAAGAGCAAATCGCAGTGCGATATATGCTTGTTCTTTGGTTGCTTGTGATAACTCTGCAACTGAGTAACGAATCCCTTCCACTGATAATACTTCAAATTTTCCCTCAGTATTCAGATAAAGTGATTCATATCGATTATTGGTTAATAATTTAAAGTACTGCTCTGCATGTTGTAAAACTGCAGGGAGCTTTTCTTCTTTTAACTGATGTAAAGTTTCTTGAATAGCTGTAGATATAAGTTTAGATACTACCCATTCTTTTGCGTTGGTATTGAATGCTGCCTTATGTTGTTCAAACTGTTGGAGGTGGTTACCATATTGACGATCCTCTAACAAATGTTCAGCTTGTGCATTGAGAGTAGCCTGTTCTTTCAATAAGAGGCTCTTTTGTAACTGAAGCTGTTTTTCATGCTCATTATACTGCGTGATACGATGATTGATGTCTTCTATAGATAAATCTGTTGTCTGTATTGTTTTATCGAACATTTGAAGCTGTGCCTCAGTTTGTTGAAGTGAAAATTGCATTTTCTCAAACTGATGGTATTGCTCTGCAGCTTTATAATATTCGTCTACTGTTGTAACATTTGCATCCTGCAATAATTTGAGAATCTCTTCTTCATACGTATCATGCAACATGCTTAACTCTTCTAATTGCTGTTGTAGCTCCTTTTTCTTTTCAAGTGAGCTCTCTATAGAATGTTGTAATTCAAGCATTTGTTGATAACTACTGTGCACAACTGTGGATAAATTTTCAACAGTACAAGTAGTATTACAAATAATTGAAGCTTGTTGTAACCTTTGTTCTGTTAATCTTATCAATTGTTCTTTCTGATCATTCATCATCATCAAACGATTATTCGATAACTGTAATTGACGAACATTTCTAAATAACTCGTTAACTAATTTAGGCTGAATATCCCCTGTAATTTGGAATTTAGCTAAAAATAATTTCAGTTGTTCTTTGTTTTGTTCTGCAAGAATAGTTAACTTACTTAATGTTTTTAAAACTTGTTTTTGTTCTATTTCTTTATCTTCTAATTGTTGCTCAACTAAAGAAACACGATCATTATAGAGCCGGATTGATTGTTCAAGTTGTTCCATCTCTTGTGTCATTTTGCGGACTTTATCTAATTTTCTTATAGATTGTTCCAACTGTTTGTCTTGGTTTGAAGTATTTGCCTTATGATTGAATAATACATAAATTGCAATTGCCAACACTACCCCAACTATACCTAAAATCATTTTCTCTTGAGCGATACCCAAGATAATCGAGATAACTGCTAGAAAAATACTTAATACCTTTACTAACTGTTCGGTTTTTGATGATCCATGATGTTGTAGTAATACTTTTGCTTCAGTAGCTTCTTCTTTTTCTTTCTGCCACTTTTTTAAACGTTCCTTTTCATCCTCAGTTGGCATACTTTCATACAATTCGTCCAGTTTTTGCGATAGAGTTCGGATTTCCTCTTCTAAACGATTTGATATTCTCTGTTGAAATCGTAATTGCTCATCTTGTTCTTCCATTTGTCGGATCAAACGTTGAAATTGATCTTCCTGTTGTATAGAAACTTCTGATTGTAATACTGCTTGTTGTTGTTCAGAACTCGTAATACCTAAAAGTTGAAATTGACTATTCATCTCTTGTTTCACTGTTTGAATATCCCTTTCAAACTGGCGAAGTTGAGTTTGCCATTCCCTCCATTCACTATCACGATCGACAAGTTCTTTTAATGAATGTAATTGTTCAATATCAAACTCTTCCTGTAACTGTTCTATTAAGAAATCGTAATTTTGTTGTACTTTATTTAAAGAAGCTTTGTTTGTTAACTGAAGTTCTCGCAATTGCTCAAATCGATTGATACCGTTGTTTGGAAATGAGGTATATTCAAGACCAGCTATTACGGATTCTAATCTTTGTTTTTCTTCTAATAATGGTGAAACTTGCCGTAACTCATTTAAGTTTTGTATATCTTGTTTAATCAGTTGTTCTTGCTTATCGAGATCTTTCATCTCTTTTTGAATCGCTTCTATCCTTTTCATAGAAGGCTCATATTCATCTATTCTTTTTCGTTCTTCTTTAATCTTTTGATCTTGTTTTACTAAATCGATAATATTCTGATTTAAAAGAGGCACTCTTCCTGATTTTTTGAACAATTCCTGTTGCCTTTTTTCTAATTCTTGTTTTACATTGGCAAGTTGATCTGCACCAGTCGTACCTGAGGCTAATAATACACCACTTAACTCTTCCTCAGATAAATTCTCCATCTGTTGTAATTGATGCACTGAAAAGGAAAATACTGCTTCAAAACTATGTCGGTTATACCCTCTCATAATCTTAGCTAATAACTCTTCATGCCCTTTTTCACCATTAGCAAGATATACTGTAACATCTCCACTTGCTTTTCCTTTCACTCGCTCTATAATACACTCACCATATTCATGATCGTATAGATGCACTTGTCCACCAAACTTACCACCTTTTTTAGGTTCATATCGTAGTTGTTGGTGGTTTTTTTGAGGAAATCCGAAGAGAATTTGCAAGATAAATTGTTGAATTGTCGTTTTGCCTGCTTCATTTAACCCATAAAAAACATTGATACCTTTTGATAATTCAACTGTAATATCTTCATGTTGTCCAAATCCATATATCAATAGCTTTTTTAAATGCACATCTACTCTCCCCCTACCCTTTGGTCATACTAATGTTCTTTAGAAATTGTTGTTTTGCCTCAGATACAAGAGATTCTAAATCTTCTGATGTTAACGTTTCTAAGTAGCGACTTCCTTTTGGATGTTGATACAGATCCTTTATAACCTCTTTTAAATGCTTTTCATCCCATTCACTTAACACTTTTAAGACTGATTCAGATGCTAATGTTGGCTCATATCTATTAACAGCAGAATCGTCTATTTCTAATGATTGTATCCATACAAATGGGGTCTTTTCTTCCTCTTGATCACGAATCACTTCGAGCCAATCTGCAAGTGGCGTCTCTTCAAATAGAGACTTTCCTTGTTCATCTATATTTTTTAGATAAAGCCAGACAACTCCAGCCCCAAATTGTTCTCTGAAGTTTTCCAAAGCTTGTCCACAAGCCCTAAGAACTTCATTGGCATGTATTAAGTTGGCACAATCGATTTCTATTTTGTCATACACAATAGCGGAAGTCGGAATAAATGTACAATCTGAAGCGAAATTTGTAATTGTAACATCATAAAACCCTTTTACGCCTTGTTCCTTTCGATGTCTACTTTGTATATTCCCCGGATAAATAATGGGTGGATCAGTATGCAAAACTTGACGCTTATGGATATGTCCAAGAGCCCAATAATCATAATTTTTGGAAAGCAATTCTTCAATTGTAAACGGTGCATAAACATCATGCGTTGTATTCCCCTGTAAACTTCCATGTAACATCCCAATATGTACGGCATCTTGTTCTGTGGCAATTGGGTATGTGTCAATCATAGATTTTAGTACATGCCGTTCTGGATAGCTAAATCCATATAGATTCACCTGGGAATCACGAACATTCAATGTCAATTTAGTCGTCTCTTTTGGCATTACATAAACATTTTCCGGCAATGAAAAGCGTGTCCATTTCCCCTTCAAATGATCATGATTTCCATAACTAATAATAATGGGAATTTGATATTCCGATAACTTCTCCATACCTTTTTGAAAAATTTGTTGTGCCCTTAAACTGCGATCTTCCCCATCATAAATATCACCTACAATCAGGATAAAATCAGGTTTTTCTTTAATCGCCTTTTCTATTAAATTTGAAAAAGCATCGAATGTACTGTTACGTAGCTGTTCAAATGCCTGCTCAGGTAAATTAGACATTCCTTTAAATGGGCTATCCAAATGCAAGTCAGCAGTGTGGAAAAATCGAATCGAAGACATACTATCCCTCTTTCAGTAAAGCGAATATTTGTTCTTATTTTAACATGAACTTCCAATTATTTATAGCGTTTTCTACTTAAGTCTTACACATTTTAATGTACAAGATTTAATCCATTTTAGTATAATGAATGTACATTCATTATAAGGGGTGAGGATGATGCTAACGTTTCGTTTTACAGCTTTTAAAAAATCTGGTGAAATCATTAAAGATGAAGCATGGGAATTCTCAGATGAAGATACAGCAAAAAAACAAGGGGCAGAAAAAATTGAACAACTTGGTTTATCCGAAGAGACTCATCGTCTTGTTAACTCAAGCGGTAAATTAATATTATTTCATGTGTGAGTAAAAAGGAGTTGTCCTGTAATTTTGGACAACTCCTTTTATTGACATTTATTAGATTTGATTTATTTTCCTTCAAAATTCGGCGTTCTTTTTTCTACAAATGCTTTAATACCTTCTAGATGATCTTTTGTACTACGCATTGTTGTCTGCCCCACTGACTCCATTTCTAAAATACTATTCAGTTCAGCAACTTTCTGTGCATGCAATATTTTTTTCGTCTCAATCATAGATAATAGTGGAGAATGTAGCAATTTTTGCGCTAATTGTCCTGCTTGTTCGATTGCTGTTCCATTTTCTACAACTTCGTCGACTAATCCTACTTTTTTCGCCGCAAAACCATTTAAAACATCTCCAGCCCAAATCATTTGCTGAGCTTTTGGAACACCTAATCTTTCTTTCATAAAGAAATGCCCTGCTCCATCAGGGATAAGACCAATTCCTATAAAATTCATCGCAAATTTACTATCTTCTTCCCCAATTATAATATCCGCTGCTAATGCTAAACTAAAACCAAGTCCAGCAGCTGCACCATGAACTGCTGCAATAGTTACCATAGGTAAGGTGTAAAATGCCTTCACCAATCTAGAGATATCTATCATAACATCAGCAATATCAAAGCTCTCAGTTAACATCGCTTTAATATCTCCACCGGCGGAGAATACTTTTCCCTCACCTTTTAATATCAACACTTGTATCGTAGGATCTTTATGCAATGCTTCAAAACAATTTGCTAACTCATGGAGCATTACATCATCCATCGCATTCATTTTTTGCGGTTGATTTAAACTAACAATCGCTAATCTACCGTTTCTTTCAATAGTAATTGTTTCATATCCCATTTTGGTGCACCCCTCTGTGTTCATAATAAATTACATAATGCTACCTTACTTAAAGATATTCTATGTTTTATTATAAAAACCTTTATTTTGAAAATTCTAATATTATTTTATTATTTGAGTAGATTTACAAAAATCAAAACATCATAAAAATTCTATTTTCTGACTATGTATTTTAATGAATAGCGGAATATTTAACTATTTTAAAAAAGTATTTAAATAAAATTATATTTGTCACCTTTTATAATTATCATTTCACTTAAATATACAAATTTCTTTCAAATATATTATTTCGTTATCATTATGTACTTAATTTCAGGGTGTTATATATATGTGCTATTGATAATGTTTTATTGAATTATCAACTTTTTTATTTTCCGGATAAAAACTTTCCTATGGGTTGTATTTATTATTCTAAAATATTTATAAGTAATGTTGTTTTTTCTTTATGTCATATAATATTGTCTTTTCTAAAAAGACGTACGATAAATATATAAAACATTTTTATTGTTCGTGTTAAGGCTCATTAATCAATGTTTCAAAACAATAATTTTAAGAAATTTCAAAAATAATGTTGACATTCGATGTTAATGGTTTTAATATTGGATTAAATTCAATACGACGAAAAAATACGACGACGAAGACATACTTAACGATTTGAAAATCCCACAGCGAGCTGATGGTTGGTGTAAATCAGTGATTTCAACGGTAAGTTCCACTTCTGAGTAGGTACTCCGAACATATAAAAGTAGGTTTACCCGGATCATGCACGTTAAGCATATAGCAAAGACTGTCCATTTCAAAAGGACAGTGAAACAAGGGTGGTACCGCGATTGTTTATACAAGCTTTTCGCCCCTTACGACGGTAAGGGTGTGGAGAGCTTTTTTTTATTTAAATGCTGAAGTACTTGACTTTCCAAGTTACTTTTGCAAATTTTTCTAAAAACGAGAGGGGCAATTACTTATGTTACAAGATTACCAATTATTACGTATTCCAGGACCAACACCAATCCCACCAAGCGTTGAACGTGCAATGGCTAAGCCAATGATTGGGCACCGTGGGAACGAAACTAGTCTGATGATTCAAAATATTAAACCTAGACTGAAAAAAGTTTTCGGTACAACTCAAGACGTCATGATGTTAACAGGTAGTGGTACTTCAGGACTTGAAGCAGCAATTGTTAATGTTGTAAAACCAGGTGATAAAGTATTAGTTGTTGCCACAGGAGTATTTGGAAATCGATTCACTAAAATCTGCGAAGCATATCAAATAAATGTAGAAGAATATAAAGTTGAATGGGGAACTTCACTTAACCCAGCTGAAATTGCTGAATATGTAAAAGCAAACCCTGATATCAAAGCAGTATTTTCTACATACTGCGAAACTTCAACGGGTGTCTTAAATCCTGTTGGTAAATTAGCACAAGCTGTTCATGCAGTAAATGATGAGACATTAGTTATTATCGATGGTGTTTCTTGCATGGCAGGTGTAGAAACTAAAATGGATGAATGGGGTATCGATGTTGTCGTAACTGGTTCTCAAAAAGCATTTATGCTACCAGCTGGACTGAACTTTATTGCAGTAAGTGAACGCGCATGGAAAGTTATCGAAAGTAATCCCAAAAAAGGTTTTTACTTAGATCTAACAAAATACCGTGACAATCTTGCAAAAGATACAACACCTTTCACACCAGCTTTATCTTTACTATTTGGTTTAGAACAAACACTTGAAAACTTCGAACAAGAAGGTCTTGAAAATGTATATGCTCGTCACCAACTAATGCGTGACATGACTCGTGCTGCATTTAAAGCTTTAAATCTTCCATTATTCGCTTCAGACGAAGATGGTTCTCCAACAGTTACATCTGTGAAACCTGATGATTTCGATCCAGAAGCATTCCGAAAAGTATTAAAAGCAGACTTCAACTTATCTATTGCAGGTGGTCAACAAACATTAAAGGGAAAAATCTTCCGAGTTGGTCACATGGGCTATTGCGCTCCAACTGATGTACTACAATATGTTGCTGCAATGGAAATCGCACTAGTGAAAGTTGGAAAAGATATTCAACTTGGTGCTGGTGTTGCCGCAGCTCAAGCAGTTTACTTACAAAATACTACAGAAAAAGTTGCACAATAAGGAGAGAATACAAAGATGGCTATTAACATTTTAATCAGTGACCCACTAAGCGAAGATGGAATTTATCCACTTCGTCAAGAACAAGAACTAGATTTGAATATTGTGATTAACACTGGCCTTCAACCAGAAGAATTGAAAGCAATTATTAAAGACTTTGATGTATTACTTGTCCGTTCTCAAACAAAAGTAACACGAGAAATTATTGAAGCCGCTGATCATTTAAAACTTATCGGTCGAGCAGGTGTTGGTGTCGATAATATTGATTTAGATGCTGCTACAGAAAAAGGGATTATCGTCGTAAATGCTCCGGATGGTAATACAAACTCTGCTGCAGAACATACAACTGCTATGATTATGTCTTTAGCTCGTCATATTCCTCACGCCTATCTATCTTTAAAAGAAGGACGTTGGGATCGCAAAAAATTCGTAGGTGTTGAGCTTAAAAACAAAACATTAGGTGTCATTGGTTTCGGTCGAATCGGTCAAGAAGTGGCTCATCGTGCTAAAGGAAATCGTATGAATGTAATTGCTTATGACCCATTCTTGACAGCCGAAAAAGCCGAAAAAGCTGGTGTTGATTATGGTAGTGTTGAAGATGTAGCACGTGTAGCAGATTTTATCACTGTCCACACACCACTTCTAGATTCTACTCGTCATATGATTAATGAAGAAGTTTTCAACATCATGAAAGACGGCGTTCGCATTATTAACTGTGCACGTGGTGGTATCATCGATGAAGAAGCTTTGTACAATGCCATTGAAAATGGTAAAGTTGCAGGTGCTGCACTAGACGTAATGGAAGATGAACCATTCGTAGGAAATCGCCTTTTAGACTTACCACAAGTAATCGCAACTCCACACCTTGGTGCTTCAACTGTAGAAGCGCAAGAATCTGTCGCAGTTGATGTAAGTAACGATATCTTAAGTTACTTTAAAATAGGAACAGTTCGTAACCCAGTGAACATGCCATCAGTTCCTAAAGATATGGTCGCTAAAGTAGAACCATTCTTTGATCTTGCCAATAAAATCGGTGCTTTCGTTTCTAACTTAGTAGACGAAGCCATCGAAGAAATCAATATATACTACTCTGGCGAACTTGCAAGCTTTGATGTTCGTCCATTAACAAATAACGCTGTCAAAGGTGTACTTAGTCGTAATCTTGGAAATCATGTAAACAACGTAAATGCTCGTTATTTAGCAGAAAGAAATGCTATCAAAATCAACGAACATAAGTCTACAACTGCTAAAGCATTCTTAAATTCTATCTCAGTTGAACTTATAACAAAAAATGAAACGCACAAAGTAAAAGGTACATTACTAAACGGACTAGGAGCTCGTATCGTTCAAGTTGATGACTATGTTGTTGACGTTGTACCAGAAGGTCATTTAATCTTTATCAAACATACTGACAAACCAGGTGCCATCGGACGCGTTGGTACACTACTTGCAGAAAAAGATATCAATATTGCCACAATGCAAGTTGGTCGTTCAAATCAAGGTGGGAATGCCATCATGATGCTTTCTGTAGATAATGCTTTTGAAAATATCGAATTCTTAACAGCTCAAGACAATGTCTTCGAAGCAAAAGCGATTAACTTATAATCTTCTACTTAAATAATGCCAGAAGCGGTTTCTATTAATTAGAGACCGCTTCTTTTATTTTGCTATTTTCACTAATGTGCTAATAAATGATATCTGGATTTAACGACATAAAAAAAGAGCAGCTACGCTACTCTTCGAAAATTCAATAGAATCGATATATCACCAAAGCCAATGTCAAAGCCCCTGCAATAAATATTTTAGGATCTTTTAATAATCTTTTCATAGTCTTCATTCTCTTCCCCTCACGATATGAACGACTTTTTCCTTTCTTGGGTTTCTAATTTTTTACCTAAATTTTCTCTACCAATTGAACAAGCTCATGTAAAGCATGAATTTCATAAGTAGGTTGAACCCCTTCAACATGAGGTTTGTTTTCACGGTTTATCCATGCAGAACGCATTTGCACACGAGAAGAACCGAGAATATCGGTCATTAGATTGTCTCCAACCATAATAGCTTCTTTTGCATCTACTTTTGCTACTTCTAAAACGTGTCTGAAAATGGAAGCAGCTGGCTTACCTTCACCAAAATTCCCGGAAATAATAATATGGTCAAAATAAGGTACAATTTCAGGTGTAATTTTCAATTTTAAATTTTGTAGACTAGGAGAACCATTTGTCAGTAAAATAAGTTGATATTTTCCCTTTAAAGTATCCAATACTTCAAATGTATCCTCATAAACAAATGGGCTTTGTTTTCTTGCTTCTACAAAATATTCACCCAGTTCTGCCCCAAGTTTTTCATCTTGTATTCCAAGCTTTTCTAATCCACCAGTCCATGCATCTTTTCGATATACTGGAACAATGCTTTTCAATTCCTGAAATTGAGGTGTTGGATCATCAAATTGTCCCCAAAGCCCTTCGAATGGATTAATCCCTATTAACTTTGTGTATTCATATGTAGGATATGTACTATATAAATTGCGAGCAGTTTCACGTACTTTTTCTTCTAATTCCTTCGCATCAACTTCAACGATGGAAGCAGCTTTCTCACAAGTTAAAGCAAATGCGGTAGCAATACTTTTTTTATCCCATAATAGCGTATCATCTAGATCAAAAATTACTGTTGAAATTGTCACTTAATATTCGCCCCTTAGTATAAATATCGTTAATAATATCGTAGCATAGTTTAAAATAAAATACGGAATTTTCTTTTAATTTTTCAAAGTAATTAAGACGTTTAAATTCTGAATTTTTCGGTCCTTATTATAATTTATTTTTATAACCTTTAAGATATACGAAAAAACAAGAAATCTAGAATTTAAAGCATCCCCATATTCTGATACCAACTTACAGTTTTTATCGGCAAGTTATGTACTTTTTCGATTTAATTCATTAATATTTACATTCATTTTTCAAAAACTTCCAATAAAATCTTCACAAAAAAAGGAGAGAAATATACTCTCCCCCTTTGAACTATTTATAATTATAATTTTTTTAAGCAACTGCTTATTTTCTTTTGAAATTCAATATATTTTTCACTGGATCCTACGCAGACATAAAAGCTCTTTAAAAAGCTTTTGCAATTAGCATTTAATTTTACGTATTTTTCTTCTTCAAGTTTACTTTTTTGTAGCTTTAGGAATGATGGAATCTTATCGAATAAATCATCCACTATTTCTGTAGCAATTCCTATTTCAAGCATTACCATTATCGGTTTTAATAATCTCTCTGCCTCGTCTGCTATATATACATCTGCAAAGGTCAGTGCCTTATTAGCCAATCCTTGAAAAATAGAAGGGAAAAATTTCACATCCATTTTAGGATTTTTCACTAATTCATCAATGGCATCAGCTGTATGCGCTACACTATGTGCCCAACCTTTTTCGGAAACAAATCCTCTTAAATCCTGTTCTAAATCTAAATATAGGAGCAATTCATTTCTAGTGCGATCTAATAATTGTAATGGTATAAAGGAATGTTCTAAATCTTTACCTAATATTAACGTGATTAATAGGACTGAAAAAGAACGCTTAAAGATATGGTCTGTTCCGACGTCACCAATTTCATAAAACAAATATTCGTCTCCTAATGCTTTTGTAAGCAAATCGACGAGTTTTTCTTCTGGTATCAAATTCTCGTCCTGGATAAGTTGAGAAAAACCTCGATAAATTAATTTATCTCTAAGCTCTGAATCTGGAGAACCGATATGTTCCATCATTGAATCAATGAGTTCTGTTTGGTTTTGTTCTTGCCAAGTAGTTTTTCCATTTTGAATATCGAGTAGAAGTGTTTTTAAAGTTATTTCGTCCATAATTAAAACCTCCAATACGAATATTTCATCGACTAAACTGCAAAAAATACACTGTCAATTACTCTGTATTGTCATTAATAGTATAGCACTTGACTTGTGCATCAGATAATTGTTTATTTCATCCTATGTAATCTCTATTTTTCTTATGCATAGGTTGTCCATATTATTTTTCTAAATAATTCCTTCTATTAAATATTCCTATATTTTAATAAATTAAAAGCCTAATGTATAAATACTCTACATTAGGCTTTTATATGTTATTTTATATCTTTCGGTACTTACACAAAGATCAACCAAATAATCATGGTAACAATAATAGTTGTGATACCTTGTAAGAGTGTTGCCATTGTTTGGGCTTTGTAAGCATCGGTTACCTTCATGCCACTAAACTGGGTTACTACCCAGAAGAAGCTATCATTAACGTGGCTAACTGTCATTGCTCCTGCACCAAGTGCCATGACAACAAGTGCTAATGGAAGAGCACCTTCTATTCCTAAAGTTGGTAACATCGGTGCGATTAAAGACGACGTAATAACTAAAGCAGCAGTAGAAGAACCTTGCGCAGATTTTAATGCTGCCGCAATAATAAATGGTACTAATAAGAACAATACACCTTGGGATAATGCACCGAGATCCATAGATTGTAGAATCTCTGCTACACCTGTATTTTTGATAATGGTACCAAAAGCACCTCCAGCACCCGTGATTAAAAGAATAGGTGCTGCTTCTTTTAAACTTTCCCCAATCCAATCATTTAATGTCACTTCACTAATTTCTGGAAGTAATAAGAATGATGCTAATACTCCAAATAGTAATGCTACAGATGGTGAACCAATAAACTGTAAAAAGTGTGACACCCCAGATTTATCATCTAATGTTAAAGCAGCTACTGAGCCGATTCCAATCAAAATAATAGGTAATACAATGGGCAAAAATGCTTTAAAAGTAGATGGCATTTTACCAAATGATTTAATCACTTCTTCATAATCTAAAGCTTCTTCATGGTCAGCGGGTACCTCGATTTTAGTTCCCATCTTCAATGCCCAGAAATAACCAACAATTGTTGCCGGAATAGCTACGATTAAGCCAACTAAAATAATCGTTCCTAAATAATCAGTAGCTCCGATATTTCCTGCAGCAGCGATTGGTCCAGGAGTTGGTGGCACTAATGTATGCGTTGCATATAATCCGGTTGCTAACGCGACAGCCATTGATGCTACTCTAACTTTTGCACGTTTGGCTAAAGATTTTTGTAAACTTGATAGTATGATAAAACCTGAATCACAAAATACAGGAATCGAAACAATATACCCAATAATACTCATCGCTAATTGCGGACGTTTTTCTCCAAGAATTCGTAATACAACCTCAGCCATTCGATATGCTGCGCCTGATTTCTCTAAAATAACACCAATAATTGTTCCAGCAATAATGACTATACCTATGCTGGTCATCAATCCGCCGAAACCTTCATTGATATTTTTAACAATATCTAAAAGTGGCATACCAGATGCAATTCCTACGAAGAAGGATGCACCGAGCAAAGCTAAAAATGGATGAAGCTTTAGTTTTGCAGTTGCAAAAACGATAAACAATACACCTATTAAAATGATTAGAAATAACATTATTCCACCCCTATGAATTGATTAATTTTTGAACTGTTTCATATGTTCTTTCTTTTAAGTAGATTGCTGGATTCGCAATCGATTCTTCACTAGAAACTTGTTCATTTGCAACACTAGCAATTTGGGTAAAATATTTAGCTAGTTGTACTCTACTAGACTCTTCTACATATCCAGATATTAAGACGACTGGCACATGCTGTTTAGCTGCTTCTTTCGCAATACCAACAGGCGCCTTTCCAGATAGCGTTTGAACATCAGATTTTCCTTCCCCTGTTATCACTAGTGATGCTGACTGAAGATGACGAGCAAAATCTATTGCCTTCATGACAACTTCAATTCCTGGTTTTAGTTCTACAGGAAAGAATGCCAAAAAAGCTCCTCCAATACCTCCTGCAGCACCTGCACCTGGTTTTTGATGCAATGCAATCCTCGTTTCTTTTTCGATAACATTTGCTAAATGGTATAAATTTAAATCTATTTCTTTTACCATTTCTTCCGTAGCACCTTTTTGTGGGCCAAAGATTGCCGTTGCACCATTTGGGCCTACTAGTGGATTGTCTACATCACACGCAATTACAAATTGTGATAATTTGATACGCGGATCAAATTTGCTCATATCAATTTTAGATAAATTTTTTAATGGCTGTGCACCTTCTGCTAGTTCTTGGCCTTGTGCATCTAAAAACTTCATGCCTAGTGCACGTAGCATTCCTGTACCTCCGTCATTTGTAGCACTCCCCCCAATGCCAATGACAAATTTACGATATCCAGCATTTAATGCATGTAAGATAAGTTGACCCGTGCCAAATGTGGAAGCAACTAACGGATTACGTTCATCTGGTGACAATAGTGTTAAACCTGATGCTTTTGCCATTTCAATCATGCAAGTTTCACCATCACCAAGAATTCCATACTCTGCATTAATAGTTCTACCTAATGGGTCTTGAACTTTAACGCATTCAAGCTTCCCGTTCGTTGCATTGATCAATGGCTCTAACGTTCCCTCTCCACCATCTGCAACAGGTAATAATACAGTTTCAATTTTTTTATCTATTTCATGTATGGCATCTGCCATAATTTTTGCCGCATCTGTAGCGGATAATGAACCTTTAAAAGAATCAGGGCTGACAATGATTTTCACGTCAATTCCTCCTATAAGTAAAACGCTTACATAGAATTATATTAATAATTCTTTCATTTTACATTATACTTAATGTATAATTTATCTGTCGTATAACAGTTATAAATTTATACGTGAAGGAGTATCTTATGATTTCAAAACAACTAGCAAACCAAATTGTTGAACAAACAATGTTACGTCTTCATCGTAATATCAATGTTATGAACACAAGTGGTATTATTTTAGCTTCTGGAGATCAATTACGTGTTGAAAGTATTCATGAGGGAGCAAAAATGGTTGTAGAAAGTGAAAAGCCATTAATCATAACTGAAAAGAACATGCACCTTTTTCCAAAGGCCAAACCTGGCATTAATCTACCTATTTACTTTCAAAACGAATTAGTTGGAGTTGTTGGAATTACCGGAGACCCAGATGAGTTATTAGAGGTAGCAACACTTGTACAACTTACTACTGAAATGATGGTACACCAAGCACTTATTGTTTCTCAATCTGAGTGGAAGAGAAAAATGCGTGAAAGAATTTTTGAAGATTTACTAACAGGTCAACCTATCGAAAAATTAATGACTGAACGTCTTTTAAAAGTTTCCTTCCATTCAGAATCACCCTATTATTTAGCAATTCTTAAAGTAATACCAAAACATCAAGCCTATCAATCTTTTGTCGAATACTTAGAAGACTTTTATGTTCATGATTCTGTATTGATTGGAAAATATCAATCAGATGAATACTTTATCTTAACATCAGGGATTTCCGAAAAAGCCGTAAAGAAAAGTCTGAGTTCTTTAGTCAAACAAATTCAAAAATATTTTAAGGTGAAAATCGGCGTTGGAACGATGATAGATGATCTAAGTAAAGTTCGCCATGCTTACGATACAGCTAAGACAGCTCTAGAATATAGCGAACACAGCCAAATCATCTCCTTCTTTGAATCCGTAGAACTGTATTCTTTATTGAAGAAAAAGGAATCTCCTGAAGCACAACAATTCACACATAGATTATTGAAGGACGTTAACCCTAAATTGCTTCATACGCTAGATGAATTTTTACATTGCAATCAACAGATTTCATTGACAGCAGAGATGTTAGATATTCATCGTCATACCCTTACATATCGTTTGAATCAAATTTTTGAAATGACAGGTTTTAATCCAACCGTTTTTCAAGATGCCGTTGTATTGCAAATAGCTTTGTGGCTTTATGATGAAAAGAAACAGAAAGAGTGATTTCTCTCTCGGGCTCCCTTTTATCACAAAGCCAAAAAATAGTTGGGGAGAGCCCCAACTATTTACAAAGAGTCTTATTTTTCAAACCCATATAGTTCATCTAATGCTTCGATTTTTTTATGAATTGCATCTTCAAATGACATGATATATTGCACAGGTTCTTTCGGGTTATGATATTGTGAGATTTTCCCTGTTTCAGCATTTACTAATTTCGTTGACGCACCACAGCCTAAGCCAATAATCGTTTGGACTTCTTCCATAATTGCAATATTATAAATGCTCTCCTCACCAGGTAATGAGTATCCCACATTTTCTAGATTGCCAAGGATATTCTTTTGTCTGTATAGATAATATGGCTTGTAACCATGTTCTGCAGTCCATTCATGGGCACGAAACATCATTTTTTCTGCTGTTTGACGATCCGCTACTTTGTACTTTTCTTTGTTATGGGTCATTTCCGATGCTCGTTTAAACGACAATGTATGAACGGTCAAAGATTCCGGCATCATTTTTTCAGATTCGCTAAGTGAATGTTCAAATTCCTCAGTTCCTTCATTTGGTAAACCAATAATAAGGTCCATATTGATGTTATTCATACCAGCTTCTCTTGCCATCCAGAACTTATCAATTGTTTCTTGAACCGTATGATGGCGACCGATTGCCTTTAACGTTTCATCTGTATAGGATTGTGGATTAACACTAATACGGTCAATACCCCATTTTTTTAATATAGCTAATTTTTCTGGCGTAATAGTATCCGGTCTCCCCGCTTCGACCGTAATTTCACGAATAGTTTCTGAATGCGGGAACGAATCAAACATAGTTTGATACAATGCATCCATCTCATCCGCTTCAATAGAAGTAGGTGTACCTCCACCCCAATAGATTGAGGTGATTTTCATATCGTGTTTTTTTAACCATTTCCCCATCTCTTGAATTTCTATATGAAGTCCATCTAAAAATGTTGCAACTCTACCTTGTTTACGATTACTTTGGATAGCATAAGCAGGAAATGTACAATATGCACACTTCGTTGGACAAAATGGTATGCCGATATAAATACTAACCTCATTACCTATTGTGTCTAAGTCCGGAATTGTCTTTAGCTGTGTTTTTACAATACTTTTTAACATATCGATTTTTTCATCAGCAAGGCTAAACTCATTTTTGAGCTTATCATGTATTTGTTGATCCGTTAAACCTGCTTTTCTAAATTTATGATACAGTTTTGTAGGTCGAATACCTGTTAGAATACCCCATTGTTGAATAATCCCTGTCTTTTGTTCAAGCATATCAAGTAATACATGAGATAAAGCTCTTTTTACTCGAATTCTTCTTTCTCTTTCTGTTCCTTCAGTTTCATATGCCTGTTGAAATTGACTTTTATAAATTTGACCATCCATTTGAAGAGTTCCATCTGCAATTACTGTAAAATCGGCAGTTGTATGATGGTTGAACTGAACAACCAAGTCCGGTACTAAATCTTTTTTCGCTAACTTAGTATCTTCAAAAAACAAATTTGTTATATCATGAAATACCCGCATAAAATCTTGAGGGTACGCACCTTCCACTTTCAATACTTGCATATTCTTAATCACTTCTTTCTAAAATCATTTAATAAATCTATTAGGTCGATCTTATAAATATACGTATTAGGATAGATAAAAAATATCTAGTATATTGTAGCAAATTTCCGTCTAAATCTCGAAAGGAATCTTTATAAATATAGTTATTACAAAATTGAAACATACAAAAAGCCCTCAAGTATTGACTTGAGAGCTTAAAAAATTATGGCTTTAGTTGAAGTCTTTGTATAAGCCTTCGATTGGTTTTACTAATACTCGGTTAATCTCTTCAATTAGACCACTTAGTGCCATTTCTGCTTGTAACATGTTGGCGATTTTTTCATTTTGTTGTGCTAGTTGTGCAGTTTTTTGAGCATATTGTAATTCGTCTTCTTCAATTTGTTGTCCTTGCATTTGTTTTTGTTGTAGTTTCAATTGGACATCACGGAAGTTTTTGAAAAGCTTTGCAGCATCTTCATCAGCTTTCACTGTTGTAATTGCTTGTTGTAAAGCTTGAAATTCATTTGTTTTACGAAATGCACCTTCTAATGCATTAATTTCATTATAAATATTATTCAATTCATTTCCCTACTTTCTTTTATTCAACTTTTCTTAATCATTAAATGCCAATCATCTCTTAGAATATGCTAACAAAGATTCCTTGTATGACACCAATTACTCCTCCAAGAACAAAACCTAATACTGTAATCATTTTAAATTCGCGTTTTGAAATGCCCAAAACCAAATCTTCTAACACAGATACTGGGAATGAATCTACTTGTTCTTTTACGATTTGTTCCAAATTCAAGCGTTTAATAGCATCCTCTAATTTATCTTCAGCTATAGCAAAGCCTTTTTCAACGAATTGTGGGACAACGTTTCGTGCCATCCACTCTGCACCATCATTCCAATAATATACAAGTGGCTTATCCAAACGATTTTCGATTTGTAATTCTTGTTTCACATAGGCTTGAATTCTTGCTTGTGTTGAGTTGAAATCTAATTCACCTACTAATTGAGGAACCGATTGTACTTTTAGTTTTTTCCACTCAGATGTTAATAAGTTTGTTAATAACACCATTGTTCCTGGCGCATTGATAAATTTATTTACTTCTTTTTGTAATTTATCCACAAGTGATGATGAATCACCTAAGAACATTTGAATCATGCCACCTAAAGTCCCTTTAGACTCTAAGAAATCATCGATTAACTTTTTAATGGTTTGATAACCTTCTTCAGATTCAAAATAATCCTCGCCTTTTTTTAGAATATAACGCGCAATATCAGGAATCTTGGAAGTTGCCTTTTGTTCCCACGATACTGGCAATAATTCTTCAATTGCATTTGACGATAATACATTTTTGAAATGATTAACTTGATCCACAACAATGTTGTCTACTTTACCTTCAACCGTTTGAGGTAAGTTCGATACGCCAACTTGTTGTAGCCAATCTTTTATCGTTTTTTCTTTCGTAAAAATAGTTTCTTGAATTTTATCATTCAACCATTGTTCTACCTTTTGCTGATTGCTATTTGTAAACAGCTTTTTACGAAACATTTCGGGCGTTAACAAATAGTTTACAACTGTTTTTCCTAATTGTTTCGCTAATTCACCACGTCTTTTTGGAATTAGACCTGGTGTAAAAGGTAATCTCCACGAACCAATATATATTGGCGCATGTGGTCTAAACAGCATTTTAATAGCCAGATGATTTGTAAATCCCCCGATTACTGCACCAACAACGGTCATAAATAAAATCGAAAGTAGTGTATTCAATTGATTCACCCATTTCTTTCAATTAAGCTTTAGTATATTGTGCATAAATTTATGCTTCAATCGAGTCCATTTACTTCCACATATTGTATGAAAGCAGCTAAAACTAAGCCTTATTATAGCAGACAGTTAGTTATTGTTAAATGGATAGCCATTTTTCGACAAGCCCTTAGATTTTGCTATGAAATTAGGGACTGGTAAATTATACTAAGGATAACTTAAAAACTCTGAAAGGGGCTTACTAGATGATTCAACATTTTAGCTTCAAACCACTATTTGAAAACCAACAATTACCTGGCTGGTCAATTAGTTTCTTTTATAAACAAAATCGTTATGAAGGAATTTATGAACAAGATGGCACGATTAAATGGACCGACACAACCCCACCTGACGAAGAACAAGTAAAGAAAATGGTACATGAACTAATGCTGTTTCATGTTTATGATTAAAATTAGATATTACTTTATTTGTTCTAAATAATCTTCACGCCATTTTAATATTTCTTTTTCTGTTAAAAGATTTTCAAGCGTTTCATCCCAATGGCCCGTTAATGTGTTCCAAACACGAGTATAGAGTAAATCCTTCTCTTTATTGTAAAGAATAAATTGTACACAAGGGACGTCGTTAATTTGTATGATTTTATTTGATGTGATTGAGGTGATGAAGGTTTGAACTGCATCTTGGTCCGTTTCTTCATTCTCAAATGCAGGGCGATTTTCTTGTAATGCATTGAAAATCACTTCATCCTCTACATCCATCGGTTCTTCTGAAGCATAAGGAAAGGGCTCTGGTAATTCATCCAAATCATCTAAATCTTCCATATTACCTGTAAGAAAACTTTTGTGATTGGCACTATATAGTAGCTCTTGCGTTTCTTCTTCCTGTTCCTCTTCAAAAATTCCGTTTTCAAGCTGTTTTTCTCCTCTTGCAGTTAATCGATAGTACGCTTCTTTTGCAACTAATCCTTTATTTTGTAGGTTTTGAAGCAAATCTCGAATAAATAATTCTTCTACTAACAACAAGTCACTAAGTTCTTTAGGTTCTGCAATTTCTGCTTGTTTGCAGCTGAGTAAAACCATTTTCATCAAGATATCCATTGTTAATCGTTTTACTGGTTTATATTTGAACTCTATTGTTTGAATAGGAAAGCACCAGCTAAATGTAGCTAAAATCTTTGCTTTTGGATCTTGTTTGATTTTTTTGGTTAGCTTATTTTCTAATGCGTTCATAATTGGTGCTCCTTTCAAACACTATTTTGAATTTCCTTCCTCATCACGAAGACCATTTTGTGATTTGACAACTTCTAGTAAATGACTATACATGGCGCGAGATTCCTTTTTCTTCGCACGTTTTGTAAACATTTCTACACTACCGACAAGGATTAGTAATTCCCTCGCGCGAGATAATGCAACATTTAAGCGACGATAATCATTGGCAAAGCCAATATCTCCACCTTTATGGTCAGTGTTGCGGACCATACTAACGATGATTACATCCATTTCCATACCTTGGAATCTATCCACTGTGCCTGTACGTAATTGCAAATGATCTAGCTTTAGTTCTTGTTGAATGAGATGATTGATTTTCTTAACTTGTTCACCGTAAAAACTAATAACCCCTACACTTTTCTTCGTTCCTTCTGGTAGATTTCCACTTTTTATAGCCATTTCTGTTGCATGATTTAGATCTAGTAAAGTGTGGCGAATTGTATCTAATTCACCTGGGTTAAAACGACTCTTTCCGTTTTTCATTTGCTCTTCAAAATAAGGCTTTCTACTTGGCATATCAAGCCATATTAAGTGATCATCTCGTTTTACATAGTGACCTTCTAAGTGATGATCTCGAACTTGATCTGAATTTTCTAGACCACATTGCAAATGGTTATCTTCATTTTCATAAAAAGGTGCAATGGTTTTCATAATATTTTCGTGCATACGATATTGAATAGCTAGCATTTGTTTATTTGTTTTTGGCAAGTTTTTAAATAATCGTTCGAATAAAGATTCTTTTAGTAGTTTCTTCAACTCATTTATTTCTTGTAAATCGTCACTCTCATCGATAATTGCTTTAAGTGTTTCTTCTAAAGTATCATCCCCAATAAGTGGTGGAAGTTGATGATGGTCACCTACTAAAATAATTTTCTTACCTTTTAACATTGGAAGTAACAATTCAGGTGGCGTAGCCTTTGATACCTCATCAATAATGACAACATCGAAAGTTGGATAGTTGTCCATAAATTCTTTGCGTGCAGAAGCTACACATGTTGTCCCAATTACATTTGCATGGTTTACATATAACTTGCGTATTTCATCTAAGTCATGTTCACTTGCATTTAACAATAATTGATGCCACTGTTGTTGTAATTGTTGTTTAATCGGCAATTGTTGTTTGTCATGATGAAGTTTTTCAATTATTTTTTTGACAGCATTAATCGTTTCTTCTGTATATTGTTTTTGTCTTGTTAAATCTTGTTGCAGGATTTGTTCAAGTTCCTTTAATTTTTTCTCTTGTGAAAGTCCTTTAGTATTAATCTCTTTTACTTTCGCTTCAGTTTGTACAAGAGTATTAAGCGCAGCCTCTTCCTCTTTTAAAGTAATTTCAACATGATCCTTCATTTGCTTAAGTTTTGGTAAAGTAGTTGCTACCGATTGCATTTGAATAGTCAGCTGCTCTAATTCCTTTTCTTGAATGTTCAATTGATGTTGAATGTCTGGTAAAGCTTCTGTCAGTTCTTCTTGAACAGCTTCACTTAACTTGTCTATTTTCTTTTTTAACTGTTCAACCTCTGCACTCCAGCGATTCCCTATATTTAGCAATCCACTTTCATGTTGTTTTGATGTATTCAAGATATACGATACTTGCGATTTTACTTCTTGTTTCATCATTTGGAAGAGACGCATAATTTCTTGACGCTGATTTTCAAGCATACCAAACTGTTCTTCTACAAAAAAGCGTCGATTGTACAAACGCTCAAGGTATACATAAAGCTGTTTTATATAAAGGTCAGGTGTCTCGAGTAAGAATCTTTTAAAGTGATCGATTGCCGAATCAATTTCACGAATAGAATAAGAAGAATATCCATTCTTCGTTTCTATCTCAACCTTTTGCAAAATACGCTGGCTTTCTGAAACACCTATTTGACCTTCAAGATACCCGATTGCTCCGTTTAGTCGATTTCTTACTTCTTTCCAATCGTTATAGCCAAACATTTGAGCTTTAATACGTTCAAAGGAATTACGTTGCCATTCAATTTTTGTATTCGCTTGGATATGATGTTCTTCCATAAAAACATTTAAATCCTGGATTTTTTTACATTCTTCAATGGCTTCATTGGAAGCTTGAAGTGTTCGATGGTTTTCAAGCCATTCTTGGTAAGCAGTTCGCGCATTTTTCAGTGCTAGTTCTGCTTTTGCTAATTCATCTTTAGAAAGTAAGTAGGAAGCTTGTTGGCGCAATTTAATAACTTCTGTTTGTTTTTCTTGTACAGCTTCTTCTAATTTTTCTAGCGAACCATATTTTGATAATAGCTCTTCGAATTGTTGAATTTGTTTTTCTTCGTTTACTTTTTTAGCAGTAAGTTCACTTGTTTTCTCTTCTAAAAGACGCTGTTCTTTTCTTAGAGGTCCTAGTGATTTCTTTAAATTTTTAATGTCTTCTTCAACAATTGCATAATCTTTTTCAGCTTGTTCCTGTTCAATTATTTTTTCTTCTAGGATCGCGAGTTGTTGTTGTAGCCCTTTAAGTTCTTTTTCTTTTTTATCAATAGCAAGATCCAATTCAGCTGTACGATCTCGATGAACAGCTAGTTCTGCTTCTAAATCATGCAATGTTTGTTCTCGCCAATATAATGCAACATTTTCTTCGATGAATTTTTTTCCTTCTTCTTCGATACTTTCTGTACGTCCATAGCGAAGAATACGAATGTCCTTGTTTGCGAGAAGTCTACTCAATGCGTTATCAACAGCTAAATTGGATTGTGATGCGACTAACGTTTTTAATCCAGCTTTTGCGTTTTGTTGACAGATTTCAGATATAACAGTCGTTTTCCCTGTTCCAGGAGGGCCTTGAATGACATATAAATCTTCAGCCGATAAAGCACCAATAACCGCTTCTCTTTGGAATTCATTGAGTCGATTATCAAATTGTAGTTCAACTCTTTTTTTAGGTTGTTGAATCCTTGGACGTTCTTCAAATAGAATTTTTTCTAAATTCGCATTCGCAGCCAATCCTTTTTCTAGATCACTAAACCCTTTTCGTAAACGACGAATCTGACTCAAAGTAGCAAAGTTACTAAACACGAGTTCTCTTGTTTTTGGATGCCATCTATCTTTTCGGACTTGTTCCTGTATAAATGGACGCAAATCAATTTCAACTGTTTTTTTTGAAGAATGAGCTTTTAGTACTGACCCCAGTTCATCTTTAGAGCCTTGCACTTTTGCACTTAATCCAACAATTTTCTTCCATTCATTTTCTTTTAATCCATTGATTTTAAAGGTAATACGGCTGAAATCTTCATTCACTTCATAATGTGAGAAGGAGACGGTCATATCATCGATTGTTGCATCTCGTTCTTGGATTTTCAGGTAGCCTTCCCAACTGGAAATACGCTTTTGGACATACTTTGAGCGTTCTTCAGCAATTGGTAATTCTCTAATTTTATTATGCAATTCGAGTGGTAACCCAACTGTATTGCTAGCGTTTGTAGCAAACTGCATTTTCGTCTTAAATCTGCGATTTGTATGGACGGGTACTCGTTTACTTAATACACGGAAATTTGTTGCAAGTAAACCTTCATATTTTACAACGCAATTCATGACCGCTACTTGTTCATCTAATTTTTCGATAAGTGCATTATTTTCTACATTATCAAAATAGAGAGCAACCGCCATTTCATCTTTTGATGTATTTTGAACATGCTCAATATGTACAACAAATGATTTTTGTAGGTGAAAAAAAGCATGTTCATCCTTTGCCCATGCTAAAATGCCTTCACGCGCTTTGTTCGTTAATATTAAATTTGTACGCATTACAGTTGGCTTAGCAACAACTTGTGCCATGA
The DNA here is from genome assembly GCF_934216135.1 of uncultured Rummeliibacillus sp. Classification (NCBI taxonomy): domain Bacteria; kingdom Bacillati; phylum Bacillota; class Bacilli; order Caryophanales; family Caryophanaceae; genus Rummeliibacillus; species uncultured Rummeliibacillus sp. Next base: position 40,031 of record NZ_CAKQBI010000011.1, on the reverse strand, counting down.
ACATAACTTCCTTTCTTGTTCTCAAGCAATACTTCTATTGCTCTGTTCAGTTTAAAAAACACTAATAACTATCATATCAGTTTTTTCATTAGAGATGGAGTGATGATATTTGGAAAAAATAAAAAAACAACTATAAACAAAAATGTCCATAGTTGTCTTTAGTCTACTTCATGCGATTTGTATTGCTAAAATAGAAAGATTATTTCATTTCACCAGATTGTAATTTATACATCTGATTATATCTTCCACCTAAGGCTAAAAGTTCGTCATGCGTACCTTGTTCTACAATTTCACCACGATCAAGTACTAAAATTCTATCTGCGTTTTTAATAGTAGAAAGTCGATGTGCAATGATAAATGTTGTGCGTCCTTTTTTTAATACTTCCATTGCATGCTGAATAATTTCTTCTGTTTCTGTATCAATATTAGATGTAGCCTCATCTAATATTAATATAGCTGGGTTAAATGCAAGTGCTCTCGCGAACGAAATCAGTTGTCTTTGTCCTGATGAAAGTGTACTCCCCTTTTCAATAACAGGTTCATCTATACCACCAGGTAAATTAGCTAATACTTGATCTCCTCCGACAGCTTTTATCGCTTTTTCAACCGTTTCCCGAGAAATTTTAGGATCCTCTAAACTTACATTAGATGCAATTGTACCTGTGAATAGATAAGGATCCTGTAACACGATGCCCATATGCTCACGAATAGTTTGACGAGAGTAATCTTGAATATTCAGTCCATCAATCGTAATAGACCCCTTTGTCACGTCGTAAAAACGGAAAAGTAGATTCATAATTGAACTTTTTCCTGAGCCAGTATGCCCTACTAATGCAATTGTTTCGCCTTGTTTCGCCTTGAAATTGATATCTTTTAATACATATTCTTCTTCCTTATAGGCAAACCAAACATGGTTAAATGCCACATCTCCATGATAACGGTCTATTCTCGTATCATCGACTGCTTCACCAGGTTGATCTAGTAAATCAAATACACGTTCAGAAGCAACGTTCGCTCTTTCTAAGTTAGCAAGCTGGTTAACAATATTTGTAACTGGATTAAATAGTCGAGTAATATAGTCGACAAATGCATACAACATACCAATTGAGATTGCACTGTCTCCAGTTAATTCGGCACTTCCGAAATACCAGATGAACATAATAAATGTAAGTGAACGAATAACACCAACTAAATTATGTGAAGTTGCTGAGTCTAGTAATACTAGCTTATTTTGATATTTATAATATTCGTCATTTAATTCATCAAACTCTTTTTGCATTTGCTTTTCTCGTCCAAATGCTTGAATAATTGTCATCCCATTAATAGACTCATTGATCATTCCATTCATATCAGACAACTTACCACGAACGATATGATTGTATTTTGCTGCATACTTTCGATAAAGGATTGCCCAAAGAATAAGCAATGGAACAACCAATAATGCAATACAGGCCATTTTCCAATCTAAGAAAAATAGCGCAATATAGATGCCGAATATCGTCATGAAACTTGAAGCAAATTGAGACAATACTTGAACAAATAAATCATGAATCGCTTCCGTATCATTCGTAACTCGTGATACTACTTTCCCAGCAGGTAGACGGTCAAAATATCGAATTGGAAGTGTTTGTATATGTTGATAAATATTATTTCGCATTTTTTGAATAATACGATTTGCGCCCATTTGTAATAGAATATATTGTCCATATCGGAATATAGCTGTAATTACGGCTAAGCCAAAAAATACGGCTAATAAAATAGCAATTGGTTGAAATTCTAAACCTTGTTCAGTAGCTTTTGAGATATGATCATCAATAATCTTCTTTGCAACTAATGGACCTGCTAAATCTGCAACTACTGCAATTGCTAGAAGGAAAAGTCCTGTTGCTAATATTTTTTTATAAAGTAAGGCATAACGCCAAAGTCTTCTGGTTGTACTCATAATTATTTCGCCCCCTCAATCTGTTGGCGATCATGTTGTTCTTTGTACCAACCCTCTTTTGAAATCAGTTGTTCATGTGTACCTTCTTCAACAATTTTGCCATCTTCTAATACGATGATCCAATCCGCATGCATAATTGCAGACAAACGGTGGGTTACAATAATTGTTGTTTTCTGTTTGCGAATTTCTTGGATATTCTTGATAATCGCACTCTCCGTTTTAGCGTCAACTGCTGAAAGTGAATCATCCATGATTAATATCTCCGGATCACGTATTAAAGCACGGGCTATGGAAATACGTTGTTTTTGGCCACCTGATAGAGATATCCCCTTCTCACCAACTAATGTATTTAAACCCATTGGTAGCATTTCCAAATCTTTTTCGAAGCATGAAACTCGAATAGCTGTCTGTAATTCTTCTTCTGTGGCATCTGCCTTTCCAAACAATATATTTTCCCTTATTGTACGGGAGAATAATACGTGATCTTGCGGCACATAGCCAATCCAATTACGAACCTGCTCTTTTGTTTGTGCTTCTATTAACTCACCAGATAGTTTTAGGTTTCCTTCACCAGTAGGGTATTCTCGTAGTAATTGCTTTACTACTGTGGTTTTTCCACTTCCTGTTTTACCGACAATCCCTAGTGTTTGCCCTCTTTCTAGAGATACCTCTAAATGTGACAAGTTCGTCGATTGTGATTGAGGATATTGGAATGTTACATCATGGAAAACAACCGAACTTGGTTTTTCAATAACCATAGGTTCTTGAGGATCAGCCACGTCTTCTTTCTCGTTTAGCGTTTCTTGAACGCGATCTAATGATGCATTTCCACGTTGCATCACATTGATCAATTCCCCTATTGCAAACATCGGCCATACGACCATACCTAGATAAACGTTAAAGGAAACTAATTTTCCCAGAGTAATATCACCATTTGATACCAAGTATGCTCCGTAACCCAGTCCAATCATATAACTTAACCCTGTTAAAACTCTTGTGATTGGCGTAAACCATGCATCAATTTTTTCAACATCCATATTTTTTTCATAAACTTCTTCTGTCATGTCGTCAAAATGTTTTTCAGTTGCCCGTTCGTGAACATATGCTCTGACAACACGTACACCTTCGACTGCTTCTAGTACACGGTCATTCATCTGGCCAAAAGCATCTTGTGCAATCATATATTTCTCATGAATTTTTTTACCTAAGATTTGCATGGTAATTGCTAAAATAGGCAATGGAATAATTGCTGCAAGCGTTAATTTCCAAGATACTGAAAAGCCCATCATTAGAATAATCGTGGCAAGATATAATGTTGAATCTAAAAGTGTCATAATGCCAAATCCGGCTGTTACGGAAACAGCACGCAAATCATTTGTAGCACGGGCCATTAAATCTCCTGTACGATTACGCTCATAGAATGGTGGTGACATTTTCAAAAACTGAGCCATTAAATTTTTTCTAAGCTTCCGCTCAATTACATTTGAACCGCCGAATAATTGATACTGCCAAATAAAATTGACAATATACGCAAGTACTAAAAGGCCTGCTAACGCACCAATATATTGCCATAATAATATACTTGTAAGTGTCCCACGATGTATAGAATCAATCGATTCACCGATTAACCATGGTGGCAGTACTTCTATAGTATTAGCAATGATTAATAGCACAACAGCAATCGTATATCGTTTCCAATTTTCTTTAAAAAACCATTGAAGTTTTATTAATACATCAAACATAGATCAATTTCCTTCCCTTCTTTTGCAAAGTCTAGCTAGCCATCTTCTATCGAATCCTTGTTCATTTTCCTTCGCATTTTTCGCACATACATCATGCACACTCCCTTTTTTGTTATTTCACTAAATTTTATGAATTAAAGGCAACAAAAAAGCACATACCCTAAAATGAGCATGCGCTAATTTTAACGAGTACGGAACACACCCGTACCTGCCATTAATTTTTAGATGAAAAGAAAATTAGGAGGATTTGGTGTGGATACATTATGAAATTTGCTTGTGATTGAATTATGCTTAATCATTTTCATGTTCCATACCCCCTTTTCCTCAAAATATTTAGTGTTTCTAAATATTAACATTAAGATTTTGTAATTGTCAATACTTTTTGAAAATTTTATCAATATATCCTATCATTATATATTTTTCCATGCAAAAAAAATAAATGTTTATTTCAAATAACCTTAATAGTAGAATTTATCTTATGTAATCTTAACTAAGATTCGATTCGTTAGGTAAAAAGTTTGAGAAATATAAACAAAAAGCATATGGATAATTTGTCTTTTGTCGAAAAATATCTTATTATATTCTTAAAACATTTTTAAAATCACAGGAGGTGTACACTTTGTTCTCCCCCTCATTTGGGTCTTGGAACAAAGGAAGTCTTTGGACATAGCCATACGATTGACAGCTTTTGCTGTCTTGATCGCATGTTCAGCAGTTTTCGTAGCAACAGAGTTTGCTATCGTAAAGGTTAGAACAACTCGAATTGATCAGCTTATCGCTGAAGGTAACAAAAAAGCATTAAAAGCAAAAAAGGTAGTAACCAATTTAGATGAATATTTATCTGCCTGCCAACTAGGGATAACGATTACATCTTTAGGTTTAGGTTGGTTAGGGGAAGGTACGGTTGCTAAACTATTAGCCCCACTATTCAACTTACTTAACTTAAATTCTAGTATTACATCTATCCTATCATTTATTCTATCATTCTCTATCGTGACATTTGTCCACGTAGTTATGGGTGAGTTAGCACCAAAAACATTAGCGATTCAAAAAGCAGAAAGTGTAGCCCTTAATATCTCTGGCTTTTTAATCGGATTCCATAATGTGATGTTCATATTCATAAAACTCTTAAATTCTTCAGCCAATGGCTTAGCTGCCCTATTTGGTTTAAAAGGTATGAAAGAGTCCGAAGTTGCAATGACAGAGGAAGAATTAAGAATCATCTTGTCTGATAGTTTAAAAGGCGGCGAGATTAATCAGTCTGAATATAAATATGTTAATAGCATTTTTGAATTCGACGATCGTATTGCCAAAGAAATCATGGTACCTCGTACAGAAATCATTGGTATCGAAAAAGAGCTGACATTAAAAGAAGTATTTGAAGTCATGGGCGTGGAACAATATACTCGCTACCCTATTATCGATGGGGACAAAGACCATATTATAGGCCTTGTCAATATGAAAAATCTTTTAACAGCTTATATTAAAGATCCTACAAACGGTTCAAAACCGGTTACTGAATATATGCAACCGATTATTCGTGTATTTGAAACAATGCCAGTTAGTGATTTACTTTTAAAAATTCAACGCGAACGAATCCATATGGCTATTTTAATGGATGAGTATGGTGGTACTTCAGGTCTTGTTACGATTGAAGATATTATTGAGGAAATTGTCGGTGATATCCGTGACGAATTTGACCAAGATGAAGTCCCTGAAATCCGTAAAATTGAAGATGATCACTATATCTTAGATGCCAAAATGTTAATCGAAAATGTAAACGACTTTTTAGGTATTAACATTGAAGAAGAAGATATCGATACAATTGGTGGTTGGTTCATGACTAAAGATTTTGATGCAGTAAAAGGGGAAAAAATTACTGAACAAGGTTATGAATTTATCATCAAAGAATTAGATGGTCACCATATTCTTTATCTGGAAGTCATCAAACTTCCAGAAGAATTAAAAGAACAAGCTTCAACTGATGAAGAAAACAACACATCTGAAGAATAACTTTTATTGTTTAACTAAACAGAGAACGACGCACACTAAATCTAGTGTGCGTCGTTTTCGCTTGTCTGAAACTTTTGCAAGGGGGAAACATTGTGGACTTATATACAAATTTAAGACAAGGGGAAAAAGGTGCTTGGCTTAGTATTTTCACCTACCTTATCCTAAGTTCCACCAAATTAGCCATAGGTTTTATAGGGCATTCTACTGCCCTTAAAGCAGATGGGCTAAATAATACAACGGATATTATCGCATCTGTTGCTGTTCTAGTCGGACTTCGAATTTCTCAAAAGCCACCCGATAAGGACCATCATTACGGACATTTACGTGCTGAAACGATTTCATCACTTATCGCTTCTTTTATCATGGCAATTGTAGGTTTTCAAGTACTATTTAATGCTGCGAAAAGTTTTATTGACCACAATCATGCTACACCATCATTGTTAACGGCATTTGTTGCACTTGGCAGTGGTATCGTGATGTACTTTGTTTACTTATTTAATATTAGACTAGCAAATCGCATTGAAAGTTCAGCAGTAAAAGCTGCCGCATACGATAATCGTTCAGATGCATGGGTCAGTATCGGAACTGCAATTGGGATTTTCGGCGCTATTTTCGGCTTTCCGATTATCGATTCAATTACTGCTGTAGCTGTAGGCTGTTTAATCTTAAAAACTGCGTGGGAGATATTTTTTGAAGCAGTTCATACATTAACAGATGGCTTTGATGAAGGGGAATTAGAAGCCCTGTCTGTCCTTGTTGAAAAAGTAGATGGCGTTATTCAATTGATAGATTTTAAAGGTCGTAATCATGGTAATCTAATTTTCGTCGATCTAACCGTCACTGTAAACCCTGATCTAAATGTTTGGCAAAGTCATCATATTACCGAAGAAATTGAGAAAACCATTCGTCGTGTAAAACCATTTGCAGTAGTACTAGTTCATATAGAGCCAGAAGGTTTAGAACGTGATCATGAGCATAATATCTTTTAATAATTCACAAATCAAAAGATAAATATTGACACTATAAGTAATAACTGTTAATATTGTATCAACTAAGAGAAAGTAGGTGAGGTATCATGAAAATTCTATCATTCATTGAATCCAAGCAAATTGGTTTGTTACGATACACTCACTACGTATGTGCTTTTTAAGTACATTCTCTTCTAATGTGCGTGAAACCTGTGACTGCCAATTTGCAGTTACAGGTTTTTTTATTTTTCAGGACTCTATTAGCTCAACATTAGCTGTGAAGTTCAAAATGAAAATGGCTCTTAAGCCTACACACATTAGGAGGAACAAAAGTGAATTTACAAGATTACGGTTGGAATAATAATTGGCAAAAACAATTTGAAGCATATAAGCATTTAAATACAAACGAACATTTAACAGTTGGTCGAGTTTTATTGGAACATAAGCATTCATATCGGGTGATGACAGAATTTGGTGAATGGCTAGCTACACCTTCTGGTCATTTTCAATATAACGCTCAAGTTCGCCGCGACTATCCTGCAATTGGAGATTGGGTTGTACTAGAACAAATGCCCGGAGAAGAAAAAGGGATGATTCATACAATCCTTCCAAGAACTTCTCTTTTCTCAAGAAAAGTTGCGGGTAGTAGCGTCGAAGAACAGATTATTGCTGTTAATATCAATTATATTTTTTTAGTCATGAGTTTAAACAAAGACTTTAATCTACGTAGATTGGAAAGATACTTAATCGCTGCCTATGATTCTGGGGCGAATCCTATTATTGTCTTAACCAAAAAGGACTTGTGCGAAGATCCTTCAGAATATGTAGACCAAGTTGAAACAATCGCCTTTGGTGTTCCAATTTACACAGTCAGTAGTTTTACTGGTGAAGGGATTGACCTATTGCAACAATTACTTTCAGATGGCCATACAGGGGCTTTACTTGGTTCATCCGGTGTTGGCAAATCCTCTTTAACAAACGCACTCTGTAAGGAAAACGTTATGTCCGTGCAAACCATTCGTACAGATGATGATAAAGGACGACATACAACGACACATCGTGAGCTTTTCCAATTGCCAAATGGAGGGTTGCTGATTGATACGCCTGGAATGCGGGAATTTCAATTATGGAATAATTCAGGTAGCCTAGATAGTAGTTTTAATGATATCGAAACACTCGCTCAACATTGTCGTTTTAGAGATTGTGAACACAAAAAGGAACCTGGATGTGCAGTGCTTACAGCTCTTGCAGAAGGAACTCTTGAGCAAGAAAGATACAACAGCTATTTTAAACTAAAACGTGAACTTGCATTTATTGAAAGAAAGACGAATACCCAAGCTCAATTAGCTGAGCGAAACAGATGGAAAAAAGCTTCAAATCAAATTAAAAAGAAAACAAGAAGGTAGAGTTAGATAAAAGAGGGGTCCTTATCCCCTCTTTTTTTGTATTTCTTGTTATTTCTCTTCAATGTGGTGAGAAGCCTTTACTATTTGACTCCTTATATTATTAGGTTGTAAAGATAGATATATATCCAAGCATTCTCTAAATCGCATTTCATCTTCACTCACTCCATCAAATTCCAGATCCAAATTAGAAGAGTGACGTTTTAAAAGTGCAGCAATCTCAATAGGATTTAGTAAATCAAAAACTTCTATAATTTCACTTTTTGATAATGCTGCATCTCTAATCACATCTTCTAAATCACTCATAGAATGTATTTCACTTTTTATAATCGATAATTTATCAGAAGTATAGCGACAGTCTTTTATTTCTTCAATGACGTTTCTATATAACTCATCGTCTATTTTGCTACCTTCTGAAAATTTTATCTTATAGTCATTTTCAATATATTTTGCGGTTATAAATTGTTGATCGAGCGTATTCAATTTTACTGCTGTAACTATATTCATCACTATGATTGTTAAACTTTTGTCAATGTACTTTTCTAAAGCACCGGCATTAATACCTAGCTCATTCTTTAGAAGTTTAGCTGCCTTCAATACAATTTCTTTTAATTGCTCAACTGATTGTGTGGATAAAAAATTCAACAGATAATTTTTTTGAATCTTAGAGATTGTTAAATCCCTCGAATCCTTTCCAATGATTTTGCAACCAATTGCTGTTGTAAGTACCTTTTCATATATATTCATCACTAAATATTGATACTCTTCTTGATATCCACTTAATAGGCAGTGAATAGCCTCTGATGAAAAATACCGACAAAATATATTTTCATAATTAATGGTTTCTACATTTTTTTGCATAAATTCAATGCCAACAAAACCATTGATTGGCACACAAACTGGATAATCGGCGGTAATATGAATTTCGTGAGCTTCGAAATTTGGATTATAAATTTTAAAAAAGCCCTTTACTCCTTCTGTCACAGTTGTATATTTCTTGAGGAGTATCCAACTTATTTTCCAACATTAGATTAGTAAGAACCTTTGTCGCTTTTAACTTTTGATCAATTCTTTTTCTTCCTAGTTGATACAGTTTTTCGATTGTAGTTGTTTTTAACATATTAACTGCGTCTTTCGGGGTTGGAAACGTTTTTAATTGAATGCCTATTGTATAAAGAATCGACTTCATGATTCCCTCAGCCACTTCAATTCTAACGGAACTAGATTGACCATTATTATATTTTTCGATTTGGCTGTTAAGAAGTTGTATGCATTGAACCTGGATTATTTCTAATTCTTCTAGTGTTAATATATTCTTTTGAACAGCTATTTCTAAAAGAGATTGAACGTAAAATTCTTCACTTAGATTAAATCGATATATCTCACCAAACTTTTCAATACTCCTCATAATTATCATCATCCTCATTCTCGCAATCAGCTTCTTCATCATCTAATGTATTTTTTCCATACCTAAGATTCGTAGCTATTTTATCTAGTTCTCTACCAGAAAGTAACTCTAGAGACCCTTGACATTTTTGATTAAAGGCATTTCCCATGAAATAGATTAAATCATCATCGCTCACTAAATCTTCCGTTTCATTTTTGTAATAGTAAAAGATTTCAATGAGTTCTTGGATTGTAGAGACGTAATTGTCTTTTGTAATATAAGGAGAGTCACAAAATTCCTGAATGATTTTATGAATAATTCCTCCACTAAATTCAACTCGACCATTTGAACTTAATACTTGATTTCTTGTTTTAACTAATTCCATTGCTTGTTGTTCCGTTAAACTAAGACCATATTTAGTAGTAAAATCATTACATTGAATAATTTCTTGCATAGCCTGTTTTGAAATTAAGGATGAATGTATATTCATGATATTAAAATCCAATCGAGTCACCTTCAATTTTTTTAATATTTTAAACGAATTAAACTTGACAAATTATAATATTTATGATATATTTAAATATTATACACCTTTATAGATTTTATATAATACCATATAAAAGTGGATATTGTCTATAGAGAGATTGAATATTGAATTTTACTCATTTATATAAATAAAATAAAAAATCGCCTCTCTACACTAAGAGATGGCGATTTTTTATATTAAGATATTTCCTAATAATCTTCTCCGCTACCTTCTGTTAAACCATGTTTTACAGCATAGAGTGCAGCCTGTGTCCGGTCTTGTACTTCTAGCTTAGCGAAGATATTCGAAATATGTGTTTTCACTGTTTTTTCAGTAACGAAAAGTGATGCCGCAATTTCTTTATTGCTTTTTCCTTTTGTCAATTCGGCTAGGACATCCTGTTCTCTTTTTGTCAGTGGATGTTTGACATGTGGAAGATCTTCCATTATCTCACGATTTCGTATAAGTTGTGTTGTTGCTTGTGGGTGCATAATATTTTCCCCAGCCATAATTCGTCGAATTGCTAAAACAAGCTCATCAGGTTCGATATCTTTTAATTGATAACCTGCTGCCCCTGCTTCAATAGCAGGTACAACATGGTCACGATCAGAAAAACTTGTTAACATCAAAATTTGTATTTCTGGATATTTTGCCTTAATGCGTTTTGTCGCTTGGATACCATCCATTTCAGGCATGACTAAATCCATTAATACAATATCAGGATGTAGCTCTTTAGTTAGTTCGACTGCCTCTTTGCCATTACAAGCTTCTCCTACTACTTCGATATCCTTTTGAGTTTTAAGGAAGAACAACAATCCCCTTCTTACCACATGGTGATCATCAGCTATTAAAACGTTAATCATACTTATCCCCCTTTAATAAGGTAAACGGATTAAGATTTCTGTTCCTTTGCCCAAATTACTTACCCAATCAACCGAGCCACCTAAAGCTTTTGTGCGGTCACGCATACTTTGTAACCCGATTGAAGGTAGTTGGACGAGTGAGTCAACTTGGAATCCTCTACCTTCATCTTTTATAACAAGTAATACATCTGTTTGTGTAATCGTGATGAAAATTTGTGCTTCTTTAACACCTGCATGTTTTCTTACATTGTTAAGCGCTTCCTGCGTTAGTCTGAAAAGTGTCTCTTCAATACGAGAAGGTAGTTGGAGTACGCCAGATACTTTTACTTTCAGCTGTAAACCGAGCATTTCAGCGTATCCTTTTATCGCTTCGATTAAACCACTTTCTAAACCTTTTGGACGAAGTTGCCAGATTAAAGCACGCATCTCTGTAAGTGCCTCTTGTGTTAAATTTTGAATTTCTTTAAAAGTTTCTTTTGTCTCTGTTTTCTCTGCCATTTCAATACCTGCTCGTGAAGTTAACGTGACAGAGAAGAGTAATTGATTGACCGAATCATGTAAATCTCTCGCAAGTCGGTTACGTTCCTGTACAAGCGCCATTTCTTGCTCTTGTTTTGTTAGAAGTATCCTCTTGATTGCAGAACCCATTTGGAAAGCGACCGATTCAAGCAAGGCTAATTCATCGTCAGTAAAACGTACTGTATTCGGTGAAGCTACATTTAGTAATCCAAATCGTTCTTGTCCAGATTGTAAAGGTACCGTCGCATGATGAGTAATACCTGCACAATCACCAACACAAGCAGTAGTAGCATTCTCAATACGTTGGCACTCAATAATATTAGAAGCTTTCATCAATTCTTGATTGCGATATTTTGAAATACACCAACAACCACCTTTTTCAAGGAAATGGCAATTTCGATCCTCCAATGCAAGTGGTAAATTCTCATGTGCAATAAGCTCATGTCTCCCCCGTTTATTGACAAAGAAAATCCAACCTGTTTCAAAATTAGTACCTTTTAAAAATTTCCGTAGTGCACCTTGGAGCATTGGTTGCATTTCTGTTCCTTCGTTTAATAATTCTGCAATTTCTTTTAATAAACTAATATTTGAATGATCTGTAGAATTCATCAATTGCCTCCAATCTTGGATGCCCAATTCTCTTCTTTTCTTAATCATACCACTGACCTATCTTTCATGGCATGATTAGCCTCTCGGTAATTAGACTGATATTTGTTTACGGAAAAATAAGCCTTTAATATGTCAAATTGAAATTTAAAAGAGGATTTGTCTAATATCTTCTTTAATATAAGAAATAAGATAGATCACATAGCTATAGTGTTACCAAACCTGTTCAAAGTAAGATATACAGATAAAAGGAGGAGTAATATATGAAGTTTTATAAGATGAACGCAGAGAACGCAAAGCGAGTGACACAATATAATTCTAATTTTCTTATGAACTCTTTTATGCATTTAAATTGTGAGCTAAGAATTTCAGTTATGACTTTAAAGGGAAATGGTAAAATTGGGTTTCATCAAACAACAACACCTCAATTACTCTATTTACTTGAAGGCGAAGGCGTCGTTTGCAATGAAGATAAAAAATATTATTCCGTCCAAAAAGGTATAGCCGTATTCTGGGATCATGGAGAATGGCATGAAACTAAGTCTAATCAAGGATTGGTTGCGCTTATAATAGAAGGATTTAACATTAGTGAAGATAGTATATTATTGGATACTTTATCGAGTGAAGCTTTACACTGTAGTGATTAAGAACTTTTTTATGAAATAATATTAGTGGAAAATAAATCCTCATTCGAGTACTAATGTTTTACATCTACTATTATTATTATTATAATCGGAAAAGAATATACTAAGATTAGGAGATTTCATATGTCAAAAAAGTTGGAGTATAGCTTACTTTTTATGTGGGTTGTATCACAAATCGCAACAATGGGCTCTCTTTTTTTCTCAGAAGTCCAAAATTTTGAACCTTGTAAATTATGTTGGTTTCAACGCATTCTAATGTACCCACTTGTCATTGTACTAGCTGTGGCATATGTTCAGAAAAACGCCCGGATTGCAGTTACAAGTGCTATTTTCTCTTGTTTAGGTGTATGTATTGCATTGTATCATTATGGTATTCAAAAATTACCTGCACTACAAGAATCAGCTGTTTCATGTGGACGAGTACCTTGTACATCAGATTATATTAACTGGTTTGGATTTATCACTATTCCATTCCTTTCACTTATAGCCTTTATCTTGATAGCTGGTACAAGCTTCTATATGTTAAAAGCACTTAAGGAGGAACATTAATGGCAAATTCTAAAAAAAATAATGCCCAGAAGAACGACAATAAGTTAACGGTTATTTTAATCATTGGTTTCATCGTGATAGCCGCATTTGCTACACTTTATTTCTTAAATAATAGTTCCAACAAAGAGAAGACTTCCGGTTCTAATAACCTTTACGGTAAAACAGATTTAGCACAGTCTACGATTGATATTTTAGATGATAAAAACTATCAAAATATTATTTTACCTGAAGACTTAGAAAAGAAAATCTCTAGTGGCGACGAAGAAATGGTCTATTTCTTCAAATCCGACTGTCCACATTGTAAGAGAATCACTCCGATCTTAATGCCTCTAGCAAAAGATATGGGTGTTCATATCGACCAATATAATCTACTTGAATTTGAACAAGGTTGGGATCAATATAATATTGAAGGAACACCAACGCTTGTTTACTATAAAGATGGTAAAGAACAAGCACGTGTTGTTGGAGAACAAAAAGAGGACATTTTTAAACTATTCTTTGAAGCAACGATTTTGAAGGATAGATAATCCTATTAAAAACTCTAGAACAAATGAAAAACAACGCCTCAGATTTCTCATGAGGCGTTGTTTTTTTGTGTACTAAAAAGAAAAATGATCTGGATGTGAACCGAAACGTTCGTTACGATTTAGTGCATCGATTGCCGCCATATCTTCTGCAGTAAGTTCAAAATCAAATACATTTGCGTTTTCTTCGATACGACTTGGAGTTACTGATTTTGGTATGACTATATGGTCACTTTGTAAATGCCATCGAATGATGGTTTGGGCAACTGATTTACCATATTTTTGACCAATTGCAGCAATAGTTTCATCTTGTAAAACACGACCTCTACCTAGAGGAGACCAAGCAGTAATGACAATATCATTTTTTTGACAGAACTCGCGTAATTCGACTTGAGAAAGGTAAGGATGTAATTCGACTTGGTTTACCATTGGTTTTACATTTGCCGTTGCAAAGAGCTTTTCAAGATGATGGATTTGGTGATTTGATACACCTGTTGCTTGAAGTAACTTCTCATCATATACTCTTTCAATTGCACGATACGTTTCTGTAAATTTATCAGGAACTGCCCAATGTGTTAAATATAAATCTAAATAGTCGGTATTAAGAGCCGTTAATGTTTTTTCAAACGCTCTTAAAGTTTCGTCATAACCTTGATCGGTATTCCAAACTTTTGAAGTGATAAAAATTTCTTCTCTACGTTTTCCAGATGCACGAAGCGCTTCTCCAACTTGTTGTTCATTTTTATAAAATGCTGCTGTATCAATTGCAATATAACCAGTGTCCAACGCCTTTCTAATCGAATTGAACGCTTCTTCTGGTTGATCCATCTTATAAACACCTAATCCAAAACGTGGCATTTCTATACCGTTATGTAATTTTTTTGTTGAAGTTATTGAATACATGTTATTTCCTCCTTTTGGGTATTCTTATTATACAAATATTATCAAAGTATTTCGAGAATAATGAATTTTTCTGAACGGTTGCAATTTATTTCATAAACGAATATTATATTAAATGTTGTTAAAAACGTTCGTGTTTAGAAAGAAGGTATTTTGTTGTTTCATTTAAAAGAAAATAATACTGATATAAAAACAGAAATAATTGCTGGGATCACAACATTCCTTACAATGGTCTATATTATTGTCGTCAATCCAGTAATTTTATCTGAAGCTGGAGTGCCTGTTGACCAAGTATTTATGGCTACTATTATTTCAGCAGTTGTAGGAACTTTATGGATGGCACTTTGTGCTAATTATCCAATAGCAATTGCACCTGGTATGGGCTTAAATGCATATTTTACTTATTCAGTTGTGTTAGCTTCAAATGGAAAAATAGATTATATGACTGCCTTTGCATCAGTTTTTGTAGCAGGTATTATATTTATTATCCTATCTTTAACTCCTCTTCGTGCGAAACTAATTACAGCAATTCCTGAAAATTTAAAACGTGCAATTACTGCAGGTATTGGTTTATTTATCGCTTTTCTTGGTTTGCGTATGAGTAATGTAATTGTTGCAGACGAAAGTAGTAATCTTGTTAAACTTGGTGATTTATCTTCTCCTGGGGTTATGTTAACTTTGTTTGGATTGATCATTACAGTTGTGTTAATGGTGAGAAATGTAAGAGGTGCCTTGTTTATCGGGATGATTACAACCGGTATTATCGCTGCATTTACAGGACAATTGAAAATTGAAAAGGTATTAGCAATTCCACATTTACCTAAAGGCATTTTAATCTGGAACCCAGTAGATGCATTTGGAGATGTCATCCATTATGGTTTATATGGTGTAGTATTCTCCTTCATCTTAGTCACTTTGTTCGATACAACTGGGACACTCGTTGGTATTATGAAGCAAGCTGGTTTGATGAAAGGAAATGAGTTACCACGCGCTCGTAAAGCTCTTTTAGCAGATTCACTTGGTACTACAATTGGGGCTATGTTTGGTACAAGCCCAAACTCAGCATTTGTTGAATCATCTTCTGGCGTTGCTGCTGGTGGTCGAACTGGTTTAACTACTCTAACAGTTGCTATTCTTTTTATCGTTTCTTCATTCTTTGGTCCTTTAGTTGGTGCTGTTTCTGGCGTTGCTGCTATTACTTCACCAACATTAGTTATTGTAGGTACATTGATGATTGCATCTGTCAAAGATATCGATTGGAGTAAATTTGATGAAGCATTCCCTGCTTTCTTAATCATTCTAATCATGCCTTTGACATCAAGTATTTCAACAGGTATAGCCTTTGGATTTATCGCTTATCCTATTTTAAAAATAGTCAAAGGTGATGCAAAAAAGGTTCACCCATTGTTATATTTCTTTGCTATTTTATTTGCTATTCAGCTTATTTTCTTAAGATAATTAAAATACCTTATTCTTTATATTTAAAAAGCAATTGGAACAGAGATTTTTCTCCTCCAATTGCTTTTTTAACTTTTTCCACTAATATTATTTTTTATTTATTATTATCATCAAATTGTTCAGGGTCTTGCTCTCTACCTACTTCTTCTAGTTCCGTTTCACTTCTGCGTTTTTCCATTTGCCATCCAAGATTTTCAACATCGTCAAATGAAATGGCCATTGATCCATTTTCTTTTGCTTTTTTATCTCTTGACATGATTAACACTCCTTTTAATAGGTTATTCTTATTCTGTACAGTAATACAGATGTTATGAATTGAAAAATCATGATTAGATAATGACCAATTTCCGCCATATTTTAGTTTGGAAATTACATTTCATTTTTGGTGAAATTGGGCTATACTTGTAAGAGAACTTTTACTTTTTCATTTATTATGAGGAGGGTACTTCCATGAAATTATTATTAATACTTGGAGTTATTCTATCTTTCTTAACTGCAATCTTCACTGCTGGTTATGAAGACAAACCGTATTCTGAAAAATAATCATTTATATAAAAAGAGGACAGCCTTTTATGGTTGCCCTCTTTTTATATATTTGTTAGTGCATGCCTCTAAACCCTTGTTGACGTAAGGCTTCAAAAATTACAATAGCTGCAGTATTAGATAGATTCAAAGAACGAACATTATCACTTTGTGGAATTCGTAAGCATTGTTCTTGATGCTCTTGAATGATTTCTTTTGGAATGCCTGTCGTTTCTTTTCCAAACATGAAATATATTTCTTCTTCTGTGTTACTATAGTCGAAATCTGAATATGCTTTTGTTCCAAATGTTTCAATATAGTAGATAGTACCTTCTGCATTTTTTTCGTAAAATTCTTCTATAGAATCGTAATAAGTAATATTAACTTTTGGCCAATAATCTAAGCCTGCTCTTTTTAACATTTTATCGTCTGTTGAAAATCCTAATGGACGAATTAGATGTAAATGTGTATTTGTTCCTGCGCAAGTTCTGGCAATATTACCTGTATTTGCAGGGATTTCTGGTTGATATAATACGATGTGTAAAGACACTTCGAGACACTTCCTTTATTTTTCTAATAACAATTATAAAGCGAAACTTCAATACATGTGAAGTTTACGTACAGGACGTGATGCTAATCCCTACTATTGTTAGTTTTTATTGGCCGCTAATAAACGCTAACCCTTTTTGTATTTCTAATTGAACTTCCTCGTCTTTTTCTCGGATGAGACCTTCTCGTAACACTTCTTCTACCTCTTTACCACCGATTTTACCAATGGCCCATGCAGCTGTTCCTCGTATAACAGGGCGCTCATCTTTTTGAAAAACTTCGATCAAAGTAGGTAAAGCAGAGACTTCTTTAAAATGCGCCAATGCGATTATAGCATTTCGTTGAATGGGTTTCTTGCCTCTCCAAGAGCCAGATATATGTCCATAGGTTTCTTTAAAATCACGGTTTGAAATGGCTAATAGAGGTTCAAGTAATGGTTTTGCCACTTCAGGATCGGGCTTAAATGCCTCATGTATCCAGTTACTCTTCCCTTTATTTTTTGGACAAACAGTTTGGCACGTGTCGCAGCCATAAATACGATTACCTATTTTAGCACGGTATTCGTCTGGCAAAAATCCTTTTGTCTGAGTTAAATAAGCAACACATTTTTTTGAATTTAGTTGTCCTCCCTGAACAAGCGCACCTGTTGGACAAACATCTAAGCATAATCTGCATTCTCCACACTGATCTTCCATCGGCTCGTCTGATTCAAATGGTAAATCTGTAATCATCTCACCCAAGTATACGTAAGAACCATATTCAGGTGTAATGACGGCGCAATTCTTTCCACTCCAGCCAATACCGGCTCTTTCTGCTACTGCACGGTCTGATAATTCTCCAGTATCGACCATTGAACGTATCTTACATTCAGGTACTTTTTCTTGAAGAAATGCCTCCAATAACGCAAGCTTCTCACGCAAAACAGTATGATAATCGATGCCCCAAGAAGCACGACAAAATATTCCACGTCTTGCACCTTTTTTTCCTTGAGGTGCATTTTGCATCTTTGATGGATAAGCGATCGCAATCGCTATTATACTTGCCGCATTCTCCAGTAAAAGTTTAGGTTCTGTTCGTTTCTCTATATCTGATTCTTCAAAACCAGATTGATAACCCAATTCTTGTTGACGACGAAGGTGATTCTTTAATTCCATAAATGGTGATGCAGAAGTAAAACCAATTTTATCGACGCCTATGCTTTGTGCATAGGCGATGAACTCTTGTTTTAGCTCAGTCATATTCATTTGGTTTCACTCCTCTTTCTATGATAAACTGGAAAAAATATATGATTAGGTGATGTATAGTGACTAAAATAACATTGGACTCATCATTAACAAATCTAGTACCGGCATTTAAAATCGGCATTATTCATTATACCAAAATTGTAGTAGCAGAATCTCCTCAAATGATTAAAGGGAGAACACAATTGTATCAAGAAAACCTTTTTCTAGAATTACAAGAACAAGCTGTTACAGAAAGACCTGGTATTAAAGAATGGCGTTCAACATGGAAAGCTTTAGGTGGTGATCAAAATCGTTATCGTCATTCAGCAGAAAGCTTAATGAGAAGAATTGCCAAACAAAACTATTTAACCCCTTTCCAATCTGCAGTAGATTTGAATAATTTCTTTTCTCTTCAATATGAAATTCCTATTGGGATTTACGATGAAAATTTAATAGATGGAGATATTGTGATTGCGCTCGGCAATGAGGAGACCGGATATGAGGGCTTGAACGGTCGTTTTAATTCATTAAAAAATATAGCCCATTCAAAAGATTCAAAAGGACCTTTCGGTAGTCCATTCGTTGACTCTAAGCGGACAGCTGTTACAGAAAATACAACTGATGCCATTCAACTATTCTATTTACGTCCATCTTTTTCAGATGAGGAAAGTATAGAATTATTAAATGCTGCTGGCAAAATGTTCTCTCAAATTCACGGTGGTGACTACACAATTGCTCTAATAACAAAAGAACATAGAGAAGTCGAAATATAGCTTCGAGTAGGAGGCTTATTATTAGTTGTAAGCCGACCTTGTCATACCAACGTAAATACAACTCAATATATATCAGTTAGAAACAAAAAATCCACCTCTTATCTCAAGAGGTGGATTTTGAATTTAAGAAAGTTAGATAAATTAAAAATAATAATGAAAAAGAATTGGTACCAATAATACAAGAATGCAGCCGACAATAGTCACGGTTAAAACTTTAATTAAACCTTTCTTTACCTCCCTTTCCAAAGGAGCACCTCCATAAATATTTCTTGCTTCTTTCGCTGCAATTTAGTATTTATAAAAGTGTAGGTCTTGTTGTCTACTACGCCTCAAAGTTTTACTTTTAGAACCTATTTTGCATCTATACAGTAGTTGATGAAGCTTCTTTTTCAGCTCTCATAACCTCATCATCATATAGATGACAAGCCACGAAATGCCCTTGTTCTTTTTCTTGCCATCGAGGTTCCATATGCTTGCAAACTTCTTTAGCCATCGGGCAACGTGTATGGAATACACATCCTGAAGGTGGATTGATAGGACTAGGCAATTCACCTTTTAATATAATCCGCTCCCTTTGTTCTTCTATATCTGGGTCTGGAATAGGAATTGCCGATAATAATGCTTGCGTATAGGGATGAAGCGGTTTGTGGTATAACTGTTCAGAACTTGTGAGCTCTACCATTTGGCCCAAATACATAACCCCAATACGACTCGAAATATATTTGACCATTGATAAATCATGCGCGATAAACAAGTAAGTTAGTTCTTTTTCCTTTTGCAAACGTTGTAATAGCTTTACAACAGATGCTTGGACAGATACATCTAACGCTGAAATAGGTTCATCTGCTATGATAAATTCAGGATTCAAGGCTAAAGCTCTAGCAATCCCAATACGCTGCCGTTGACCGCCCGAAAATTCGTGTGGATAGCGATTAGCATGTTCTCTATTTAGACCCACGTCTTCTAATAATTCATAGACTCGTTCACGTAAAGCTTTTTTCTCTTGATATAATCCGTGAACTTCCATCGGTTCCGCAATAATCTCAAATACTGTCGAACGTGGATTTAAAGAAGCATAAGGGTCTTGAAATATCATTTGCATATTTTTTAGCATTTGATCTTTATCTTTTCCTACTTGTGCATGTACATCTCTTCCTTCGAATAGAACTTTTCCATCCGTGCGATTATAGAGACCCATAATAGTACGTCCTGCCGTCGATTTACCGCATCCAGATTCGCCTACAAGACCGAATGTTTCCCCTTTATAAATATCAAAGCTAATACCGTTGACCGCTTTTAATGTATTTCCTTTTCCTAGTTCGAAATATTTTTTTAAATTTTCAACAGATAGTAATACTTCACCCTTCATGATGCTCACCCCAATTTTGCTTGATATCGACTAACTCCACAAAGTTCCTCTTCAAATTTGGTACCTGCTAGCGTAATAATTTCTACCGTTTTTCCAGTTTGCGGAGAATGTATCATCTTCCCATCTCCGAAGTAAAGCCCTACATGGCGAACGGGCGCTTTCCCAAAGTCATCTGCAAAAAACAGTAAATCTCCAACTTGCCATTCTTCCTGGTTTTCTTTATCAACTGCTTGACCTGCTTCTTTTTGCTCTCCTGCATCACGTGGAATAATAATGCCACATGCTTTCAACATGTTATATGTAAAACCAGAGCAATCGTATCCATAAGATGACATTCCCGCCCATAGGTAAGGCAAATCTAAGAATGCTAATCCTTTAGCAACCGCTTGATCGATTGTTGTTGGATTTCCTGTTGTACTACTTGTTGTGATCTCCACACCCTTTTTTGCTAAAAGAGCTTTCCCATTCGGAGTATCGACATGATAGTATTTTGAACATTCATCTCGTAATGGCAAGATTGTATTAAATGGCAAAACTATTAATGGGTTTTCATCTTCACTCCATAATTGAACTTTATCAGCGGTAACTATTACATAGTTTTTAATTTTGTTTGTACCGCCTTCTTTTAACTGGGTTACTGGAACCCAGCCTGGATAACCTCTGTTATCTTTTTTAGATGGTTGATGAATTGCCACAATTTTAGCCCAATCATTTACTATTTCATCAACAATTACTTCTTCCCCAAAAAGCAATTGTGTTTGAATACGATTCGCATTACATAAATCTACTCGTTCCTTATATGGCAATGCCTCAAGCCACTTTACAAGATGTACCGGATTTTCAACACCTGGTGCGTCGATATCTCTAACAGAAGATGCAGAAGTCCAAACTGTTGCTACTGGTACTGCACAACGCCAAATATTACTTGAAGCTGTCATTTAAAGTCCCCCTTTGCACAAGTTTATTCACCCTTTTAATACCTAAACCAGGTGCAGGATTAAATGTTATTTTGGAATCTATATATTGTATACCGCCATCTAGTAAATCCTCTTTTAACATTAGCGGTGCATCAAAATCATAATAGACAATATTCGATTGACTTGCAGCGAAATGAGCGGCTGCACCAACACCTAATTTTGTTTCAATCATACTACCAGTCATACATTTCATATCATGACTAGCTGCTAAAGTGGCAATCTTCAACGCGTGATAGATTCCTCCAGCTTTCATTAACTTTATATTGATCAAGTCTGCGGCTCTCATCTCAATCACTCGTTTAGCATCGTATACACTAAAGACACTTTCATCCGCCATAATAGGGATTAAAGTATGATTTGTTACAAACTTTAATCCTTCCAAATCATGTGCCAATACTGGTTGTTCGATAAATTCTATATTCAATTGTTCTTGTTCCATTTGCTTAATAGCTTGCACTGCTTCTTTTGGCGTCCACCCTTGGTTAGCATCTAAACGAAGTTTGATGTCTGGTCCAACTGCTTCACGAATTGCTTTAATCCGTTTTATATCATCGGAAATTTCGCCAATTCCCACTTTAACCTTTAAAATTTGAAAACCATCATTTACATAATTTACTGCATCACTTGCCATTTCAGATGGCTCATTTACACTAACGGTATAATCCGTTGTTAACTCTGATTTCGCTCCACCTAAATATTGATATAGTGGCAGTCCAGCATATTGTGCCAATAAATCATATAAAGCCATGTCGACTGCAGCTTTTGCACTTGTATTACGTACCATTGAACGATGAAGCTCTTGAAAAAGCTGTTCATGATAGTGTAAATCTCTTCCTATCAATAAAGGTTTCATCACTTCTTCAATCGTAAATCGAATACTTGCTAAAGATTCTCCAGTAATCACATGAGTGGGTGGCGCTTCCCCAAATCCTTCTCTTCCATCTTGCGTTTGAATACGAACATAAATTGCATCTGCTACAGTAACAGTTCGGAGTGCAGTTTTAAACGCTTTTTTTAACGGTACTGCTACTTGAAATGTCTCAATTGAACGAATGATCATTGTTCCTCACCTCATTTTGTTATTTGACACCTGGTTGTATTGTGATCGTTTTTTCATCCGCGTCTAAGAATGCATTGGCCCCTAAAGGAACAGCAAAATGTGGTTGGCAATGACCAATCTTGACATCCTTCACAATTGGAATTGAAAGATTTCCAAAATAATGTTCGAATACTTCATCTAATGTTAGTGATACTTTGCGTTTTTGGGGTTCTGCATGGCTAAAATCAGCGATAATAATACCTGCCACATCATCAAATTTATGAGCTTGACGAAGCTGATTTAGCATACAATCTACTCTGTATGGCTCTTCATCGACATCTTCAATTATTAAAATCTTACCTTTTGTATTCACTTCAAATTTTGTACCAATACCATTTGATAATAGACTCAGGTTGCCCCCTACTAACTCACCTTGGCATTGTCCTGGATGAAAGGTCTCGATTGATGCAAAGGATTCATCGTATTGAAGAACTGTTGGCTCGAACAATTGCTCGAACATTTTCGCTGATTTCTCCTGAAAAGTATCTTTGCCGACATCTGATGCTAACATCGGTCCATGAAATGTCACGAAACCAGCATACCTTTCAATGGCTGTATGTAAAAAAGTAATATCTGAATATCCCCAAAAGACTTTTGGATTATGTGCGATTAAATCAAAGTTAATACGATCCGTATAGCGTGCAGCTCCATAACCACCACAAGCACAAATAATTCCCGCTATATTCGGATCTGCAAACATTTGATGTAAATCATCTAACCGTTCGTCATCCGTTCCTGCTAAATATCCATATACTGAATTCACCGATTCTCCCATTTTATAATTAAGTCCTAAGGCTTCTATGAATTGTAATGATTTATGTAAACTTTTTTGATCTGGAGGACTTGAAGGTGCAATAATTCCAATTGTATCGCCACGTTTTAATCTGTTTGGTCGTTTTTTCAAAATACCTCTCCCTTTCTTTCAACTTATATTTAAGGAAGAAATTGCAGTGTCATAGAATGACACTGCAATTCTATTATTTTTTATCTGCCCATTTAAGTTCTAAATAACCAACAGGGTGACGAACAACACCTGTTACAGACGGTTTTTGTAGCGCTAATTGGTTGTAGAAGTAAAGTGGAACAATTGGCGCTTCATCGATTAAGATTTTTTCTGCATCTTGAAGCATTTTCCAACGTTTCTCATTATCTGTTTCTTTTTTAGAATCTGCGATTAATTTATCAAATTCTTTATTAGACCAGGCTGTGCGGTTCATCGTGGAGTCTGTTACAAAACTTTCAATTGCATTTACCGGGTCAGCATAGTCAAATAAGAATGATGAACGTGATAATTGGTGTTTCAATTCTTTTTGTTCAGTCATAAATACAGCAGGTTCAACATTTTTTAGCTTGATATCTACACCAAGATTCTCTTTGAATTGGCTTTGAAGAGCTTCTGCAATTTTTTTGTTATCTGGGCTTGTAGAATACGTTAATGTAACTGCTGGAATCTTAGACCAACCTTCTTCTTTCAAACCTTCTTTCAGTAATTTTTTTGCTTCCTCTTTGTTGAAAGTGATTAAATCACCAGTTACTTCACGGAAATCTTCACCTTTTGCATTCGTTAAACCATAACTTACAAATCCGTGAGCAGCTTTTTGACCTTGTTTAGTTACATAGTCAACAATATTTTGTTGATCTACAGCCATAGCAAATGCCTTACGAACTTTTTGATTGGTGAAAGGTTTTTTATCAACATTGAAACGGTAGAATGCAATACCCGCTTGATCTTGATTTGTTAGCTCTTTGTTATCTTTTAACTGTTCAGCGAGTTCTGATGGCACTGTTGAAATATCGAGCTCATCTGATTGATACATTTGATATTCAGTGCTCGAATCATTAACCATTGCCCATTCAACTTTATCTAACTTCACAGTATCCTTATCCCAATATTGATCGTTCTTTGCAAAAACCATTTTAGAATCGTGATCCCATGATTCTAATTTAAATGGACCGTTTGCAACGAATGAATCTGCTTCTGTAAACCATTTTGGATTTTCAGTTGCTACCTTTTCGTTCACTGGGAAGAAACTTGGATTTGAAACAATGTTCAAGAACGCTTCAGTAGGCGCATTTAGTTTTACTACAAATGTCTTATCATCTTTTGCCTCAATTGCAATGTCTTCTGGTTTGCCTTTTCCAGTATTGTAGCTTTCTGCTCCATCAATTACATAAGCTAAAAACGCTGCTGGAGATGCAGTCTTTGGATCTAGCATATGTTTCCAACCATATACAAAGTCGCCTGCAGTTACGTTATCACCATTTGACCATTTCGCATTATCACGAAGTGTAAAAGTATAAGTTAAACCATCATCTGAAACGTCAATTTTTTCAGCCATAGCTGGTTCTGGTTCATTTTTATCGTTTAATCGTACAAGACCTTCCATTAAGTTATTCAATGGAGCCCACGATACCGCATCAAAAGCAACTGAAGGATCAAAAGAAGACGGTTCAACTCCGTTATTTAAACGTAATACCTTTTCTTCTTTCTTTCCTCCATCTTTAGATGTGTCATCTTTTCCTGCATCTTTGCTTGCTGTACAAGCTGCTAGTACAAGCGTTAAAAGTGCCATTAATACTAGCGGAAGCCATTTTTTTCTCATACATTTCCCCTCTTTCCCCTTTTATATTTATGTGAAGCACTGAGTGCCTATCACCTATTTACTGAATAATCCCTTGGCTCTTTCATCTTGCAGCCAGCAATCCGTATAATGACTAGTCGTTAAATAGGAGGTTTCTGGTTGTACATAGTCACATACCTCCATTGCAAAAGGACATCTTGTTGCAAATGCACATCCTTTTGGTGGAGCAAATAAGTCTGGCGGTGTACCCTCGATTGGTTCTAATTCTTCCTCTAACAAATCTAAACGTGGAACCGAATTAAGTAACCCTTTTGTATATGGGTGTGTTGGGTTATAGAAAATTTCACGTTTCATACCTATTTCGATAATCTTACCTGCATACATCACAGCTATTCGATCTGCTATTTTCGCAACAACACCTAAGTCATGCGTGATTAAGATAATGGAAACACCTGTTTTTTCTTGAATTTCTTCGAATAACTCGAGAATTTGTGCTTGAATCGTGACATCTAATGCAGTTGTCGGTTCATCAGCTATTAATAACAAAGGCTCGCATATAAGAGCAATTGCAATAACAATCCTTTGCCTCATACCACCTGAAAATTGATGAGGGTATTGTTTTAAGCGTTCTTCTGGGTTCGGTATCCCCACAAGATTCAATATCTCAATAGCCTTTTTATTTGCTTCGATTTTGCTAATCGATTTATGGGTTCTAAGACCGTCCGTTAGCTGTTCTCCAACTGTCAGAGTGGGGTTTAGAGCCGTCATAGGATCCTGGAAAATCATCGAAATATCTACACCTTGAACTTTCCTCAGGGCATTTTTATTTAATTTTGTTAAATCTTTTCCTTTAAAAAAAATGCGTCCATTCGATATTTTACCGGGGGGTTGTGGGATTAGCCCCATAATTGCGTTTGATGTTACACTTTTCCCACACCCTGATTCACCAACAATTGCTAATGTCTCCCCTTCATATAAATCGAATGTAACACCACGTACAGCATGAACTTCTCCACCATACGTTTTAAAGGTCACATGCAAATCTTGGACTTCCAACATTTTCTTTCCAACTTTTGTGGAGAGATTTTGAAGTTGTTGTTCATCGTAGTTTACTTTACTTGTCATCCCTCTCACCCCCTAAGCTTAGGATCAAGTGCATCTTGCAAACCATCACCTAAAACATTGAATGCAAACATCGTTATTGCTATAAATAATGCAGGGAAAAACAACCTCCACCAATCCCCTGATAAGATAACCGGTAGTGCATCATTTGCCATCACGCCCCAACTTGCATATGGTGCTTGGATTCCTAACCCTAAAAAGCTTAAGAATGCCTCTGAGAAGATAGCACTTGGCACGGTTAAAGTCATTTGAACAATGATAGGTCCCATTGTATTTGGCAGGAGATTTTTTCGAATAATTCTAGACGTCCCTGCACCAAAAGATTTTGAAGCTGTAACAAACTCATAGTTTTTGATTTGCAATACTTGTCCTCGTACAATCCGAGCCATACCTACCCATCCTGTAATCGTTAAAGCCACGATTATTGTCGTTAAACTAGGTTCCATGACAACCAACAGTAAGATAACTACTAACAAATGCGGTAAACCGTATAAGATTTCAATGATTCGCATCATAACTAAATCGACTTTACCGCCTTTGTATCCGCTAATACCACCATAAATAATGCCAATTGTCACATCGATGATTGCTGCCATTAAACCTACAAACAGCGAAATACGAGCTCCATACCATGTTCTTGTAAATACATCGCGGCCTAATTCATCGGTACCAAACCAATGTTGCATCGAAGGAGCTTTGTTTTGATTTGGTAAATCAGTACCTGTTACCGAATGTGGTGAAAGCATCGGTATTAAAATAGCAGCAACCCCTAAGAATATTAAAAAGAACAAGCCTATCATCGCTAATTTATTTTTCTGTAATCTTCTCCAAGCATCTGCCCAATAAGAAAGTGATGGTCGAACAACTGTCTCTACTTTTTCAAGACCTTTTTCTTTTGGTTTGAACCATTCATCTTTTACTTCAACTTTATGGATATTCGTCATGATGCGTCACCTTCTTTTTTATGCAATTTGATACGTGGATCTAGAATGCCATAAACAATATCTACTAGAAATAACATAACGACTAGAAAAGTACTATAGAATACGGTTGTCCCCATAATGACGGGATAGTCACGGTTGTTAATACTTTCAACGAAATATTTCCCCATACCTGGTATAGCGAATATCTTTTCTATGACAAATGTTCCTGTCAAAATACTAGCTAGCATTGTACCCATAATCGTAACGACAGGCATCATCGCATTTCTCAATGCATAGCGGATGATGATTTTCCATGGTTTAAGTCCTTTAGCTTTTGCCATTTTAATATAATCCTGTGTCAAGACCTCAAGCATACTTGCCCTCGTCAACCTTGCAATAATTGCCATTGGTCCTGTGGCTAAGGCTAGAGTTGGTAGCACCATATGCATCGGACTTTGCCAAGTTGCCGCCGGAAACCACCCTAGTTCTCCAGCGAAAACTTTTATTACTAATGTTGCTAAGATAAAGTTTGGTAAGGAAATCCCAACAACCGCAAACGTCATCGCTAAATAGTCAACCACACCATTATGTCTTAGTGCGGCAAGCGTTCCTAGAATGACACCCGAAATAACCGCAACTAATATTGTCACCATGCCCAGTTCAAACGAAATCGGAAATCCTCTACTGATCAAACTATTTACAGTCTCATTTGGCTTTTTAATAGAAGGTCCAAAATCAAATGTTATGATTGATTTTAAATAACTTACATACTGCGAGGAAAGCGGTTGATCCAACTTGTAAAACTTCTCCAAATTCTCTTGAATCGCTGGATTTGTTGTACGATCGCTATCCAATGGTGATCCTGGAATGGCATGCATTAAAAAGAACGTTAAAGTAGCAATGATTAAAATCGTCACAATCATCATCAAAAAGCGCTGGATAATATATTTCACCATAGAAATCTCCCCCTTTGTGTGTGCTCTTAGATGTCTTTAACAGTAGCGTGCTTGGAAAGCAAGCTCAGCCATTACTAACATTGCACGATAAGCTTCGAGAATATCCTTTGCTTTAAATTCAACGATTGTAGTCCCTTCAATAATTCTGGTTCCTGGCATTAAAGCAGCCCACTCTGCCTGACCATAATTCGTAAATTCAATTTTTAATACTGGCTTATCTGGTGGTGTTAATGGTTTAATGTCATCTTTTTTAACAATTGCTTCAGCTACTTTTTCAGCAACTAATTCTCTTGCCTTTTTAGGATGGAGTGTTTTTACACAAGAGCGTGAAATGGTTTCCTTCACGGCTGCTGTTACTACACCTGGTACAAGTGCTTCTATTTCACGACATGCACAATCATCACCTGCTAAAAAAATGACAGGTACCCCATAATACCCTGCCACATATGCATTGAAGCCAATTTCTCCTATTTCTACATCGTTTATAAAGATTGTTCGAAAACTAAATGTCATTGAATGACTCATTACCCCTGGCATACCTGCGCGTGCATGATATCCAGCAAATAAGACACCGTCAAAACTTGAGTCAACATTATGTACCATCGAAAATTGCTTAAAATCTCCGGATATTAGAGTTGCTTCTTCATGCAACTCTTCTACTAATAAATTGTTCATCTTAGAGTGACTATCATTCACCAATACTTCAGTAGCTCCATTTTTAAATGCAGATTCAATAATTGCATTCGCCTCTTGCGTCATGATTCTTCTGGAATTTTCATAGTTTCGCTCTGATGATGTGACAAAAGTATAATCAGGTAACCCCGTAATACCCTCCATATCTACTGAAAGAAAATATTTCATTAATCTCTCCCCCTATCAATCTTGCTGTCCTTATTGCTAGATTAACAAAAATATTTAGAATATTCAATTATTTATACGTAAGAAAATATGACATTACTTTATTTTTACATAAAATACAATAAATAATCCTTTTGCAAAATAAAAAATCCAATTCTCATATGAAAATTGGATTTTATTTTGTACGCTACTCTACTCCAGGAAGAATAGCTAAGTCTTTGTTTTCTGCATCTAATAGGACATCTACGCCTAACGGAATTCCTACATTCGGTTCGCAATGACCAATCTTAAAACCGCTCACGGCTGGAATATTTAAATCTTTAAAGTAGGATTCAAATAGCTCGTCTAAACTTGGCGAATCTTCGTATTCTCTTGGATGTATTTCAGTAAATTCGCCAATAACAATACCTTTTACTTGTTCGAATTTACGTGCTTGTCTCAATTGGTTCAACAATCCGTCGATTTGAGCTGGCTCTAAACCGATATCTTCAATTAGTAGAATCTTCCCGGCAGTGTCAATTTCAAATTTTGTTCCTAAACTATTCGCGATTAATGTTAGGTTTCCACCTGTTATCTCACCCCGAGCTGCTCCGCCACAAATTGTTGTAAGTGGTGAAATACTTTCATCGTAGTGAATTTCTGCAGGTTGGAATAATTGTTCAAACATATGCTTTGTACGTTCCGTTACATTTTCGCGGCCAATACTTGATAAGGTAGGACCATGGAAAGTGACAATATCAGAAAACATACCGATTGCAGTATGCAAAAATGTGATATCAGAAAAGCCCCAGAAAATTTTAGGATTTTCTTCTAATAGTAAATAATCAATCTTATCAGCTATTCTTGCAGCACCGAAGCCTGCACTTGCACAAAAAATTGCTTTAATAGTTGGATCTTCAATCATTTCTTGTAAATCTTGTGCACGCTCTTGATCGGTACCCGCTAAATAGTGATTATGTAGCTGAACGGTATTACCTAACACATAATGCAATCCTAATTCATCTAAAAAATCTAAAGCTTTCGTTAATCTTTCTATATTTGGAGGACTAGAAGGTGCAATAATTCCTACAGTATCCCCTTTGTGTAATCGTGGTGGACGTCTTTTCATATTCAAAACTCCTATGATAGTTTATATAACTACCCTCTACTTTACCAAATTTCCGGTTAAAAAAGCGAATAGATGCCATTATCATGGCAGAATTTAAGATAAGTCAATCATCCATTTTTTATAGCTAATTTAACCGATGTTTCAATCTTTTCTTTAAAGATTCCTGTTTCATTTACAGCCAATAATTCTTCCCTTAAATGATCTTCAAATAGTTGAGCACGCTCTCCTAAAAATCGTTTACTGCCATAGGATGTTGAATAGATATTGCCAATGATCGAATCGACTGTCCATATTTGATCATAAGTTGGCATTTGATATACTTCTAAATCAAAAGGTGATTTTTCTATCACTTCTTGATGGCTTATTGTTGGATGTGAATATGTAGTATTTCCTGCTCTTCTTTCTTCACCATACCACTGTTGAACTACTTCATTAACTTTCTCTTGCCAAGGTAGGACTACTTTGTTTGGCGAATAATTATCGATGATTGCTACACCGCCATTTAAAGAAACCATGTCATATAATGTTTCAAGTACGACTGTACGATCCATCCAGTGAAATGCTTTTGCAATTGTGACCAATCTAAAGGGTTCTTTATAATTTTCTCGATAGCTATCTATGTCTCCATTAAACCAATTCATATTCTCAGCTCTTAATTCTGTAGTTAACCTTTTTGCTTCCTGAATCATTTCGAGGTCTAGATCTATTCCAACAATTTGTTCAAACCAATCAGAGAATCTAAGCGCTAATTGACCTGTACCACAACCTAAATCCAGCATTTTCCCATTACCATCTAAAGAAAATCTCTTAACTAAGAATCTTATTAAAGAAGCTGGATATAACGGTCTATACTTCGAATAATATTTTGCTGCTCCTTTAAATAAATCTTGTCCATAGCTTTTCATTTAAATTCCCCACTTTTTAATTATTAACTTCTTCGTATTGCTAATATTATCCACTTTCTTATGTATATAGTAAAACCTTATTTTCAAAAAAATAGGAGCCCTATGTGATGGAGCTCCTTAATAATTTCAAGATAATATGCTATATTTACATTTCTAAAGAATTTGCCTCCGAATCATCCTCAAATTGAACATCAGTTTTAAAAATTGGTATTTTGACATTTAAACCATTCTTATTGTTAAATTCAATCCATTTCTGTTTTTCACGCTCTACAGCCCTATTCTGCCATTCTAACCAACCACACTCCGCGCAATGGCTTTCTACATAACTGTTTCCATGTGTATCTTTGTGATGATAAAGTGTATTCGCTTTGCAATTGTAACAATAAATAATTTTATGTTCTGTTCGCATATACATACTGGCAACCTCCTATATTCATGGTCTACTAAAACCAGAATTTACAAATTGCCATTACTTTATACAATCAATAGTTTTTAATAATTTATTACATTATATAAGATGATTCTTATTAAATTTTAATATTAGATGTTAAACTAAAGAAAATACTAAGAATCGAGTACAGCTCTAAATTCTAACAGATAATCATTCAGGACAATTATCTCTTTACTAGAAAGAAGGATACCATGTTACAAGTAAATGTAGAGAATACAAGTTTAATATTAGAAGGAGGTACTTTTCGGACGCTTTTCTCTGGTGGTGTGTTAGATGCTTTTTTAGATCACCAGATTATGATGCCTTATATTGTTGGGATTTCGGCAGGAGCCATTAATGCATCTGCTTATGTTTCTCAACAAAAAGAACGTATGGTATACACATTATTAAATTATCGTCATGACAAACGTTATATGGGCATGCGTAATTTTTTTACTGAACGAAGCTTATTTGGTTTAGAATTTGGATACGATACAATTCCAAATGAACTCTATCCATTCGATTGGGATACCTATCAACAATACAACGGTCAATTATTATTCGGTGTAACCAATGCCCATACAGGACAAGTTGAATATAAAGACGCTCTAGAAATGGATAGAAAATGTATGATGCTCCGAGCTACATGTGCTATTCCTGTACTCTTTCCAGAGATTAAGTTAGATGGCATCCCTTACTATGATGGAGGACTAGCCGAACCAATTCCCATTCGCCATACCGTCGATGAAGGTTTTAAAAAGCATGTTATTATCCTAACTCGCCCAAAAGGTTATCGTAAAAAGCTAGATCGTCAAAGCAAAATTGCGATGAAACTTCTCAAAAAACGCTATCCTGCTATCGTCAAAAGTATGGAAACACGCGTCGACCATTATAATGAATCATTAGACTACTGCGAACAACTAGAAGCAGAAGGAAAAGCATTTATCTTCCGTCCTACAACTGCACTTCATAGCTTTGAAAAAGATCTAAATCAAATTCGCACAAATTATCAAATGGGATATGAACAAGCTGCAGAACAAATGACAGAATTAAGGACATTTTTGCAAATCTGATATATTTGTACAAAAATATCATTGTAGAAATAAGCAATCTATGGCAATCTAAAAAGGAAAAGTACACTAATTGGAGGAAAGTACATGGAACGAATCCCAAATTGTCCACAATGTCAATCGACCTACACATATGAAGATGGAGCATTATTTGTTTGCCCAGAATGTGCACACGAATGGACAGCTCACGAACAACAAGTTGCCGAAGAAGCAAGCATTATTCGCGATAGTGTGGGCAATCCTTTATCAGAAGGAGACACCGTTACCGTTGTAAAAGATTTAAACGTCAAAGGTGCAACATCGAATATCAAAATAGGAACAAAAGTTAAAAATATCCGATTTGTTGATGTAGATGGTCATGACTTAGAAGGAAAAGCCGATGGATTTGGCGCCCTTTATATACGTTCTAAATATGTAAAAAAACTATAATTTGCTATAAAACAATTTTTAAAGTCCCAGAAAAGCATTTATAAAGAATCTTTGAGTATTCTTTATAGATGCTTTTTTATGTTCTTTAATTTGTTAAATAAATATATTTAACAGGTATTTAAACATCTATATCGAATTCATTCATTAATATCAAATCCTAAGCAAAATTTAGGTCGGGGGTGTTTTTTATATGAAAATACGAGAGGCAACCATTCATGATGCAAAAGGAATCGCAAAAGTTCATGTAGATAGCTGGAGAACTACTTATAAAGGAATTATTCCAGATGACTTTTTAAACAATTTATCATATGAGCAAAGAACTGAACTATGGATACATAATATTGAACGAAAAGACAACTTTCTATTAGTAGCAGAGAATACTAAAGGGGAAATTATTGGCTTTGCAGATTTCTGGAAAAGAGACACGAATACAATACCCAATTCAAGTGACTTAACATCCATCTATTTACTTGAAGAATATCAAGGAAAAGGTATAGGAAGGAAATTACTAGAACGACTGTTTCTAAAGATTAAACAATTAGGCTATCAAAGCATTTTTGTCGAAGTATTAGCCGAGAACAAAACACGCTATTTTTATGAATATTATGGTGCAAAGCTTTACAAAACAGTTCAAGTCAAAATAGGTGGGAAAATACTCGATGAAATAGTATATATATGGGATGACGTTGACAAAGTTTTAGAAAAGCTAAAGAACTAATAATGGGTTAGTAACCTTTAATGGGGGATACATCATGAAAATTATTCGAAAATATTGGCTGTTATTAGTTGGTTTAGGTTTTTCTAATTTAGGAAACTGGATTTACCTTGTAGCGCTTAATTTATTTGTATGGCATTTAACAAAATCTCCTGCAGCAATGGCAGGAATCTTTGTTGTAGGACCCACAGCAAGAGTATTAACAAACTTGGTGGCAGGCTCTTTTATTGATCGTATGAATAAACGTAGATTAATGATTATAACAGATATATTACGAGGGCTTATCGTTTTTTGTATGCCATTTATGGACTTTATCTGGCTCATCTATACATTCGTATTTTTAACAAATATTGCGAGTAGTTTCTTTGGACCAAGTAGTACATTTTATATTACAAAATTTGTATATTTTGAAGACAGGCAACGATTCAACGCTTTACTTGGCACATTTAATTCCGGTGCCTTTTTAGTAGGACCAGCAATCGCAGGTCTCCTCATCATGCTTTTTAATACAACTGTGACAATTTGGTTTAATAGTTTTACATTCTTAATCTGTGCAATGACCATTTTCTTTCTCCCCAATATAGAGGGTGGTGAAGGTGATTTACAGCCACGTGTTACTTGGCAAATGTTCAAAAATGATTACATAACAGTAGTTTCTTTCATCAGAAAAAAACAATTATTTATATCGATTTATTTTCTATATCAATCTTCGTTAATGATTGCATTTGCTCTTGATTCTCAAGAAGCAACATTCATGAAGCAGGACTTAGCACTTTCAGATAGCTTATACGGAACATTTGTAAGTATTGCTGGAGCAGGAGCTATTTTAGGGGGAATTGTAGCAGCAAGCTTATCCAAAAAATTGTCTTCTCTTTCCTATTTGGCTTTTGGCATGATCCTTACCATGCTTTTTTATACAGCTTTCTATGCATCAACGATAAGTTTATGGGCGCTTATAAATTTTATTTTACTTGGCTTTTTTATGGCATTTAGTAACACAGGTTACGAAACACTTTATCAACAAAGTGTGCCAACCGAATTGATGGGTCGTTTTGGTAGTATCGCAAACATTTTTCAAAGTATCTTACAAATATTATTTACAATATTACTAGGTCTCTTTGCAGAATGGTTTACCCTTCAAACAACCGCAATTACTTTCGGTATAATAAGTATCTTACTTGCAGGAGTATTATTCTATATTCTGTATTCTCAAAAGCACCAATTAAAGCTAGAGCAAGAAGTCTTATAATGAAAGATTTCTTTTTAAAAGATATGATTTGCAGGAATACTCCTAAAGATGCAGACTCTTCTAATTTAAAATTAAAAGATGCTTAGAAATATTGTTATATCAATATTTCTGAGCATCATTAAACTCTCCCCTATTCAACTTACTTTCCTTTCTTCACCTGATTCAGTAAGTCAGGAAAGTTCGTGAACATTCCTGTCACACCCCAGTCAATTAGCTGCTGCATTCTTTCTTTAGTATTTACTGTATATGGATGAACTTCAAGACCACTGTTAACTACTTTTTGTATATATTCTTTATTTAAATACGTGTGGTTAGGACCTATTCCAATTGCATATTCTTTTATCTTTGTGATTTCATCATCTGTTATAACTGCATTTCCTTTATAAGATAACAATTGAATAAGTTTTAATGATGGATCCAATTCATGCATTATTTTCAGACTATCTGCACTAAAGGATTGCACCAGTAATTTCTTCTTGTTGATATTGTACTTATTTATAAGACGTAAAAGTTCTTCTTCCATCCCAGGGTATATGTTAGGGGATTTCGTTTCAATATAATAACTAGCATTTTTTCCAAATTTCAAGAAAATCTCTTCAAGAGTAGGTACCTTTAACCCTACATATTCTGGCTTAGCATACTGTGGATATGCTTCATTAAACCAGCTTCCAGCATCCAAATGTTTAATCTCATCTAAAGTATGGTCTTTTACAAGGCCTATCCCATCTGTTGTCCGATCCAACTTTTCATCATGCATAGCAATTAATTGGCCATCCTTGGTCATCTGTAAATCAATCTCAATATAATCACCATGCAGTTTTTCTCCCATTTGATATGAAGTAATTGTATGCTCTGGAGCATATCCAGAAGCACCTCGATGTGCAACGTTTTCCACATACTTATATTT
Source organism: uncultured Rummeliibacillus sp. (assembly GCF_934216135.1). Lineage (NCBI taxonomy): Bacteria > Bacillati > Bacillota > Bacilli > Caryophanales > Caryophanaceae > Rummeliibacillus > uncultured Rummeliibacillus sp. The sequence continues at coordinate 4,221 of NZ_CAKQBI010000011.1, read as the reverse complement.
TTCTTTAGCCATAGCTGTTTCTCCATTTGTTGCAAAGCTCGCTACTATTACAAAAGCACCCAGAACAGATAACCATTTTCTTTTCAATTCCAACATCTCCTCTATTAATAGACTTCTAGTCAATAATAGCAGGAGAATATTAATCTCTTTTAATAGGATTGTAAATTTTGATAATTGATTAGTGCCATAATTGAATTACAGATAGTGAATTTACAAATTTAACTTTTAAAGTTCAAAATAATTTATAATATATTGAAAGCGTAACTGAAGTATATTAAAGAAAATGATCTATATTAGTTCATTGAAAGAAATTTATTGCCATGGATTAAACAAAACTAAAAGGCTAAGGTGATACCAACATGGAAGTAGCTAAAAAGATCAAAGCAGTAGTTTTTGATTTAGATGGAACTCTATTAAATTCAAGAAAAGAGGTAACTGAAAGAAGCAAAAAAGCTATTTTGCAGATTCATAAGAAAGGAATTACTGTTATATTTGCTACAGCTAGAGCTCCACGTTCAGTTAAAGTATTTCTCCCCCAAGAACTGCGAGAAATATCAACTATTGTCTATTATAATGGGGCTTTAATAATTGACGAAGCTAAAGGTTACAAAGAGCATTATCCAATTGAGTCGGCTATAGTAGAGGAAATAATAACATTTCTATCTGATCGTCCTTCTGAAACCAGCCTCTCCATCGAGTCTGAAGATATATGGTATAGCAACAAGTCCAAAGATTATAGCAAGGCTATGAATGCAGTCATAAATCCAATAATCCTCCCTCTGGATGAATTAAAAAAGAAAAGTGCATCGAAAATATTAATCACCCATTATCCTGACTATGAAAAATTTAAAAAACAATTTGAACAAAAAGTAAATGCCGTCTGTACTGATGCAGGAACCCTAATTCAAATTATGGCAAAAGACGTTTCTAAAGAAAGAGCAGTTTTAAACCTTTGTGTTCGATTGAATATCTCATTAAGTAATGTAATGGTCTTCGGTGACGATTGGAATGACTTAGGATTATTTAATTCATGTGGCTTTCCAATTGCTATGGAAAATGCAATACCTGAACTAAAAGAAAGAGCATACTTTGTGACTAGATCTAATAACGAAGATGGTGTAGCTCAAGTAATAGAAAGGTTATAAGTTTAGGTAAAATATATTTTAACATCAAATTAGAATGGATAAATTAACAGAAAGAAAAGAAACTAATCTGATCAGAAATGCTAGATTACTCATTCATTTCTATTAGCTCGTAATAGGAATTTAACAGAGTAGACTTAAAGAAATTCAGTAAATATTTTCGATATTATAGTGGCAGTACAATTCCAATCGTTTTCATCGTAACATCTACACACAAAAAAAGATTCTTATTCTCTCTCCCTAGAGAATAAGAATCTTTTAGTAACAATTTTATCCGCGGTGATGGTTGTCATCAAAAGAATACGATACATCTACACTTCGCGCTTATTAGACCAAACTAATGCATGTAATTGTGGCAATGCACGAACAGTGTTCATTTCTGGATCTTTGATGACTTTCTCCCATAACCATTCGAGTGATTTTAATAGTCTTGGATAAATATCACCTGTTTCATTTGGATTGGGATTGCCAACTGATAAAAAGAACTCAGCATCTGGATAACGTTTGTGAATCTTTTTTGCAAATAGAAAGTCATTGTCATCAAAAACAACTACTTTCAAGCTAAGTAGATCTAGAGGAAGCCGGCTAATGATTTCATCTAATATAATTAAATCCGTCTCCATGCCACTGCTAGGTGGTTTTGGAGAAATAGTAAGATCATCAACAAATCCAAACCAATCTTGCCATCTTGAACCTTGTGTTTCTATCCCCACCTTAATATTATCCTTTCGCAATAATTGGATAAATTCAGCCATTGGTTTTCCAATAAGAGCAGGATTCCCACCGCTAATAGTAACGTACTGAAAATTGTTTCCCACTATTTCTTTTAATTCATCATAAATTTCTTCTGCATCTAATAAACGAATTCGATCTTTTTCAGACCCATCCCATGTAAAAGCAGAGTCACACCAATGACAGCGATAATCACACCCCGCTGTCCGAACAAACATTGTCTTTTGCCCAATTGCTCTTCCTTCTCCTTGCATGGTTGGACCAAAAATTTCAATTACCGGGATCTTCATGCCTTCTCTTCTCTTTTCGGACGATAAATACAATACGATGTCGGTGTTTCTCTAACAATTACTTGTAAACATTTCGGCTTATTTGGTAAGGTTACCAAATGAGTCTCTACTAACTGATATATTTGCCTAGAAACTTCCTCCGTTGATGGAGCTCTCTTCTTATATTCAGGGAAGTCATTTAATAGTTGATGATCATATTTATCATGAACGATTTTTTTCAAATCACTAAAGTTCACAAGCATGCCCATTTCATCTAACTGTTCACCTGCTATCGTAAGGTTAACAAAATAGGTATGCCCGTGAGTGAAAGCACACTTTCCAGCTCTTTCATCTGGAATAAAATGAGCCGCAGCAAAATGCATATCTTTATTTAATTCAAATGGATATGGATGAGAAGGCGGTTGCGGATAAAATTGTTGAAGCATAAAATCAAATCCTTTCTAGATTATTTTATTTTTAATCACTACTAAACAAATAAACTGTATCTAAAAATTTGAAAGGTTCTTCTTTCCAAAAAGAAAACAGTACCACTAAGAAAGCAGTACTGTTTCCTAGTTTTTTTAGAGAGGGTATGCTAGAACCTCTATATTTTCATTTGATTAAATTATAGCACAAATAGTAGTTACCTAGAAACAATGTAATTTAATTCCTAAAAAATAATAATCAGCATTTATTCACCCGATGTATCAGATGCTACTGCTACGGTAGCAATAGTAGTAGTCGCTATCATCGCCTGTTCAGCTTGCATTAGCATTTCTAAATTGTTCACCACGCTCATATCAAAGGATTCCTCTAAATTTGCAAGTTCAGGAAGGACCTTTTGCAAAGCAGTACTGAATGCCAAACTTTTATACCATCGGAATAACTTCATCTTTGTTACTTCTTCGTAAAGAGCTGTGAGTTGATCAATATGCTCTGTTTTTGCACCTGCTATAGCTAAAAAACCGAGTAAAGGATAATGTTCCTTCTTCAATTTAACATTTCGCTGTATGAGGTCACTACGGATTTGAACAATATAAGGTACCATGTGTTCTTGATAATCAGGACTGTTAATGGTCATAATTTGAGAAAGCCATTGCAAATGATTTCCTAATGAAAAATTATTATTTCGTAGTTCTGTATAATAACGATTCATCGTTTTTGCACGGAGTTCAGGTTCTTCTTCATTGTTACTTAGTAATACTGAATACGCCATATCTTCATGCGATGTTAAGAAAGGGTGGCGTTTACGAATATCATCATACAATCTTTTTGCATTCTCAGCATGTATTTGCTTTTGTTCCAAATCTTCTGTTAAAAAAAGAGCTGAAATATAGCTATATACAGATCGTTTGAAATTCGCCTGCTTTAGAATCTCCTCGTTCTTGATTAATTCACTTACTGATTGTTGTGGCTCTTTTTTTCCATCTAGCAACATTGCAACACTATAAAGAAGGTTGCTACTACTACGTAAAGTAGAAAACCAGCTTGTTTGTTTTTTTATTTCATCAATGACTGTTTCAAATGATGCATAAGAAAAGGTTTTCCCCATCGCACTATAATGACTTGCCAACATTAATAAAATTCGTTTATCAACCGTCCAACTTAAATAGTTAGTGATTTTATCATAATTTATCTGCAACAACTCAATATACGCCTTATTTTCCATTAGCTTCACTCTTCTCTTCTTATTTTTAGAATTTCATGAATGATAACGGTAGTATCTTTATACCTTCTAAGTTTTTCTACGAGTTAAATGGGTATGAGGTTTCACAAATACATGAACTGAGCAATAAAACTATAAAAAGTATTGCACGATCTCAAAGTTTTTATCATGCCAGGATTTAATCTCATTTTTACTACTATTCAATAACTTAGTAATACTGTATTCATTATCTAATTTCAGCTCCGAATAGTCCTATTCCCACTATTCTATTGGAAAATTTCTTGATACTTACTATATTAAATTTATTTTATCCATAATTAAACAGGGTGTTTATAGGAGAGTATAAAATATTTTGTGTAAATAGAAATTTTAATAGAAAAAGGAAGACCTTTTCTTGATAGAATAAAGTCAC